>JANMJI010000037.1:0-2530 GCA_031371275.1 Betaproteobacteria bacterium
CAAGCGCAAGTGCTGAACCTGCTGAAAGACCTGCAAGACGAGTTCGGCCTGAGCTACGTCTTCATCAGCCACGACTTGGCCGTGGTGCGCTTTGTCAGCGACGAAGTGCTGGTGATGAAAGACGGCGTGGTTGTTGAACAAGCCAGTGCGGCGCAGATATTGGCGGCGCCGAAAGAGGAGTACACGAAGCGCTTGTTGGCGGCGATACCGCGGGGGTACCGGGCGGCGGCGTAAATCTCCGCCTCGGATTTTCGTGCTCAGGGCTGGGAATCAAGACGGGATCAAGTAGTCGACGCGCAAGCCTTCTGCTTGCCAAACTGCAACCTGATCCGCCAGTTGCCCACCGACCGAGGCCTGCGAGATGACGATGCGGCTGGCCAAGCGTGCTGCAACGTCGTTCCTTACTTTGGCGGCCACAGCGGTCAAGCGCTCTCTGTCACGCTGGTCAGGCCCTTGTGCCGACACCACGACCAAGTACCCAGCCTCAATGCCCGCCACCCAGTCTCTGCCGAGTCTTGCGCCAGCCACCGGCCTGGCAATCACCGCCACAGCTGGCGAACTGGCTTGCATGCACAGCCGCAGTACCGCCTGCTCCACCGGCGAATGGAAGCCGCTCACCACGGCTTGGTGGGTGCGTACCTGGGCTACGGCCCAATCCATGGCCGCCCGGATGGCGGTGCCGCTGCTGGTGCGTGAGGCGAAGAATGCCGTCAGCGGCGCGTCCAGCAAGCCCTCAACCCCCACGCCCGACAGCAGGCCCGCGAGACTGCGGCGCTGCCAGGGGTCTGCCTTTTGGGGAATGACGCAACTCCTAAGCCATTGATTTTATTGTGTTTTTTATCACCTCCGGGTTCTTTATCTGAAGCCGGAGATAACAACCACGGGCCAATTCTGTCGCGGCTGCGGCGTGCCAGCACACGCACCTCGCAGGCGCCAGAACCGGTGACAGAGAACAATCTCTGCGCCAAGTCTTTGAATCAAAAGCGTTTTTTCCCCTCTGCCAGTTTGTTATCCACGGCTTCAGATAACAAAGAAGGCTGATCCGTGGGCCGGGCGGGCTTGCTGTACGCCGTGTTGCGCTTGCCTCGGCCGGGCAGCACTTCCAGCACACCCTGCTCCACCCAGGCCACCAACATCTTCGAAGCCTTCAAGGTGTCAGCCCCGGTGATCTGCCGCAGGTCGGCGTTGGCGATCGAGCCATAGGTGTCGATCCAGTGGCTGACCTGATCCCAGGCGCTCGGTCGCTCCAGGTTCAGCAGCGTCACGGTCACGCTCTCGGTCTGTGCTTCGGTGTTTTGGCGGTATTGCGGCGGGTACAGCTTGGCGGCCGCCATCTCGGCAAACATCATGGGCACGCCTTCGCCGCCGTCGATGTTGGGCGGCTCGGGGAACTCGCGCAGGTTCATGGCCACCAGCGGGTTGCGCGCCTTGGAGCCGGCCCTTTCGATGTTGGCGGGCTTGATGGTGCCCGGGAAGGTGCCCGGGCTTTCCACCTCGATGCGGTCGTCAAACAGTCGGATGCTGATGTCGCGGTTGAGCCGGTAGTCGCGGTGCACCACGGCATTGACGATGGCTTCCTTCACCACGCGCTCGGGGTACACGTGCCGCGTCTTGAAACCGCTGCGCGACAGCGTGAGGCCTTCTTCCAGTTCACGCAGTACCAGGGCCACCGCCTTGTCGATCTGGTCTGCCAGCGGCCCGCGGACGGTCAGGGGCTTCTTGCGGTAGTTGGGCGTGGCGCCCGGCTGCAAGGCCTTGCCGTCGATGACAAAAAGGCGGATATCCGCACGAGCGCCATAAGTGGCCAACAGCCCGGATGGCTCTTCGGCAAACAGCAGCACTGCAGCCCGGCGTGGCAGCACGCCATCGGCCGCCTTGTCGGCCAGCCCGATACGGAACAGCTGGTCACCGAAGTCGCCTGCCCGCAAACCGCGCCCGGCAACGAAGCGCCGCCAGGCCTGCGTCTGCAGCAGCTCCAGGGGCACCGGCACCGTTTCGCTCTCTGCGCTGCGCACGCCGCGGCGGTAGGACAGCTCGGCCACCTCTTGTGCCAGCAACTGCCGGTTGCTGGCGTCCAGCCGCGTCCAGGTGCCGTCGTCCACGATGGAGTGCACACGGTCGCTGGCGGGCACCTGCACCAGCGCCAAGTGGCCTGCCTGGCCGCCGCGCAGCGTGCAAGGCAGGCGCAGCAGGCGCACGTTGTCGATGGGTGGGTTGAACTGGGTGCGCAACTTGCGCTGCAATTCGTCCAGCGCCTCGGGGTTCTCTTGAATACCGTACAGGCGGGCAAGGCCACTCGCCTTGCCTGGGTCTTCCACGCCCAAAGCGAGCGCGCCACCGTCCGAGTTGGCAAACGCGCAGACCGTCTCCAACGCCTTGCCCACCATCTTGCCGCTGACGCGCTTGAAGTCCAGCGTATGGCTTTCCGGCGAGGCCAGCAGCTTGGTCACCAGGCCCGCTGACTGTGCGGGGGCAAGGTCAATCATCGGCGTTGGACTCCTGGCCCATGCGGTACTTGATGTCGTAGTTC
>JANMJI010000051.1:0-27369 GCA_031371275.1 Betaproteobacteria bacterium
CCGAGAAGGCGCAGGTGTAGGCAAACAGGTTCAGCAGCATCTGGCCCGGCCGTGCCAGGTTGTGCGCCTGCACCCAGCGCCGGCCCATCGCCATGTCCAGGAACAGGCCGTGGTTCTGGCCACGCAGCGGGTGCACGGCCAAGCGCGCGCCGGCCTCGGTCACGACCAGAGGGTCGGGCACAGCGCCGGCCATCAACCGGGTCTGCGCCTGCGCGCCATGCCGGCACTGGTAGACCCAATTCAGGGCCTGGCCCGGCGCCAGTTGCTGCCAGCGCTGGCCCAGCGCCGCGTGCAGCGTGGCCAGGTCAGCGTCGGTCATGGGCAAGAAGCTGGTCAGCACCCAAACCGGTGGGTAAGCGTCCAGCGACAGGTGCTCACAGCCCGGGTAGAGGCCGCCACGGCCATGGAACAGGCGCTGCGCCTGCGCGGGCAGGGGCAGGGCGGCCATCGCATCGAGCAGGGCTTGCATGGGCAGCACGGGCCGGTGGCCTCGGGTGGGCGGGCCCGCAGTGTGCGCCATCGGTGCCTGCGCCGCCGGCCGGAGTCTTGTCCAACGAGGTATGAGCCTGGAGCCGGACGCCACATTCCACTGAGGAGTGAGCCTAACCCGAGTTTGTCACCTTTCCCTCCCAGTTAAGTAGTTAGTAGACCGCAAGTCCTTGTCGGCATTGGGTTTCGTTCTGGAATTGAAATGTAGTGCCATAATAGTTTTTAGAATGTGACCGCGCACCCGGTTTTTCGTGCAACATAGGGCGCATGTTCATCCGCCGCACCCAGACCCGCAATCGCATCTCCGGCGAGCCCTATGTCACCCACCGCCTGGTGCGCAGCGAGCGAGTGGGTAGCGTCGTCAAGCAGACTACTTTGCTCAACTTGGGTAGCCACTTCGATCTGCCCCAAACGCATTGGCCCGCGCTGGCCCAACGCATCGACGAATTGGTGCACGGGCAGCGCTCGATGCTGGAGGCTACGCTGCCTGAGGAGGTGCAAGTCTTTGCGCAACGCTTCGCAGCACAGATCATTGCGCGCACGCCTGCCGCGCCCAGCCTGGGCGCGGCGCCCACGGCGCGCGCTGCTCCCGCTGATCGCGCGTTGGTCAAGCCCGTCAAGCCTGGCGTCAAGGCGCCCAGCAGCCCGGCCAACAGCCCGGCCAACAGCCCGGCCAGCAGCCCGGCCAGTGAGCCCGGCGAGCTGGATCGTTACCAAGAGGTCGATCTCGACTCGCTTGAGCTGGTCGATCCGCGCAGCGTGGGCGTGGAGCACGCGGCGCTCTCAGTGATGCGCCAGTGCGGCTTTGAAGACAAGCTTGAGCAGTTGGGCCTGAACCGCCCACAGATCGCCGCGGCTGTGGGCAACATCGTCGCCCGCATGGCCCAGCCTTGCAGCGAGCTGGCCACGCACGCCTGGCTGGGTGAGACCTCGGCTCTGGGCGAGCTCATCGATCACGATTTCGCGAAGATGGATTTGAACCGCCTGTACCGCGCCTCGGACGCGCTGTACAAGCACCGCGAGGCCTTGCAGGACCACCTGTTCGCGCAGGCGCAGACCCTCTTCGGTTTCGGTGAAACGATCACCCTGTACGACCTCACCAACACCTGCTTCGAGGGCATCGCCGCGGGCGTGGGCAAGGCCAAACGCGGGCACAGCAAGGCGTGCCGCAGCGACTGCCCGCTGGTGAGCCTGGCGATGGCGCTGGACGGCAGCGGATTTCCGCGCCGCAGCCGCGTCTTCGCCGGCAACGCCAGCGAACCGGCGACCCTGAAGGACATGCTCACCGGCCTGGGCGCACCCCCGGGGGCCACGGTGGTGATGGATGCGGGCATCGCCACCGAGGCCAACCTGACGTGGCTCAGGGCCCAGGGCTACGACTACGTGGTGGTGTCACGCTTGCGCGAGCGCCAGTTCGATCCGGCGCTCGCCACCGAGGTGCAGTCGGCAGGCAATGTGACGATCAAGATCCAGCGCGTGCCGGGCGAGCAGGGCCACGCGCTGCTGTACTGCCACTCGCCGGCACGCGAGCAGAAGGTCCGCGCCATCGATGCGGCCAAGACGGCCGGCTTCGAGGCGGTGCTGGTCAAACTGCAGGCTGGCCTGAGCAAGCCGCGCGGCACCACGGAGGTGGCCAAGATCATGCAGCGGCTCGGCCGCGCCAAGCAGCGCTACGCGCGGGCCGCGCAGCACTACCAAATCGAGATCACCCAAGACGCCAGCGGCACGAAGGTCAGCGCCATCACCTGGACCAAGCGGGTCAAGCCCGGCAGCGCTGCCATGCATCCGGGCGTGTACTGCCTGCGCACGACCCTCGTGGAGTTGGACAACGCGACGCTGTGGCGCACCTACACGATGCTGACCAACCTGGAGTCGGTGTTGCGCTCGCTCAAGACCGACCTGGGCCTGCGCCCGGTGTTCCACCAGATCGACCGGCGGGTCGAAGGGCATCTGTTCACCAGCGTGCTGGCTTACCACTTCGTGCACACGCTGCGCCTGCACCTCAAGAAGCGCGGCAACGACGCCAGTTGGCAGACGCTGCGCGAGACGCTGGCCACGCAGCAGCGCGTGACAGCCACGTTGCAGCGACGTGACGGCCGCACCGTGCATGTGCGCAAGGCCACCCGGCCCGAGCCGCGTCACCAAATGATCACCGAGAACCTGGGCCTCGCCCCCAATCCCGGCGGCACTCATCGCGTGCTCGTTTAGCACGATCTCATCGACCGATCCAGCGCCGCGCCGCACGACACAAAAGTAGTGCCATGCGCGCCGCGAAATCGCCTTAACTCGTTGAGTCCATTGGGGGTCGTAGTGCCAAATGACAAACTTGCGCTAGAGACTAGAAACGGCAGTTGAACGCGCCCGAGTGGGCTGCGATGCGGTGCGATGGCAAGGGGCGACGAGGCAGCGGGCTCAGGCCCGCAACGACAAGCAACGCCGCCAGCGCGCCGCTGCGCAGGGCAGTCGGGTGCGTAGCGCTCTCACCCAAAAGGTGAATGTTGTCGGCGTCGAAAAGTCAGCATTCATGCGGTGTTTGGGGCGGTAGCAAGCGGTCAACTGCCGTTTCCAGGTTCAGTGGTCAGCGCCGGATCGAACTGCCTTTCTTGCAACTACAGGCACAGGCGCGACACCACCACGCAGGTGTGGCCCCGCCAGGGCTGACATTCACGACTGCCGGATCAAGCCTTTGGCTTGGGCTTGCGAATGATCGTTTTCTGGAACCAGGCCTCGTGCATTTGACCCAGAAAGCCGGGCTCGATGTCGTAGCCAGACCTGTCGCCGACCACAGATTCACTGCCGCAGCCTGGGCACAGCGCTGTGCCGCCGGTCAACGAATCCGGGTCGTCGAAGCTGCTCACATCCAGCCCGGCCCAGGCCACGATCTCTTCGGGTGCGAAGATCTGCATGCAATTGAAGCAGCCGCAGCGCTGGCTGGCCTCGATCTCGGCCCGGTTGTCTGTGGTGTGGCGATGAGCGGCAAGTAGGTCAACCATGGATGTGGCCCGGGGTTCGTAGGTTGCGGGGCATGACGAAGCCCGACCGCGCCGTGATGCTGGAAGCCTGGCCCGGATGCAGAAAATGTAGCGGGTCGCTGCGGCCGGGCCAAGGCGCATCGTCGCGGCGGCGCTGGTTCAGCGTGGGCTGCGGTCTCAATGCGCCTCCAGGCGAAAGACCTTTTCGGCCTGGCCCTGGACAGAGACCTTGATGACCCAGAAGCCCTTGGGATCACCGGACGTGACCGACCAGGTGCGGAAGATGACGCCGTCCTTAGGCTGCAGCCACAACTCGGTGGTGGCGCTGCGCCCATCCGCCGAGGTCTTGCGTTTGATATCGGGTTCCGGGTCGCCCCAGGTCATCGGTTCCTGCGGCAGTGTGATCTCCTCTCGAACCAGCACACTTTTCAGGCTGGTCTGCACCGTCATCTTCCAGCCAAAGACCTGGCCGTCTTTGAGCGGCACCCGGGTGGTCGGCAAAAACTGCGTCGCATCGGTACCGGGTGGATCGAAAAGACCAGCCTGCGCGGACAGGATGCGTACCGCGGACGCAGGCGCTGCCTTCGTCTGGGCACTGGCAAAGCCGGCCGCGCACGGGCCGAGCGTGAACACGGCGAACAGCGAAAAAAGGACGGGGTGTCGGCCACGCATCGCATGCTCAGGTTTGATGCCCACGGAGGGCTAGCCGCCGCGCACCGCGCGCTGCGCTTCAAGCATCTCGTGCACGTCGTACACCATGACCGCCAGAAAGGCGGCCAGGCCGATATAGATCAGCCCGTATTCCCATTTCTTGGCGGTGGGCACGGCGTAGTAGGTCAGCGCTTCTTCGCTGTCGTTGCGGAATTTCCATGCCTTCCAGGCCTGCGGTGCGGCCAGCAGCGCCATCAGGATCAACATGGGACTGGGCCGCCAGATGAACAGCGCGCCCAGCACGGGCACGCCCAGCAGCCAGATGCGCGGGCTGAGCACCGCGGTGATGCGGCCGCCGTCAAACGGCGAAATCGGGATCAGGTTGAAGAGGTTCAAAAAGAAACCCGAATAGGCCACCGCCAGCAACCAGGTGGTGCCCGTTTCGCGCGCCATGAAGTAGACGGCGATGGCGCCCACCGTGCCCAGCAGCGGGCCACCCAGGCCGACGTAGGCTTCCGTCTCGGCGTCGTGCGGCAGGTCTTTCAGGTTGATCCAGGCACCCAGAAACGGGATGAAAGTGGGCAGCCCCACCGCCAGCCCGCGCTGGCGGGCGGCGATGTAATGGCCCATCTCGTGCACAAACAGCAACGCGACAAAGCCCACCGCATAGGGCCAGCCGAAGACAAAGGCGTAGACGACCACCGATATCAGCATCGTGCCGCCGCTGGCGAACAGCTTGCCCAGCTTGGCGCCAGACAGCAGCAGCAACAGCACTTTGATCATGGCCAGTGTGGTGGGCGTTCAGGCCGATGGTGGCGTGCCGGGCGGCGTAACTGACGGCGTAACGGACGGCGTAACAGACGGCGATGCAGGCGGCAAATCAGGCGGCGCGGGCTGGTCTTTCTTGCGCTTGAAGAACTTGGCCGCGCCCGCACCAAACACCGCCAACCCGACCAGTATGACTTTCGCAAACTTGGCGAAAAACAGTGCGCCGGCGGCGATCAAACCCAGCTTCTTGGCCGCCACGCCCACCACCAGCGCGGCCAGGCCGTATTCGGCCACCTTGTCGGTGCTGCTGTTGAAGTCGGCATAGCGCTGGCCTTGGTTGAAGTTCAGCGCTGCCAGCAGCGTGTGCGCGGCGGGCTTGTGCTGCGGCAGATCGGCCAGGCCGGTGACGAGGTTGAGCGTGAAGTAGCCCTCGCGGCCGAGCACGTAGGTGTTGTAGTTCACGCCCTGTGGTTCGCCCGCCTGCGCCGGTCTCGCGCCTTTTTCACGCGATGTCATGGCCCACACCAGGCGGTGTGTGGCGGCGTCGTAGGCCGGCTTTTCGGCCCAGCCCAAGACCTCGATGGCGGGCACACCCAGCTTGACGCGTTCTTCATTGGACGCATCGGTGCCTTCGCGGTAGCCCTTGAGCAATTCGTCGGCGTTCCAGTCGCGCGCTTCGTCGTCTTTGATGTGCCCTGAATCTTCGTAGCGCACGGTCATGAACCAGCCGCCCTTGCTGCCTTCACCCTGCGGGAAGATCAGCCCTTGCAGGCGCGGGTCTTCGCCCGGGTTGCCCATCGCGCGCAGCAATTGGCTGGCCTGCGGTTGCGGAATGAAGGCGTGATCGGCGGGCAGCTTCAGCACCCCCTTGCCGGCCAGCGGTACATCGGCCGGGCCGGTGGTGGCGGCCTGTCGGGCTTGCTCAAAAACCTTTTCTGCTTCGCTGGACGTCTGCGCTTGAACCATGCCCAGGGACACCGCCGACAGCGCCCAAAGAGCCCACTGTTTCCATGCCTTCATCGAAGCCTCCCCGTCGTACTTTGCGTACTTTGCGTACTTTGCGACAAGGGAATTCTGGCACGCTCAAGTCAGCGATGGCCTCGCAGCAAGCGTGCCGGCAGCAGCAACAAAGCATGCAGCAACGCGAACACGGCATGCACGGTGAGACCCAGCAAACGCAGCGGCAACCACAGCAGCCACACGACGGGCGCCAGCAGCAGGACCAGCAGCGCCAGCGGCCAGCACACCACCAACAGCAAGCACCAGCCGACCAGCAACAGCAAGGTCTTCATGCGCGAACCGAAGTCTGTTGCGCCCATTGCGGCGGCGCTTCTTCGCGCTGGCTGAGCTGGTCAATGCTGGCCAGCATGGCCACGGTGAGCAGCAGCGACAGGGCCAGCGACAAACCGCGTTGAAACAGGCTCTTGGACATGATGACTTCCTTGCGAAGTGGGGTTGCGATGGCTGTACTGTCGTCATGCCGGCAGCGTGGCACGAGGCCCTTGCGACCAACGGCGGGCGCGGTGCGCCCAAGCGCCGCTGCGCTGGATCAGCGGCTTGGCCGGCGGCCCGCGGGCCAGCAACGCAGCGCGCCGTGGGACGGTGCGGCGGGCCAGTCGGCTGCGTCCAATGAAGCGTTGCATGGCAGCAGGCGTGGCAGGTGCAAGAGGCTGTTGATCCAGCCGCCATGGCCGACCAACAAACGCGGCACGCCGGCGGCCAGAGCTTCATCAGCCCAGGCGTGTACGCGGCGCGCCAGGGCTTGCAGCGCTTCACCACCGCCGGGCGCGTGGTGCAGCAAATCGGCTTCCCAGGCAGCCACTTCGGCCCACGGAATGTCAGCCCAGGGGCGGCCTTCCCAGCGGCCGAAATCCATCTCGGCCAGGCGCCCATCCACCCGCACCTGCCAGCCCCATTGGCGCAGCCACCGGCCCACCGCGCGGGCGCGTTGCAGCGGCGACACCCAGGCCTGCCGCGGCAGCCCGTGCTGGCGCGCCACGCGGCGCATGCGGTGCGCCAGGCGCTTGGCTTTGCGCTTGTCGATGCGCACATCGGTACTGCCAATGCAGCGCCCGGCCGCGCCGATGGCACGCGGGTGGCGCCAGCACCACAGCAGCGGGGCTTCGTCAACCACCTGGCAGCGATGCACCGTGGGCCAGCGCCGCGGCCAGCGCGAGGTACACCGCCAGTTCTGCAAACTGCTGCGTCGCACCCAGCGTGTCACCCGTATAGCCACCCAGCCTGCGCTGCAGCCAGCGCGCCATGCACAGCGTGGTGATGGCCACGGCCATGGCCGCCGCCAGCAGGGCCGCGCCGGGCAAAAATACCGCCGCAGACGCCGCTGCCAGCAGCGCCCACAGCATGGCGATGGCAAAGGCCAGCCCATCGACCTGCTGGGCCAGCGGTTTGGCCTTCGCGTGTTCGGCGTCGCCGCCATAGGGCAGCCAGCGCATCAACAGCACCGCTGCGGCGCGCGACCAAGCATGGGCCAGCGGCAGTGCGGCCAAGGTGGCCAACAGGTCACGCGTGGCCAGGCTGTGCAGCGCTGCGGCTTTCAGCGCCAGCACCAACAGCAATGCCACGGCGCCATAGGTGCCCAGGCGCGAGTCCTTCATGATTTCCAGCGCGCGTGCACGGGCCGCCGTGCCACCCAGGCCGTCACAGGTGTCGGCCAGGCCGTCTTCGTGGAAGGCACCCGTCAACCAGACGGTGGCGGCCATGCTCAGCAATACCGCCACCGCCGCCGACCAGGCATGCGCGGCGGCCCACAGCACCAGCGCTGCAAACGCACCCACCAGCATGCCCACCGCGGGAAAGTGGCGCGCACTGTCGTTCAGCCACTCGGCCTTCCAGCCCACCCCCGCCGGCACCGGCACGCGGGTCAGGAACTGCAACGCGATCAGGAACAAGCGCAGTTCATGCCACACGCGTGCTGACCCCTGCGCTGCCGAAAGAAGCCATCTGTGCGAGCAGCAATTCGGCCGACTTCAGCAGCGGCCAGGCCAGCGCAGCGCCCGAGCCTTCACCCAGGCGCAGGCCCAGGTCCAGCAGTGGCTGCACGCCCAAATGCCGCAGCCACGCAGCATGGCCGTTTTCCGCCGAGGCGTGGGCGAAGACGCAACAGCGCAGCACGCCGGGCTGCAGCGCGGCGGCCACGGCCACCGCGGCGGTGGTGATGAAACCGTCTGCCACCACCAGCCGGCGTTCGGCCACGGCCTGCAACACGGCGCCGGCCATGGTGGCGATCTCCAAGCCGCCGAGTGCGGCCAGTGCCTGCAACGGTGAACGCGCCGCATGGTGCAAGGCCAGGGTGCGTGACAGCACACTCACTTTGTGCGCCATGCCGGCGTCGTCCAGCCCGCTGCCGCGGCCGGCGCAGTCTTCAATGCGCAAGCCCGTCAGCCGCGCCATCAACAGCGCTGCGGCAGAACTGTTGGCAATGCCCATCTCGCCCAGCAGCAACACATTGCCGGGCAGGCCTTGCAGCAAGCTGCGGCCGTTGACCATGGCGGCTTCGCATTCGGCGCTGGCCATCGCCGGGCCACGGCTGCTGTCGGCCGTGCCGGCGCGGACCTTGGCGACATGCAAGCCGGGCTGCGGCGCGATGTCACCGGCCACACCGCAGTCCACCACCGTCAAAGCCAAGCCGTGTTGCCGCGCCAGCACCGAAACCGCCGCCCCACCGGCCAGCATGTTGGCCATCATCTGCAGCGTCACGGCTTGCGGGTAGGCGCTGACGCCCTGCGCGGCAATGCCGTGGTCGGCCGCAAAGACCACCAGTTGCGGCTGCAACAAACGCGGGTCTTCGGTGCCCAGCACGCGTGCCATCTGCAAGGCCAGCGCTTCGATGCGGCCCAGGGCGCCCAGCGGTTTGGTCTTGTCGTCGATGCGGTGTTGCACGCGGGCTGCCAGCGCAGCATCGTCAAGGTCGTTCATGGCTGCCGCGCCCAATCAGAGAAGAAACGGTGCAGTTGTTCCAGCCCGTCGGTCAAGGCCGCCGGCCCGGGCTGCAGGATGTCGCAGGATTTGATCTCGAAGAGTTGCCCGAGGCGCACCGCCGGCACGTCGGCCCAACCATCGCGCGCGGCGACTTTTTCTGGCCTGAATTTCTTGCCGCACCAGGAACCGACGATGACATCGGGGGCGCGGCGTGCGGGCTCCAGCGCGTCGGCAATGACCCGGTTGCGGCCCATGCTTTGCATCGCCAGTTCGGGAAAGATGTCATCGCCGCCAGCGATGCCGACCAGTTGCGACACCCACTGGATGGCGCTGATCCTGGGCTCGTCCCACTCCTCGAAATAGACCCGCGGCCGGCGCGGCCAGTGGGCTGCCGCACTGCTGATTTCTGCATGGCGCGCCTGGCATTGCGCCAGCCACGCTTCGGCGCGTTCGTGTGCCCCCACCAGCCCGGCCACCAGCCGCAGCGTGTCGAAGATCTGTGCCACGCTGCGCTGGTTGGTGATGAAGACATTCAAACCGGCGCGTATCAGCTTGTCGGCCAGCGCGGCCTGCATGTCGGAAAAGCCGATCACCAGATCGGGTTGCAGCTCGACGATCTTGTCGATCTTGCCGTCGAGAAAGGCACTCACCCGCGGTTTTTCTTGCCGTGCGCGCCGTGGCCGCACGGTGTAGCCGCTGATGCCGACGATGCGCGCCTCTTCACCCAGCAGATACAGCCATTCGGTGGTTTCTTCGGTCAGGCAGACGATGCGTTGCGGGCCGGTGGTGTTCATGCGGGTGATTGTCCAAGCAAGCGCGCCAGCAGCGGCGCGTCCAGATGTTTTCCAGCCAAATCGGCCAAGCCCTCGAAGGCCGCATCCAGCGTGGCCACCTGAGCGCCAAACAAGGCCTGCAACACGACCGATGATTCGAACAGGCCGTGCGCGTAGACGCCCAGCACGCTGCCGTGCTGCCAGCCCATCGCCACACCCTGGCTGTCAAACAGCACGGCATGCGCAGGCGCTGCTTCGGTGTGGCCGCAGCGAATCTCGTAAGCCGGCGCCTGCACGCCTTGCAGCGCCGCCCAGGGCCCGTGCGCAGCGGCAAAACGCACCGGCGCGGCACGCAAACGCTTGTGGGCTTTGAACTGTGTGTGCAGTGGCAGCAGGCCCAAGCCGGCCATGCTTTCGTAGACGGCGCCGTCATGGCCTCGCGGGTCGCGCAGCACTGCGCCCAGCATCTGCAAGCCGCCGCACACGCCCAGCACCGGCCGGCCGGCCGCGGCGTGGCGCTGCACCACAGCGTCCAGCCCTTGCGCACGCAGCCAGGCCAGATCACCACCGACTTGCTTGCTGCCGGGCAGCACGATCCAGTCGGCGCCTTCGCACTGCGCCGCGCTGCGCGCCCAGTTCAGCCGCAGCCCGGGCACGCGGGCCAGCGGCAGGAATTCGTCCAGGTTGCTGATGTGCGGCGGCGCGATGACGGCCACGCGCAGCCGCATGGCCGCGCCTGTCGCCGCGCCTGTCGCCGCAGATGCACCGCGGGTGCTGTCGTCAAACAGGCCGTCTTCCTCGGGCAGGCCGTGGTCGCGCACCAGCGGTATCACGCCGGCCAGCGGCAGGCCCGTCAGGCCTTGCAGCATCTGCGGGCCAGGGGCCAGCAGTGCCGCATCACCACGAAAACGGTTCAGTACATAACCCGCCAACAGGCCGCGCAGGTCTTCGGGCAACAAAGCCCAGGTGCCGTGGACATGGGCGAAAGCGCCGCCGCGGTCGATGTCCGTCACCAGCAGCGCGGCCGTGGGCCCGGCCTGCTGCGCCCAGCGGGCCACGCCCAGGTTGACATAGTCCTGCGGCGCCAGGTTGATCTCGGCCGGTGAGCCCGCGCCTTCGACCACGATGAGTTCGTGTTTGGCCGCCAGGCGATCAAACGCGGCTTGCGCATGCACCGCCAACACCGCGCTGCGTTCACGCCAGGGCAGGCGCGACAAGGCTGCATCGGCATGGCCGTTCAGCACCACCTGGCTGGCGGTGTCGGCCTGCGGCTTCAGCAGCACCGGGTTCATGTCGGTGTGCGGCGTGGTGCGGGCGGCCAGGGCCTGGAAATACTGGGCCGAGCCGATCTCGCCAAGGGCACCCTCCAAGCCGGCCACCACGCGCGCGTTGTTGCTCATGTTCTGGGCCTTGAAGGGCGCGACATCGATGCCACGCCGTGCGGCCAGGCGGCACAAGGCCGTGGCCAGCCAGCTTTTGCCGGCGCCGCTGCTGGTGCCCCAGACGATGAGGGTGCGTGTCATGCGGTGGGTTGCATGCTGTTAGCGTGTTAGAACACCGGCACCGCGACCCAGCGCGTGCCGCCGGCCAGCGCCACGGCTTCGATGCTGAAGGCCTGCTCGAACACCGCCACCAGCGTGGCACGCAGCGCGGCATCTGCCGGCGCGCCGTCGGCGACCACGCGGCCGTGGTCCAGCACCAGCACACGGTCTGCGGCCAGGGCCAGCGTCAGGTCGTGCAGCACCGCCACCACGCAAACACCGGCCCGTGCGCGGGCGGCCAGGCTGCGCAGCAAAGCGCGCTGGTGCGGGGCGTCCAGGTGGGTGGTGGGCTCGTCCAGCAACAACACCGGCGCTTGCACGGCCAGCGCGCGCGCCAGCAGCACACGCTGGCGTTCGCCGCCCGACAAACCGTTCAAGCGCCGCGCTGCGTAGCCGGCGCATTCGGTTTCGGCCATCGCAGCGTCCACCGCGGCTTCGTCTTCGGCGTCGGGCGCGCCCAGCAAACCGTGGCGGGGCAGCCGGCCCAGGCGCACCACGTCGCGCACCGCGATGTCGCCTTCGGCTTCGCCCTGTTGCGACATCCAGGCCAGTTGCTGCGCTCTCGCGCGCGCCGGCCAGGCATGGATGGCGCGGCCTTGCAGATGCACCTGTCCGGCATCGGCCACGCGCAAGCCCGCCAGCAGTGACAGCAGCGTGCTTTTGCCGGCACCGTTGGGGCCGACGATGGCTGTCCACTGGCCGGCGGCAAAGGCAGTCGTCACGCCTTGCAGGACCTGCGTACCACCCAGTACGAATGTCAGGTCGGTGGCGCTCAGCGGCAGAGGGGTGTGGTCCATCACGGCGCAGTCATCATCATCGTCGCCGTCATCATCGCGATCACCAGCGCCCGCGTCGGCGCAGCAGCACCAGCAGATAGACGCCACCCAACACGGCCGTTAGCACGCCCACCGGCAGTTCTTGCGGCGCCATGACACTGCGCGCCGCCACGTCGGCCGCCAGCAGCAGCACCGCGCCGGCCGCGGCCGACAGCGCCAGCAGCGGCCCGTGCGTGACGACCACCAGCCGGCGCACGGTGTGCGGCGCCACCAGGCCGACAAAAGCCACCAGCCCGGCCTGCGCCACGGCCGTGCCGGTGGCCCCGGCCATCAACACCACCAGCAGCAGGCGCACGCGCGGCAGGTCCAGGCCCAGGCTGGCGGCGCTGGCCTCGCCCAGCACCAGGGCGTCCAACGCGCGCGCAAAACGCAAAGCCAGTGGCAGCGCCAGCGCCAGCGCCACGGCCAGCACGGCGACGCTGGTCCAGCCCAGAAAGCCTGTCGTGCCGAGCAGGAATATCTGTTTGCCACGCAAGGCTTCGGGCGCTATCAAGGTCACCAGTTCAGACACCGAAGACAACAAGATGCCGACGACCACGCCCGACAGCAGCAGCACCATCGGCCGCGCCGTGCCGCGGGCCAGCACCAGCGTCAGCGCCACACCCGTCAAGGCCCCGGCAAAGGCCGCGCTGACCAGGCCCATGCGCACCAGTACGTTGGCTGTGGCCAGGCCCACCACGGTGCCGAAGTAACCGCTGGCGGCCAGCACCAGCGTCACGCCCAGACCGGCACCGGCGGCAGAACCCAACAGGTAGGGGTCGGCCAGCGGGTTGCGGAACAGGCCTTGTGCGATGGCGCCGGCCAGGCCCAGCAGCGCGCCGGTGAGCAAGGCCCCCAGCGTTCGCGGCGCGCGAATGGCGGCCAGCAAATCCCATTCGGCGCGCCACGCAAAAGACCAGCCTTCACTGCCCGCGGCCAGGCCCAGCACGGCCAGGGCCAGCGCGGCGGCGGCCAGCAGTGCGGCCAATACCGGGGCAGCAAGCGGGGCAGCAAGCGGGGCCGACAGCGGGGCCGACAGCGGGGCTGAAATTCGCGCCGCAATTCGGGCCAGGCTTCGGGCCAGGCTTCGGGCCGTCAAGCCATCGTTCAGCGGACGCATTGCGCTGGCCCTGGGCTTCACCGGGCCACCGGCAACACGGCGGGCGGTACGACGGGCGCCATGCCCGGTGCCGACAGCTTCAGCAGACATTCCACCAGCCGCTCGGCCGCGTCGGCCAGGCGCGGGCCGGGGCGTACCAGGGTGTCCCAGGCTTCGGCGTCGAAACCGCACTGGCGCTGCTCGCGCAGCGCGCGCAGCGTGTCCCAGCCCGGGCGGCCCGGCATCTCGGCCAGCGCGCGTGTGGTGGCCATCACGATGTCGGGCTGGGCGCGCACCACGAACTCGGGGTTGAGCTTGGGGAAGGGCCCCAAAGCGGCCGGCACGATGTTCCCCAGGCCCAGGCGCTGCAGCACTTCGCCGATGAAGCTGGCCTCACCCGCGGCGTAGGGCGCGGACGCCACTTCCAGGTAGACGCGCTGGCCACGCAATGCAGCCGGCACGCGCGCGGCGGCGGTCTGCAGCCGCGTGGCGATGCGCTGCCACAGCGCCGCGCCGGCGGGTGCGTCGCCCAGGGCCTGCGCCACCACGGCGATGACGCGTTGCGTGTCTTTCAAGCTCTTGGGTTCCAGCGTCAGCACCCGCAGGCCCAGCGCTTGCAGCCTGTCGATGGCGCGCGACGATGTGGCGGCCAGCACCAGATCGGGCTTCAAAGCCACGATGCGTTCGATCTGGGTGTCCTCGAGCCCGCCCAGCTTGGGCAGCGCGCGCACGCTGGCCGGCCAGTTGGAATAGCGGTCGGTGCCGACCAGCAGGGCGCAGTGCTGCAGGGCGCACACCACCTCGGTCAGCGACGGCAGCAAAGAGACCACGCGCTGCGGGGCGGCGGGCAGCAGCACGCGCTGGCCGCGGTCGTCCAGCAGTGCGATACCTGCGGTGCCCGCAACGGCAGGCGCAACGGCAGGCGCAGCAGGCGCGGAAATTGACGCAGCGGTTGGCGTGGCGCTTGGCCCGGCACTTGGCGCAGTACTTGGCCCAGCACTTGGCGCAGCAGCAAGCGCAGCCCACACGCCAAAGCCGGCCGCCGCCAGCAGCGCGCCCAGCCCGCAGGCCTTGCTGCGTGCCAGCCAGGAAACCCATCGCTTGCGCTGCATGGCCTGGCCCTGGCTTCAGCGTGTGGTGTAACGCAGCGTGGCAAACACCTGGCGCCCGGGCTGGTTGTAGCCGTACACCGTCTCGTAGGTCTTGTCGGCGACGTTGTTCAGCTTCAGGCCCAGGCGCAGGCCGGGCTGCAACGCCCATTCGGCGCGCAGGTCCAGCGTGGCATAGCCGCCAACCCGAGTGGTGTTGGCCAGGTTGTCGAAGCGGTATGAAAACGCCGCCACGCTGGCGCCTGCGCTCCACGCGCCCGCTTCCCAATCAGCCCCCAGGCGCAACGCGTCCTTGGCGTGGCGGGCCAGCAGCTTGCCCTGGTTGGCGCTGGCGTTGGTGTCGTTGCGCGGGTTGCTGTGGTCCAGCGAAGCGCTCAGCGCCAGCGCCCTCCAGCGGCCTTCGTAGCTGACCGTGGCGCCGTCGGTCTTCACGCGCGGCACGTTGGTGGGCAGCGGGCCGCTGCTGATGAAGTTGCGGTAGCGGTGCTGAAACAGCGCCGCGCGCACACGCTGTTCGCCCGCCGCGTAGAGCAGGCTGATCTCGCCATGCTTGCCTTCTTCGGGCACCAGCTTGTCGTTGCCGAAATTCGGAAAATACAGCTGGTTGAAACTGGGCAGCGTCTGGCTGGTGCCGTAGCTGGCGCCCGCGCGCCAGGCGGGCGCGAAAGCGTAGCCGTAGCCGACCGCGCCGGTGTTGACGCTGCCGAACTGCGAGTTGCTGTCGTGCCGCGCGCTGGCCTGCCAGGCGTGGGCGGCGGCGGCGCCCGAAAGACCCAGGGCCAGGCCGTTGATGTCACGCTGGGTGACGGCAAAAGGCTGGGCCGGGCGCGACACGGTTTCGGTCAAACGTTCCACCACCGCCAGCGCCGTGCCAATCGGCGTGGCCACGGTGTTTTCCCAGCCGATCTGGCGGCTGCGGGTGGATATCGCGCCCAGATCGGTGAAGGCACTGGCGCTGGCCAGCGTGTTGTAGATGTCGGTGCCTTCGGTCACGCTCAAGCGCGTGGTCCAGCCCGCCATCACGCGGCCGTTGACCGACAAAGCCAGCGCACGGTTTTCAAGTTCGGCGCGGGCATCGGCGCCGGGGCCGTCATCGACGCGCGTCAGCCCCTTGGACTGCAGCGCCAGCGCTTCCACGCGCCAGTCGGCCGCGGCCTGCCAGCCCAGGCGCACACTGCCGCTGTTCTGGCGGAAGCCGTCGCGGTCGGGGTTGTAGCTGCCGAACGGCACCTTGGCGTTGGTGGCTGAGATGCCGCGGGTTTCGGTGTGCTGCACCTGCGCGGCGGCATCGAACACGCCGTTGCCGAATGACACGCCGCCGGCGGCCTGGCCGTAGCTTTCCGAGCCCACGCTCAGCTTGGCGTTGCCCGACAAACCGGCGCTGCCCTTGCGCGTGAAGACCTGTATCACGCCGCCCATCGCGCCATTGCCATACAGCGAAGACATCGGCCCGCGCACGATCTCGATGCGTTCGATGGCTTCCAGCGGCAGGTTGTCCAGCGATGGCGTGCCCACGGTGGCCGAGAAGATGCGCACGCCGTCCACCAGCAGCAGCGTGTGGCGCGATTCCAGCCCGCGTATGAACAGCGAAGCCGTCTTGCCGAGCCCGCCGTTGCTGGCGAACTGCAAACCGGCCTGTTGCGACAGCAATTCCACCAGCGTGCGGCCTTCGGCGCGTTCGATGGCGGCGCGGTCCAGCACCGTCACTTCGGCCACCACATCGTTCAGCCGGGTCGGCACGCGTGTGGCGGTGACGGTCACCTGTTGTTCGGCCTGGGCCGAAGCAGCTTGTGAAAAAGCGGGCGGTGAAAAGAGAAGAACAACGGCGGCCGGCACGCAGGCGCGGCGCGAATTTGACAACGAAGACAAGGCAACCCCCAGCCGCACACCCCGTGCGGCATGAACCACAAACGCCAGCGGCGCTGAAGGACGTGGAGGCAGGCACACCGGTCGCATGAATTCGCAACAGCGAAAGCCCACGCAGGCACACCGGCCCGCGCTGCCCTCCGCAACGCCAGCTCCCAATAGCACCAGGCCGGTATCCGGGCTCGCGAGTGCTGCCTGCGGGTGTAACGAGCCCGTGGCAGAGGCCTGCTGCGCCTTCCCAGTGCCGATATGGCGCCAGTGGCTTGTGATGCAGCACGCTCCTCGCTGACCGTTGCGGGGGCAGCGCCGGTATTGCGGATGTGGACTTGTCCACCACCGCGCACCGGCTTCCCGTTGAACCCGACGCCCTTCAACGTGGACGGCAGGCACCTGGTGCAAGCGGCGCGATGTTAGCGCAGCCTGCGCAGCGGACTTCACCACAGCCTTCACCACAGCGTTCGTGACAGCGCTGACCACAGCCGTGATCACAGCCGTCATCACAGACAGGCGCCATGACCCGGCCGATATACTTGACGTTTCCCACTCCAGCATCTGCCCAGCAACGGGTGCTGCATGCAATGACCAAGTTCGTTTTTGTCACTGGCGGCGTGGTGTCCTCGCTAGGCAAGGGCATCGCAGCAGCGTCTTTGGCAGCCATCCTCGAGTCGCGTGGCCTGAAGGTCACCCTCATCAAGCTGGACCCGTATCTGAACGTCGACCCGGGCACCATGAGCCCGTTTCAGCACGGTGAAGTTTTCGTCACCGACGACGGCGCAGAAACCGATCTTGACCTGGGCCATTACGAACGCTTCATCACCACGCGGATGAAGAAATCGAACAACTTCACCACCGGCCAGATCTACAAAAGCGTGCTCGAAAAAGAACGCCGCGGTGACTATCTCGGCAAGACGGTGCAGGTCATTCCGCATGTCACCAACGAGATTCAGGAATTCGTCAAGCGCGGCGCTGCTTCAGACAAGGGCGCTGATCTGGACGTGGCCATCGTCGAGATCGGCGGCACCGTGGGCGATATTGAAAGCCTGCCCTTCCTGGAAGCGGTGCGCCAGATGAGCCTGAAGATGGGACCTACCAACAGCGCTTTCGTCCACCTGACCTATGTGCCGTGGATAGCGACTGCAGGCGAATTGAAGACCAAGCCGACGCAGCACACGGTGCAGAAGATGCGTGAAATCGGCATCCAGCCCGACGTGCTGCTGTGCCGCGCCGACCGTGCCATTCCCGACGAAGAGCGCGAGAAGATCAGCCTGTTCACCAACGTGCAGCCGCACGGCGTGATCAGCATGTGGGATGTCGACACCATCTACAAAGTGCCGCGCATGCTGCACGAGCAAGGGCTGGACGAGATGATCTGCATGAAGCTGCAGTTGCTGACACGCCCTGCCGACCTGAAGCGCTGGGACATGCTGGTGCATGAGGTGGAACACCCGCAGCACACGGTGAAAATCGGCATGTGCGGCAAATACACCGACTTGTCTGACAGCTACAAGAGCCTGAACGAAGCGCTGCAACACGCCGGCATTCACAACCATGCCAAGGTGAAGATCGAATATGTCGATGCCGAGTCATTGACAGCCGCCACCGCGCAGCCGCTGCTGGCCGGCTTCGACGCCATCCTGGTGCCCGGCGGCTTTGGCAAACGGGGCACCGAAGGCAAGATCGTCGCGGCGCAGTTTGCGCGTACACACGGCGTGCCCTACCTGGGCATCTGCCTGGGCATGCAGGTGGCGACCATCGAATATGCACGGCATGTGGCGGGCTTGCCTGATGCCAACAGCACCGAATTCGACCCCGCCTGCGCCCACCCCGTGATTGCGCTGATTGAAGAATGGCAAGACCGCGACGGCAGCATTCAAAAGCGCAGCGCCAGCAGCGACCTGGGCGGCACCATGCGGCTGGGCGCGCAAAGCTCTGACGTGAAGGCGGGCACGCTGGCACACCAGATTTACGGGCCGGTGGTGACGGAACGGCACCGCCACCGTTACGAAGCCAACGTCAATTACCTGGAACGTTTGCAGGCCGCGGGCCTGGTCATCAGCGCGCTGACGCAGCGCGAAAAGCTGACCGAAATTGTGGAGTTGCCACATGACGTTCACCCCTGGTTCATGGGCGTGCAGTTCCACCCGGAATTCAAGAGCACGCCGTGGGGCGGGCACCCGCTGTTCAGCAGTTTTGTGAAGGCCGCGCTGGACCATCAAGCCCAGACCCAGACCCAAGCCCAGGCCGTGCTGCCTGTGAAGGTGGCGGCATGAAGCTGTGCGGCTTCGATGTCGGCATCACCCAGCCGTTCTTTTTGATCGCCGGGCCCTGTGTGGTTGAGAGTGAACAGTTGCAGATGGATGTGGCCGGTCAGCTGAAAGAAATCACCTTCGCATTGGGCATTCCCTTCATCTTCAAGAGCAGCTACGACAAGGCCAACCGCAGCAGCGGCACGACTTTTCGCGGCCCGGGCATGGAACGGGGATTGGAAATTCTGGCCAAGGTCAAACGCGAATTGAACGTACCGATCCTGACCGACGTGCACAACGAAAGCGAAGTGGCGCAAGTGGCCGCGGTGGTGGACGTGCTGCAGACACCGGCCTTCCTCAGCCGCCAGACCGATTTCATTCGTGCCGTGGCGCAATGCGGCAAGCCGGTGAACATCAAGAAGGGGCAGTTCCTGGCGCCGCACGACATGAAGAACGTGATGGACAAAGCCCGCGCCGCAGCCCGCGAAATGGGCCTGTCTGAAGACCGTTTCATGGCTTGTGAGCGCGGCGTGAGCTTTGGCTACAACAACCTGGTCAGCGACATGCGGGCCCTGGCCATCATGCGCGAGACGAACGCGCCGGTGGTGTTTGACGCCACCCACAGCGTGCAGTTGCCCGGCGGCCAGGGCACCAGCAGCGGCGGCCAGCGCGAATTCGTGCCGGTGCTGGCGCGTGCGGCAATTGCCGTGGGCGTGGCCGGTGTCTTCATGGAAACCCACCCCGACCCGGCCAACGCGATGAGCGACGGCCCGAATGCGGTGCCGCTCAAGCACATGAAAGCGCTGTTGGAACAACTGCTGGCGCTGGACCGCGTCATCAAAGCCCAGCCCCTGCTGGAGAATGACTTCACTTGTTGAGGTCGTTCCGACCCACATGCTGATCTCCAAGTTTCCTGGTCCAAACGATTTCAATTGCTGAAAGAAACCGCATGCCCGCTGCCTACCTGATCGTCGAATCACAAGTCACCGACGCCGAAGCCTTCAAGGCCTACCTGGCCGCGGCACCCGCAGTGGTGGAAGCGTTTGGCGGGCAATACCTGGTGCGCGGCGGCCGCAGCGAAGTGCTGGAAGGCGACTGGAACCCGCCGCGCATGACGGTGCTGCGCTACGCCAGCTTCGAACAAGCCAAGGCCATGTACGACAGCCCCGCCTACACCCACGCGCGCAGCCTGCGCCACGGCACCACGGCCTGTTTCAACATGGTGCTGGTTGAAGGCATTGAAGCGCCGCTCTGATCTCTGCATAACTCCACCAACACCCCGAAAGACAGACTGACATGAGCGCCATTGTTGACATCGTCGGCCGAGAAATTCTCGACAGCCGCGGCAACCCCACTGTGGAATGCGACGTGCTGCTGGAAAGCGGCACCATGGGCCGCGCCGCGGTGCCTTCGGGCGCTTCCACCGGCAGCCGCGAAGCGATAGAGCTGCGCGATGGCGACGCGCATCGCTATGGCGGCAAGGGCGTGCTGCGCGCGGTGGAGCACATCAACACCGAGATCAGTGAATCGGTGCTGGGGTTGGACGCCAGCGAACAAGCCTTCCTGGACAAGACGCTGATTGACCTGGACGGCACCGACAACAAGGGCCGCCTGGGTGCCAACGCCACGCTGGCGGTGAGCATGGCCGTGGCCCGCGCCGCAGCCGAAGAATCTGGCCTGCCGCTGTACCGCTACTTCGGCGGCATGGGCAGCATGAGCCTGCCGGTGCCGATGATGAACGTCATCAACGGCGGCGCCCATGCCAACAACAATCTCGACCTGCAAGAGCTGATGATTATTCCCGTCGGCGCGCCCAGCTTCCGCGAAGCGCTGCGTTACGGCGCCGAAGTTTTCCACGCCCTGAAGAAGATCATCGACGCCAAGGGCATGCCCACTTCGGTGGGCGACGAAGGCGGTTTTGCACCCAATGTGGCCAGCCACGAAGCGGCCATCCAGATGATTCTGCAAGCCATAGACAAGGCCGGCTACACCGCGGGCGAACAAATCGCCATCGGCCTGGATTGCGCGGCCAGCGAGTTCTACAAAGAAGGCCAGTACGTGCTGGGCAGTGAAGGCCTGACGCTGAGTGCCGCCGAATGGACCGACATGCTGGCCACCTGGGTCGACAAGTACCCCATCATCAGCATCGAAGACGGCATGCACGAAGGCGACTGGGACGGCTGGAAAATGCTCAATGCGCGCCTGGGCAAAAAGGTGCAATTGGTGGGCGACGACCTGTTCGTCACCAACACCAAGATCTTGAAGCGCGGCATTGATGAAGGCGTGGCCAATTCCATACTCATCAAGATCAACCAGATCGGCACGCTGACGGAAACTTTTGCGGCCATCGAGATGGCCAAACGCGCCGGCTGGACCAACGTCATCAGCCACCGCAGCGGCGAAACCGAAGACAGCACGATTGCCGATATCGCGGTGGGCAGCAACGCCGGGCAGATCAAAACCGGCTCGCTCAGCCGCAGCGACCGCATGGCCAAGTACAACCAGTTGCTGCGCATTGAAGAAGACCTGGGCGACGTGGCCCACTACCCCGGCCGCAGCGCTTTTCACAGTTTGAAATAGCCGCATGCGCTGGGCCACCATGGTGATTGCCGCACTGCTGCTGGTGGTGCAGGGCGACCTGTGGTTTGGCAAGGGCAACATGCCTTACGTGATGAGCCTGCGCAAGCAACTGGCGGCACAGCGGGGCGCCAACGTGCAGGCGCGTGAACGCAATGTGCGGGTGGCCGCCGAGGTGGTGGACCTGAAAGAAGGTCTGGAAATGGTCGAAGAAAAAGCGCGGGCTGAATTGGGCATGGTGCGGCCTGACGAAATACTCGTCCAGGTGACAGCGCGCCGCTGACCGCACAGTGTTGCAAGCCCTGCTGCACGCGGCGCAGCCGCTGCTGGCCGTTGCCTTCACCGCCTGGGGCAGCCCGGTCAGCTGGCTCGAAATCATGGCCTTTGTATTGGCCGTGGCCATGGTCGTGGCCAACCTGCGTGTGAACCCCATCGGCTGGCCGCTGGCCATCGTCAGCGCGCTGCTGTACGCACTGCTGTTTGCCGACAGCAAGCTCTATGGCGAGGCCACGCTGCAGTTTGTTTTCATCGCGCTGGCCGGCTGGGGCTGGTGGCAATGGCTGCGCGGCCAGGGTGAATCGGGCCAGGCCTTGCGTGTCCACACGCTGTCCACACGCCAACGCCTGCAAGCTGCGGCGGCCACGCTGGCCGCCTGGCCTTTGCTGGGCGGGCTGCTGGCGCGCATGACAGACAGCGACGTGCCCTACCTTGACGCCCTGCCCACGGTGGCCAGCATCACCGGCCAGTTGCTGCTGGGCCGCAAGCTGGTGGAAAACTGGCCGGTGTGGGTGGCGGTGAACATCGTCAGCGTGGGCCTGTTTGCCTTCAAGGGGCTGTGGCTGACGGTGGTGTTGTATGCCCTGTTTGTGTTGATGGCGCTGGCCGGCTGGCGTGCCTGGCGGCGGTTGCTTCAAGCCTAATTCGCAAAGTGAGTGCAACCTTGCGCATCGCTATCGTCGGTTCTGAGAGCACCGGCAAAACCACGCTGGCCGCCGCACTGGCACCGCGCCTGGCCCAGGCCACCGGCCTGCGCGTGGCCTGGGTGCCCGAGCTGCTGCGCGACTGGTGCAACCATGTCGGCCGCACGCCGCTGGCGCACGAACAAGGCGCCATCCTGCGCGCCCAGCACGAACGCATCGAAGCGGCCGCGGCCGCGCACGACCTGGTGGTGTGCGACACCACGGCGCTGATGACGGCCGTCTACAGCCGCTACGTCTTCAACGACCGCACGCTGGAAGCCCGCGCGGTGGCCCTGCACCGCCGCATGGCCATCACGCTGCTGACGGCGCTTGACCTGCCCTGGGTGGCCGACGGCCTGCAGCGTGATGGCCCGCAGGCACAAACGGCTGTGGACACGCTGCTGCGCGAACTGCTGACGCAACACGGTCTGCCCTTCAGCCTGGTGGCAGGCATTGGCGAAGCGCGGGTGAAAGCTGCACTGGACGCCGTGGCGCCGCTGCTGCGCCAGGCCCTCGGGCCCGCCATGCCGCGCCGCGGCCTGTTCACACGGCTGGACGCGCGCAATGCAGAACCCGCCGCCCGCGCCTGGCGTTGCGAACGCTGCGACGATGCAGCCTGCGAACACGACCTGCTGAAAACCCGCGCTGGCGGCGTGTAAGAAGGCTGCGCGGCGGGCGACAGACGGTGGCGCGGCCATGTTGGCTGTCGCCAGTCCCTCAGCCCCTCAGCCCCTCAGCCCTCCTCGGAGTATCAAGATGATGAAGACCCAATCTGCCACCTCATTGGCCGCCGCCGCTGCCATGTTCGCCCTGTCTGCTGCCGCCTTCGCCGCCAGCCCGCCCGCCGGCAGTTCCGGTATGGCCATTGCCGCTGGCGACAAGGTGCACTGCTACGGCGTGCACGACTGCAAAGGCAATGGCGACTGCAAGACCGCCGAGAATTCGTGCAAGGGCCAGAACGCCTGCAAGGGCCACAGCTTCAAGGCCGCGTCGGCCAAGGAATGCCTGGCCAAGGACGGCACCATCGGCGACATCGTCGCGAAGAAGTAAGACCCGCCGTCGATGGTCTCCAGCCTCACACGCAGCCCCACACCCAAACCCAGCTTCGGCCTGGGTCTGCGCACTCCGCACTACAGCGATTTCCTCGCTGCGCAGCAGGCGGTGGACTGGCTGGAGATCATCTCTGACAACTACATGGTGCCCGGCGGCAAGCCGCTGGCCATGCTGGACGCACTGCGCGAGCGTTACCCGATGGTGATGCATGGCGTGTCACTGTCCATCGGCTCGGTGGCCGGGCCCGACCCCGCTTACTTGCGCCAGTTGAAGAGCCTGGCCGACCGCGTACAGCCGATGTGGATTTCAGACCACCTGTGCTGGACGGGCGTGCATGGCAAGCAATTGCACGATCTATTGCCACTGCCCTACACCGACGAAGCCCTGCGCACCGTGGTGCGCAATGTGCAGCAGGTGCAAGACGCGCTGGGCCGCCAAATCCTGCTGGAAAACGTTTCCAGCTATGTCGAATTCAGCCACTCGCATTGGAGCGAATGGGCTTTCGTGCGCCAGGTTTGCGAAGAGGCCGATTGCCTGCTGCTGCTGGACCTGAACAACATCCATGTCAGCGCCGTCAACCATGGTTTTGAAGCGCTGGAATACTTGCAGCACATGCCCGGCGATCGTGTCGCACAAATCCACCTGGCGGGCCACACCGACCATGGCGACCACCTTGTCGATACCCATGACCACCCCATCGCCGACCCGGTGTGGGCGCTGTACCGCGCGGCGCTGCAACAACTCGGGCCGGTGCCGACCATGATCGAACGCGACGACCACATTCCGCCGCTGGCCGAACTGCTGGCCGAGCTGGACGTGGCGCGTTCAATCGCCACCCAAGCTGCCGCAAAAGCGCTGCCCTGGGCGCAGGCCGCATGAACAGCAGCGCCGCACCCACGCTGGCCGCACTGCAGCAAGACTTCACACAGCACTTGCTGGCCGGCGGCGAAAGCATCCAGCAAGCCATCAAGCCAGGCGGCATCGGCATCCAGCGCCGGCTGCACATCTACCACCACGCCTACCGCATGCGTTTGCTGGACACGCTGCGCGACAGCTATGGCCACACGCTGCTGTACCTGGGCGACGAAGCCTTCAACGCCGCGGCGCTGGCGTTTATCGAAGGCCAGGGTTCCAGTCTGCCCAGCCTGCGTTGGTACGGGCCCAACTTCCCGGCCTTCCTGCAAGAACAACTGCGCGACGAGCCCGAAGTGGCCGAACTGGCGACGCTGGACTGGACGCTGCGCCACGCCTTTGACGGCCCCAACGCCACACCACTCACTTTGAACGATATGGCCGCGCTGGCGCCCGCAGCCTGGGCCACCGTGGGTTTCACATTGCACCCCACCTGCGTGCGGTTGCAACTGCAATTCAACACACTGGCTTTGTGGCAGGCGGTGGACCAGGAACAAGACGCCCCGCCGCCCGCGCCGCTGGCACAAGCCGGTGAACTGCTGGTCTGGCGACGCGGCCACCAACCCCATTTCCGCAGCCTGGGCGCGCTGGAAGCGCTGGCCATCACGCAGTTGCAAAGCGGCAGCAGCTTTGCCGAAATGTGTGCGGCACTGGCCGAAACCTTCCCCGCACAAGCCACCGCTGCCGAGGCCGGCATGTTGTTGCGGCGTTGGCTGGAAGAAGCATTGCTGTGCGGTTTCACAGGCCTTTGAAGGCGCCATGAATAGGCTGCAACGCCGCCACCTGCTGCTGGTGGGCGCGGGTGCTGCCTTCGGTGCCCAATCCCAATCCGAAGCACCCAACGACATCACGCTGACAGTGGCCGGCAGCCGTATCACGCTGCAATGGGAAGAAGCCTTCCCAGCCAGCTTGCATGCAGCCATGCGCACCTGGGTGCAAACGGCAGCCGACACTGTGGTGGGCTACCTGGGCCGCTTTCCGGTGTCGCAAGTGGTCTTGCTGGTGCGCGGCGTGCCAGGCGCCGGTGTCAAGGGCGGCACCACCTTCGCCGACCCCGAACCCTCTGTGCGCCTGCGTCTGGGCTGGGCCACGCAGCCGGCGCAGTTTGCCGATGACTGGGTGCTGGTACACGAGATGGTGCACCTGGCCCTACCGCAAGTGCCCCGTTCACAGAACTGGCTGCACGAAGGCCTTGCCACCTACGTCGAAGGCGTGTCGCGCGTGCGTGCCGGCCTGAACACCCCTGAACGCCTGTGGGCCGAGCTGGTGCGCGGCCTGCCCCAGGGCCAGCCGCAGGCGGGTGACAGGGGCCTGGACCACACGCCCACCTGGGGCCGCACTTATTGGGGCGGCGCCATGTTCTGCCTGCAGGCCGACGTGGCCTTGCTGCGCGCCACCACCCTGCGCGCCGGCCTGCGCCAGGCCCTGCAAGCCGTGCAGGCCGCCGGCGGCAGCTATGCCGTGGCCTGGCCAGTGCTGCGCATTCTGGAGACGGCCGACAAGGCCCTGGGCGTGCGCACGCTGGTGGACTTGTATGTGGCGCAAAAAGACAGCGCCGAGGCGGTCGACCTGGCCGCGCTGTGGCGCGATCTGGGCGTGGCGGTTGCGGCCACCGGCATGCCCGCCACGCTGGACAACGCCGCGCCGTGGGCGGCAGTGCGGCGCGCCATCGCCTAACTTGGGTTGATCGGCTGAAAAACTAACAACCAAAAAGCAGTGCAGCCTACTGCACGGCCCCGCTGCCCGGCGGCTGGTCGCGCACCGGCGTGAACATCTCGCCCACGTCGACTGCATCAAAGCGGTATTGCAGGCCGCAGAACTCGCAGCCCACTTCCACCAGGCCGCGTTCGACAATCAGGCTGTCGCTTTCGTCGCGGCCGAGCCCGCGCAGCATGCCTTGCACACGTTCGCGTGAACAGGTGCAGGCAAAACGCGGCTGCTCGGGTGCGAACACGCGCACGGTTTCTTCCCAGAACAGCCGGTGCATGATTTGCGCGGGCTGCAAGCTCAGCAGTTCGTCGCGGGTCAGCGTGGCGGCCAGCAGGCTGATGCGGTTGAAGGCCTCGTTCAGGCCGATGTCGTCTTCGTTGCGGCGCTGGCCTGGCAAGCCCGCGATATTGCCCACCCCTTCGACCGGCAAGCGCTGTATCAACAAGCCCGCCGCCACTTCATCGTTGGCCGCCAGCACCAGCCGCGTGTCTAGCTGTTCGCTTTGCAGCATGTAGTGCTCCAGCACCTGTTGCACCTGTTGCAGCGGTTCTCGCTGGTCGCCGTCGGATAGGTTGAAAAGAGGCACCACGCCCTGGTAAGGCTGCTGGCCCGGGAAGCGGTCCTTGGGGTCCAGCGTGATGGCACAACGGCCCTGGCCGTGCACGTTCAACAGCGCTTCCAACTGCGCGCCGGCAGGCACCGTGCCGACCACCGTGGCGGTGGCGCGAAAGCTCAAATCGGGCTGCACCTCGGCCACCGCCAGCTTCACCGGGCCGTCGCCAAAAACCTGCAGCACCAAAGCGCCATTGAACTTGATGTTGGCCTGCATCAGCACCGCCGCGGCGGCCAGCTCGCCCAGCAGCACGCGCACCTCACGCGGGTGTGGCCCCGCGGTGTGACGGCGCCGCAAGACCTCTTGCCATGAATCCGTCAAACGCACCAGCATGCCGCGCACCGGCAGGCCTTCAAACAGGAACTTGGTCAGTTCTGACATCAGCTCAGCCATCAAGCGAGTTTCTTCAGCAGCAAGCGGTGCCGCTGCGCGTTTTCAACGTAATGCAGCGCGCCCAGCCGCATGCGCGCAGCCTGTTCGGGCGACAGTTCGCGCACCAGCTTCGCCGGGCTGCCGACGATCAGGCTGTTGTCCGGAAACTCTTTGCCTTCGGTGACCACCGACCCCGCGCCCACCAGGCAGTTCCTGCCTATCTTCGCGCCGTTCAGCACGGTGGCCTGGATGCCGATCAACGACCCGTCGCCCACGGTGCAGCCGTGCAGCATGACCAGGTGGCCCACCGTCACGTCTTCGCCCAGCGTCAACGGCAAGCCGATATCGGTGTGCAGCACGCTGCCGTCTTGCACATTGCTGCGCGCACCGATGGTGATCCACTCGGTGTCACCGCGCAGCACGGCGCCGTACCAGACGCTGGCGCCTTCGGCCAGGCTCACGCGGCCGATGACCTGCGCGCTGTCGGCGACCCAGGCGCTGGGTGCGATGCGGGGCAGGTCGTCCCCGAATTGGTAGATGGCCACAGCCGCTCCGGTGCAAAGCCGATAATTCTAGGGATGGAATTGCGCAGCGCCGCCTTGAAGGCCTTGGCCCTGGCCGACCCGGCCGCCAAGGTGGCCGCCGTGTGGGCCTTGCGCGACCATGCCGCGCTGGCACTCGACAGCGGCGCTGTGTTGACGCCTGACACGCCCCTGCCCGGCCGCCCGCCACGCCCCGTGCTGGTGGCACCGCAAGCGCTGCCGCGCCGCAGCCCTTTCACCACCGAAGGCCGCGCGGCGCTGCTGCACGCGGTGGCGCACATCGAATTCAACGCCATCAACCTGGCGCTGGACGCCGTCTGGCGCTTCCCCGGCCTGCCCGACACCTACTACCGCAACTGGCTG
>JANMJI010000102.1:0-2154 GCA_031371275.1 Betaproteobacteria bacterium
AGGCTAACGCTCTTTCAGCACGGTGGCGCGACGCACCGGCGCCATGGCCACCGAGCTTGTCGCGCAACACCACCATGCAATCAGTGCACGCAGTGAAGCCAATGAAATCATTGAAATCAGTGCCTACAATGCGGGCACTCCCCGGGAGCTGCCCATGGCCACCCTCACCATCCGCGATCTTGACGACGCACTGAAGCAAAGCCTGCGCATCCGCGCGGCACAGCGCAGCCGTTCGATGGAAGAAGAGGCGCGGCAGATTCTGCGCGCCGCGCTGCTGGACGCGCCAGCGCCCGGCACCGATCTCGCGCAACGCATCCGCACCCGCTTTGCCGCTCTGGGCGACGTGGTGCTGCCCGCCACAGAACGCGAGCCGATGCGCCCAGCGCCGACATTGGCCGCCCGCGCCACACCGCCGCGCAAGTCGGCCGCACGCAAACCGGCCGGCAAACCGGCTCGCCAAGACCGCTGACGCTGTTGCGCCCGTGCGCACATTGATAGACACCAACGTGCTGTCAGAGCTGCTGCGCGCACAGCCTGCGCCGGCGGTGCTGGCTTGGTTTGCTGCGCAAGCGCCGGAAAGCCTGTATCTCAGCGCCGTGACGCAGGCAGAAATGTTGTTCGGCGCGCGGCTGTTGCCAGCGGGGCGGCGGCGCGAACAATTGCAACAGGCGATGCAAGCCATGTTCCGCGACGACTTCGGCACCCGCCTGTTGCCGTTCGACGCCGCCGCTGCCCAGGCCTATGCCGAAATGGCGGCGCGCAGGCGCCAGGCCGGGCGGCCCATTTCGCAGTTCGACGCCCAGATCGCTGCCACCGCCATCAGCCGCGCCTGTGGCCTGGCCACCCGCAACACCGCCGACTTCGATGGCTGCGGCTTGCTGCTGCACAACCCTTGGCAGCATCGCAACTGACCGCGCGGCGAAGCGCTTGCCGCCACCATCGCGGCCTGGCCAGCAGCCTCAAGCGCTGTCTTCAGCGCGTTCTTCGGCGCACTCTTCGGCGCTGTCTTCAGCGCTGTTTTGCTACGGCGCCGCCGAGCCCGCGCGCACCAGCACGCGGCGCAAGAAACTCAGCTGCAGCGCAAGCCCGCGTTCGAAGCCTTCGCCCGTGTAGAGGTCGAAGTGGCCGATGGGCAAGCGGTGCAGTTCGCACCGGCTGCCGATGCGCTGCGCGGTGCGCACCGCTGCCGCTGCCGGCGCCACGCTGTCGTCGACGGCGATGACCAGCGCCGGGCAGCGCACGCGGCCGGACATCGCCACCGGGCGATAAAAGGCCAGCGCCAACGCGAAGCTGGCGCAGATGCGGTTCTGCCAGTCGGGGCCTGCGATGCTGCGGTAGCCGGGCTCGGCGTCGGGTGTCGTCATCGTGGCCAGGGTGCCCGGCGCGCCGACCAGCGGCAGGTACACACGCGCCAGCCCGAACGCCGCCTGCAACGCATCGCGCAGGCCGCGCGCGCCCAGCTTCAGCAGCTGGCCCAGGCCGGCATAGCGCACGATGTTCAAGGCCGCCGACAGGCCGTCCATCATCGGCCCCTGGGCGCAGATGGCGGCCACGCGCGGCTGGCGCGCCGCCGCCGCGACGACATGACCGCCAGAGAAGGAACTGCCCCACAGCGCGATGCGTTCGGCGTCGACCTCGGGCTGCTGTTGTGCAAACGCGAAGGCTGCGGCCCAGTCGCAAAGCTGGTGCGTGACAGACACCAGCTGGCGCGGCTGGCCATCGCTGGCGCCGAAGTGCCGGTAGTCGAAAAGCAGCACCGAAAAGCCGGCTTCGGCAAAGCGCAGCGCATAGGGTTCGAGCCCGGCCGTGCGCACGCCGCCCAGACCATGCGCCATCACGATGCAGGCGCCATTGGCGGCGGCTGGCCGGTACCACCAGCCGCGGCAGACTGTGCCGGCACTGGCAAATTCCACATCGAGACGTTGGGCGTTCATGGCGGGCCTTTCCGGGCTGGCAGTGGGTCGCCCCGGAGATACGACCCGGGCTGGCGTTTGGATGCGCGCAGCGCCGCAAAACGCTGCCCCGGCGTGGGCGCCCTCACAAATCAGGGCGCGCGCATCCGCAGGGACTTCATCGGCGTCGCCCTAGGTCTTCCCGGCACGCCGAATTTGGGCTAATGTGAATTGGCCATTGTGCTGATGGCGGAGGATCACC
>JANMJI010000107.1:0-20730 GCA_031371275.1 Betaproteobacteria bacterium
GAGTACAGCGCGGCCCGGGCCCGGCTGGAAAGCGTGATCGAAGAACTGGCGCGCCCCGCGGCCGAAGGCGGCGACACCCGCACCGACCTCGTCATCGCCCAAAACCACCTCGCACAGCTGTGGCTGTCGCTGGGCCAGCCCGAGCGCTCGCGGGCCCTGCTGACGGCCGACGACGCCGATGTGGCGGTGCGCCTGCGCGCGCGCCGCGTCGCCTTGCGAATGCGTGCTGTACGGTTGTTAGGGCGCGCTGACACCACGCTGCTGGCGCAAGCCCAGGCGCTGCTGCCGGCACACGAATCGGCCTTTCACCGTGCGCTGCTTGAATTGGAAATCGCCTGCGCGCTGCCGCCTGCAGTGGCACTGCAAACCAGCCTCAACCTGCTGCAAGCCAGCGCCGTGCTGGAACGCCCCGGCCTGCACCTGCATGTAGCCACCCGCGGCGTGGCCGCGGCGCTGGCGCTGGGTGATGTGGCCCAGGCCGAAGCGCTGGCCACGCCCCTGCTGGCCAGCGCGGCGCCGTTTGACATCGAACGTGCTGAGGTCTGGCTGACCTTGGCCGCGCTGCACCAGGCGCAAGGCCGGCCCGACGCCGCCACCGCGCTGCTGCAACAAGGCGCGCAGTGGCTGCGGCACACGGCCGCACAGGGCGTGGCCGCGGCCGACCGGCCCGCATTCCTGCACGGCCCGGGGCCCAACGCGCGCCTGCTGGCGCACCGTCTGGTTTCGGCAGAGTGATGGTGGCCCGCAGAGGCGGGCCGCGCCGGTCAGCAGCATCTTCAACGCCGACAGCCTGGCCCGCGTCATGCCGTCTTCACCAGCAAAACCGTCGCGAACGCAGCCCGACCCCATTGGCCCTGCGTGCAATTGACGATTTATGCTCCACAGTGCCATCGCAAACTCCGCCTGCGTCCAGGCCGATGCTTCGGCACCGGCCGAATTGGTTTTGGCGCAGCACCCGGCTTCAGCCGCGCCCAAAGCCGCGCCGCCTGCTCGGGTCCACCCGGAGACAGAATGTTGAGTTTTGCATTCGGCCCGCGTGCCGCAATCGGCAAGGCCACGGCCGCCGCGGTGGCCTTCGTCATCTGCACCGGCCTGGCCCTGGTGCAGCGCCCCGCCGCCGCCCAAAGCATGGCGTCGCCACCGGCCGCTGACTTCTTTCAGGACGACGCCTTCAGCGGCGCGCAACTCGCGCCCAGCGGCAAGCTGCTGGCTTTTCGAATCGGTGCCGCTGGCGCGCGCACCCGGCTGGCCGTGCTCGACCTGGCGACTGAAAAAGTTCAAGTCGTGGCATCGTTTGACGACGCTGACGTGCGGCAGTTTCGCTGGGTCAACGACGTGCGGCTGGTCTTTGACTTGCAAGACCACCAACTGGCCCAGGTCGGCCAGCGCTTCGCGCCGGGCCTGTATGCCGTGAACGCCGACGGCAAAGGTTTCAGGCAACTGGCAGAACGCCAACCATCCTTTGTGCGCGACGGCATGGCCGGCCGCGAACTGCCCTGGAACACGTTCTTGCTGAACCAGCGCGGCAGCCAGGACAGCGACAGTGTTCTTGTCGTTCAGCCCGAGGAATATTCGATCAAAAGCACCGACTACTACAAGCTGCTCAAGCTCAACACCGTGACGGGCGCGTCAGAAGAAATCGACACCCCGCCGAATGCCTTTGAGTGGCTGCTCGACGCCAAAGGCCAGTTGCGCGCGGTGCAAACCTTGAAGGGCAATGTGGCCACGCTGCGCGGCTTGAATGCCAGCACGGGGCAGTGGGAAACACTGGCCGAGTTCGATCGCTTCGGCTTTGACCGCAGCGTGCAGTTGTTGGGCTCGACGGCTGACGGCAAGTTCTACGCCGTATCCAACCAAGGCCGTGACACCGCGGCGCTGTTCACCTTCGACCCCGCCACGCGCACGCTGTCTGACCAGCCCATCATGGTCTCGGCCGAGTACGACCTGGCGCCGCACTTGATGATGCAAAACGGCCAGCTGCTGGGTGTGCGTTTGACGGCCGATGCGCAGCTGACGCAGTGGCTGGACGAAGGCATGAAAGGCCAACAAGCGGCGCTGGACAAACGCCTGCCCAACACCGTCAACCTGTTGACACCGGCGCCCCGCGAAGGCAGCCCGTGGCTGCTGGTGCAGGTCTATTCCGACGTGCAGCCCGAACGCACGTATGTCTTCAACACGCAAACGCAAAAGCTCACTTTGCTGGGCAGCCAGCAGCCGCAGATCAAGCCCGCGCAGATGTCGAACATGGACGTGCTGCGCTTCAAAGCACGCGACGGTCTGGAGATACCGGCCTACCTGACTTTGCCGAAAAGCGCGGCCAGCAAAACGATGCTGCCGCTGATTGTTTACGTGCACGGTGGGCCCTGGGTGCGCGGTGGCCAGTGGCAGTGGCAGGCTGATGTGCAGTTCCTGGCGTCACGCGGTTATGCCGTGCTGCAGCCCGACTTTCGCGGCAGCACCGGCTACGGCGCCAAGCACTTTCGCGCTGGCTTCAAGCAGTGGGGTTTGAGCATGCAAGACGACCTGGCCGACGCGGCGCGCTGGACCATCGCCGAAGGCTATGCCGACCCGCAACGCATCTGCATCATGGGCGCCAGTTACGGCGGCTACGCCACGCTGATGGGGCTGGCCAAGGACGGCGACTTGTTCAAGTGCGGCGTGCAGTGGGTGGGCGTGTCGGACATCTTGTTGATGTACGACGCGCACTGGAGCGACCTGTCCGACGCGTGGAAGCGCTATGGCATGCCGGTGATGATCGGTGACCGCGAAAAAGATGCTGCGCAACTGCAAGCCACCAGCCCCATCCACCTGGCCGCGCGCATCAAGAACCCGCTGTTGATGGCCCACGGCCGCGTCGACAACCGCGTGCCCATCGAGCATGGCCGGCGCATGCTCGATGCACTCAAGGCACACAACGCCCCGGTGGAGTGGATGGAGTATCCGAAAGACGGCCACGGCTGGGGCTTGCCGGCAACGCAGGTGGATTGGTGGACGCGGGTTGAGGGCTTTCTGGCGCGCGCCATTCCTGCGGCTGCAGCGAAGCCCTGAGCCGTGCATTCATGCGTCCCTGGGCTGCTGTCCCTGGCGCCGGCTGGCGCTCCATGAACGGCGCCGCTAGACCAAATCGCGCAGCAGTTTCACCGCCGGCGCCACGCGGATGCTTTCGGCGCTGACATAGTCGCGCTGGCCGTGGGCCGACACCTGCCAGGCGGGCGTTTGCGGGAAGCGTTGTTTGAGGTATTTCAGGCCCTTGCCAGGTGCGTCGTCACCCAGCTTGCATTCAACAAAAGCCAAGGGTTGGGTGCCGTTTTGCACGATCACAAAGTCGACCTCGCGGCCGTCGATGTCGCGGAAGTAACGCAGTTGCAAGTCGCGGCCCTGGGTGTCGACCTGGTATTCCACCCACTTCAGCAAATGGCTGGCCATCAGGTTCTCGAAGCGCGCGCCGGGCTCGGCCACCACCGACCAGTCGCAGTGGTAATGCTTTTGTTCTTTCTTCACCGCGCGCAACAAAGGCGCGCCAAACGGCGGCAGGCGAAAGATGCCGTAAACACGTTCCAGCACATCGACCCAGCGCGCCACGGTGGGCTGGCTGACCTGCAAATCTTCGCGCAGTGAATTGAGCGACAGCGGGCTGCCCACGCGGCTGGGCAGCGTGATGGCCAGCAGTTCGAGCTTGCCCAGGTCAGAGACGTTTTCAAGCGCCGTGACTTCTTCGCGTATCAGCCGCTCGCGGTAGGCCAATGCCCAGCGGCGCGCAAACTGCTGGCTGCCTTTGTGCAGCGGCTCAGGGAAGCCGCCCAATGCCAAGAGCGTGGGCAAGGTGTCAGCGTGGCCGCCGAGTTCGGCGACGCTGAATGGGTGCAGGCGCAAGTAGAAATAACGGCCCTGCAACGAGTCGCCGCCGAAGCGGTACAAGTCCAGCCGCGCCGAGCCGGTGACGAGGATTTGGCGCTGGCCCTTGAATTCGTCGAACAACCCTTTGAGGTAATTGCGCCAGCTGCGGTATTTGTGGATTTCGTCGAAGAACCAGAAATTGCCGGCCGGCAATTGGCGCTGCAAAATCGCCGCGCGCTGCGCCGCCACGTCGTAGTTCAGCTCACACGCCGCGTCGGGCAACAGGCGCCGCGCGAGTGAGGTTTTGCCGACCTGGCGCGGCCCGCCCAAGAACACCATCTTGTGCGCCAGATCGTCGCTGATCTGGGTTTGCAGGTAGCGGTCGGCCGGGGCGTTGGCGGCTGGCAGGGGCGTGGATTCAGGAAACTCAAACATCGGGTTAATTATATACAACGTTAAAACACACGCGAGTGTTTTAATGTGATCTATAAAACGTAGCGCCTGTTCGGTCGAACCTTAAACCATCAAAGAAGCCTGCAACCGTCCGCCCAGGGCTGCAAAGTCAGGTGAACAGATTTGCAGGTCTTGCGCAGCGTTGCTGCGCTTGCCCACCACCCGGCCCGGCGTTGGTGATGGCCGTGGCGCCCGCCTGTGCCGTGGCAGCCATGCTGCACCACATCGAAGCCGCAAAGGCCGCCGCTTTGATGGCCGTGGGGTGCAACTCAGTAGGGTGGCGTGGCTTCAACGCGGATGGTCGAAAACCAGTCGGCCAGTTGGCTTATTTCATCGTCTGTCAGTGGTTTGGCCATGACCGACATGACCTCGTGTTTGCGTGTACCGCTGCGGTAAGCACGCAACTGCGCGGCCAGGTAAATGGCCGGCTGGCCGGCCAGGTGTGGGGTGTCGGGCTGGCTGGAAATACCCACTGGGCCGTGGCACACGGCGCAGCTTTGGGCCTTGCTGCGGCCGGCTTGCTGCGCGGCGGTTTGGGCGCTTGCACAGACCGGCGCAAGGGCGAGTGCGAGGGCGAGTGCAGGCGCGAGTGCAAGCCCCGGTGCAAGTGTCAGTGATTGAAGACAAGGCAGGAAAAAACGCAGCATCGGTTTCATGCGGGCAGGCTGTGCAGGGTTGGAGTTTGGGTTCTGCCCGGCCCGTGGCACACGGCGGGCTGGGCCATAAAAAAGCGAAGCGGCAGGGTGCCGCTTCGCTTTCATCCTGCGGCCAGGCTCAAGGCGCCGCGTAGCTGACGCGGTACAGCGCACCGGCAAAGTCGTCGCTGATCAACAGCGAGCCGTCTTTCATCACCGCCACGTCCACCGGGCGGCCGCGGTACAGGCCGTTGTCGTCGAGCCAGCCTTCGGCAAACACTTCTGTCTTGTCGGCCGTGCCGTCGGCCTTCAAGCTGGTGAACAGCACTTGCGCACCGACCGGCTTGGTGCGGTTCCACGAACCGTGTTGGGCCGAGAAAAAGCCGCCTTGGTACTTCGCCGGGAAGGATTTGCCGGTGTAGAAGCTCATGCCCAAATCGGCGGCGTGGGCGGTGGTGTAGACCTGCGGGTCAACGATGTTGGGCGGCAGCGGGTCTTTGTCGTAGCCCTCTTCGGTGATGCGGGTTTTGCCCTGCTTCCACGGGTAGCCAAAGAACTGCCCGGCCTTGGTGATGCGGTTGATTTCACCCAGGGGAATGTCGTCACCCATGCCGTCGGTCTGGTTGTCGGTGAACCACAGCGTGCCGTCTTTGGGGTTGAAGTCGTGGCCGACGCTGTTGCGTATGCCGGTCGCATAGACCTCGCGCTTGCTGCCGTCAAAGGCGTTCATGCGCACCATGCCGCCAATGCCCCACTCTTTGAAGAGCGCCAGCTTTTCACGCGGCGGCACGTTGAAGGGCTGGCCCAGGCTGATGTAGAGCATGCCGTCGGGGCCGACCCTGCACACCCGCGCGCCGTGGTTGTACGACTCTTCTTCGGCTGGGATCAGCTTGCCCTGGCCCACCACTTCTATCACCGCCACGTCCGGGCCTTCGTAGAAAAACTCGGCCGCCGGGAAGTTCAAGACGCGGTTGTGTTCGGCCACGATCAAGAAACCGTCCTTGGTCCAGCAGACACCGTTGGGGTTGCTGAATTTCAGGCTTGGCGCGAACGATTTCACCTCCGTCGCCACGTCACCGCTGTTGCGGTTGGTGACCGCCCACACAGTGGTCTTGCGGGTGCCGACAAACACCATGTTGGTGTTGGGCGCCACGGCCATGTGGCGGGCATCGGGCACCACCGCGTAGAGGTCGATCGAAAAGCCCGGCGGCAGCTTGATGCGCTTCAGATTGGCACGAATGGCGTCGGCGTTTTTGCCGGTTTGCGGCACCAGCGGAATGTTCAGGTCGGTGGTGGCGACCTTCATCTTCTTCAAGGTTTCCAGGTTTTGCGCGGTGGCGGGCAGTACGGCTGCGCAGGCCACGGTGGCCGCTGCCACCCATTGCAAGCGTCGGGTCCGGGGGAAGTGCATTGAGAGACTCCTGTTGGTTTTTATGCAGAGAACAGAACGCGTTGTCGGTGCGCAGCACCTGCATCGCAATCGCCATTCCACCCCGGGAAGACCCGCAGCCTGCCCGCGGGCTGGCCTGTCGGCGCGCGTCCGCACACACCGCCAGCGTGGCCGCGAACTGTGCCGTTATGGCCAGCAAGGTGTGCCGAAACAGGTCAGTTGCCGGTCGGCTGACCGGCCCACCAAAAAACCCGCATCCCGCCGCGCGGTGTCAACACCGTTTTGGCATGGGGGCCAGCGCCAGTGGGCCGGCAAGGCTATGGCCTTGCGGCTGCGCAGCCGCGTCAGCGCGACTTTTCGCGCGGCAGTCGCAGCGCTAGCGGGGAACTGGAACGTTTAAGGCGACGCTGATTCAGTCCCCGCGAGTGCGCGCGCCGTGGTTTGGGATGGGCTGCAAGGCGCAAACCACAGCCATAGCCCCGCTATGGCGAGGATTTGCAACGCTGCAGACCGCCCAAAGCAGGGATGCCGAGGCCGGACACAATCCGCCAAGGGCGGATTGCGCCTGCCGAGGGCCGAGCCGCGCGACAAGCGGCTTGGCGCGCGCCGCGGGGGACTTGATCAGCGTTGCCTTAACGCGCAGCCAGCGGATACCACCAGCCATTCGCCGCCAGCACATGGTACTGGCCGTTGCCATCGACATGGTAGGTGGCGCCCTGGTGGGCGTAGGTGGCGTTGCGCTGCCAGGTGTGCGGCAGCACCAGCGGCTGGCCGTTGGGCGCGGTGTAGGTGCTTTGGCCGGCAAGCTGGCGGCCGGCTTCTTGCTGGTTGGCGAAGTAGGCATCGCGCTGGCCCTGCTGGGCCTGGCCGCGTTGTTGTTCGGCCTGGCGCAGGCCCTGCAACGCAGCCTGCTCACGCGCCTGCATGCCGGCGTTGTTGGCGCGGGCATGGGCCATGCCCTGGGCGCTGAAGCCGTTGGTGTAGATGTACTCGGCCGTGAAGGTGGGGTAGTTCATGGCCGGTCGGCCGCCGCTTTGCTGGACGTAGCGTTGCCAGGCCTGCTGCACGGCCGGGTCTTGCATGCGCTGCTGCACGCCCTGGTTGGCCAGCGCCTGGCCGCGCGCAATGTTGGCGTTCATCTCGTTGATGCTTTGTTGCAGCATCAAGTCCAGGTTCTGCGCCGCAGCCGCGAACGGCAGGAACGGCGCGGCCAGTGGCAACAGCAGCGTCAACACAGACAACAGACGGCGGGTGGTGGTGTTCATCACAAGTCTCCTGTGGCAGGGCCCACAAGGCCCGGTGCATGCACTGTGCCGCAGTGTCGTTAGGCAAGCGTTAGCGGCGGCATCCGCTGCACCGCGGAAGTTGTGTGCGTTGGTTGCCGGCCGGCCGGTCAGCGGCCGGTCAGCGGCTGGCGGCGATGCGCTCGGCGATCGCTGCGTGCCCGGCCTGCTGCGCGATGTCGCGCGCATCGAGGCCGCGGTCGTCGCGCAGGTCGGTGCGGGCGCCGCGGGCCAGCAGCGCATTCACGGCGCTGCCATGCCCCTGGCCGGCGGCCCACATCAATGCGGTCAGGCCATGCTCGTAGGCGGCGTTCACATCCACGTCGGCGGCCAGCAGCAGGTCGATCACGGGGGCATGGCCCTGGCCGGCCGCGTACAGGGCTGCCGGCTTCTTCATGCGGTCCACCGCGTCGGTGCGGGCGCCCGCGGCCAGCAACCGCTGTACGACTGCGGCATGCCCGCCATAGCTGGCCGCCATCAGTGGCGTTACACCGTCCAGCGAAGCCAGGTTGACATCGCCGCCGGCGGCGATCAGCCGGCGCGCGAGCGCGTCGTTGCCTTTCTCGCTGGCCATCAGCAATGCGGTCTTGCCGCCGCGGTTGCGTGAGTCTGCAGCGGCGCCCTGGGCGAGCACACGCTCGACCTGCGCGGCGTCGTTCTGGCGCGCCGCGACGAGCAATTGCGCGTTCAGGCTGGGGTGGGGCGTCTGCGCCGCGGCGGGCGCCGACAGCCCGGCGATGATGGCCATGGAGACGATGGTGACCCGTACGGGCCCGGCCCGCGCCACCCAGGCAGGCTTGGTTTCCAAGAGGGATATCTCCTGCGGCAGGCCGCGGTGGCCGCGCGCAACTGGGGCTGGGGGCCGGGGCCCTGGTGCCTGGTGCCCGGCAATCGACTGGCGTAATAACGAAAGTTTATCCCCAGCCACCGGCGGCGTGTATCGGCTGTTGCCTGGGCTTGCGCCAGCGTGGTTTGCGCGCATTCTCAACAGCGGCGCGCGATCGTGCGGGCCCGCGGTGGCCTGTGCGCGCAGGGCGCACAAGACCAACGTTGAAGCCAACAAACTGAGGAGTGCCTCCATGAACAGATCTCGTTTCCCGAGCCTTGCGCGCCAGTGGCCGCGTGGCGCCATTGCCGCAGCCGTTCTGGGCCTTGGAGTTAGTCAGGCCATGGCCCAAGCCGAGATTTCCGGCCAGGCCGGCGCGCAGGGTGTTGGCGTGCCGAGGGCGGTATCGGCGCCACAAGCCAGGCTCGGCGCCGCGTCGAAGGACAGCGCCAATTTCCTGCACTCGAACATGAATTACGAGCAGACGCGCTACCACCCGGCGTCGCAGATCAACACCGGCAACGTCGCCAAGCTGCGGCCGGCCTTCATCTTCCAGACCGAGGTGCTCGAGTCGATGCAGACGGCGCCCATCGTCGTCGACGGCGTGATGTTCATCACCACTTCGTTTAACCATGTCTATGCGGTGGACGCGGTCACCGGCAAGGAGTTCTGGCATTACAAGCACAAGCCCGGCGCGGTGACGACCTATTGCTGCGGGCCGAACAACCGCGGCGTGGCCATCCTCGACGGCAAGCTGTTCATGGGCACGCTGGACGCGAAGATGGTGGCGCTGGACGCCAAGACCGGCAAGCTGCTGTGGGCCACCGAACTGGGCGACCCCGAACTGGGCTACTCAGAGACGATGGCGCCGGTGGCCGTGAACGGCAAGATCCTGATCGGCACCAACGGCGGCGAATACGGCATCCGCGGCTTCGTCAAGGCGCTGGACGCTGCCAGCGGCAAGATCCTGTGGAGCTTCGCGACCATCCCTGAGAAGGGCCACGAAGGCGTCTGGGCGCCCAACGACGCCACCGGCCGCAACATGCACCGCGACATCGCCGCCGAAAAGCGGCAACTCGCAGACAAGGGCGGCGACTTCTACAAGACGCTGGGCGGCGGCGTGTGGATGGCGCCCGCGGTCGACACCGACACCAACACGGTGTTCTTCGTCGTTGGCAACCCCAGCCCCGACCTCTACGGCGCCGAGCGCCCGGGCGACAACCTCTACACCGATTCGATCGTCGCGGTCGACCTCAACACCGGGGCCTACAAGTGGCACTACCAGTACATCGCGCACGACGTCTGGGACCTTGACGCGGTGTCGCCAGTGATCCTGACCGAAGCCGCCGGCAAGGACGGCAAGATGCGCAAGGTGGCCATCCACGGCGGCAAGACCGGGCATGTCTATGTCCACGACCGGGCCAGCGGCGAGCTGATCCGCTTCTCCGAGGCGATGGTGCCGCAGGAGAACATGTGGGTGCTGCCGACCAAGGATGGCGCGCGCATGCTGCCGGGTGCTAACGGCGGTGTTGAGTGGAGCCCGATGGCCATCAACCCGAAGCACCGGCTGGCGTATGCGGCCAACCTGCACCAGCCGATGACCTACCATGTCGAAGAAGCCAAGTACCCGGGCGGCAAGCTGTGGCTGGGCGGCGCGTTCAAGGTCGTGGCCAGCGAAAAGCAGTGGGGCCGGCTGGCCGCGGTCAACATCGACACCGGCAAGATGGTGTGGAAGTTCGATACCGATCAGCCCCTCATCGGCGGCGTGCTGGCGACGGCCGGTGATCTGGTTTTCAACGGTGAAGGCAACGGGCTCTTCCGCGCCTTCGACGCAAAGACCGGGCGCAAGCTGTGGGAGTACCAGTGCGGCGCCGGCGTCAATGCGCCGGCGGTCTCGTACATGGTCGGCGGCAAGCAGTACGTTGCGGTCGCAGCAGGCGGCAACACCCAGCTCGACTTCAAGCGTGGCAATTCGGTGATCGTGTTTGCGCTGCCCTGAGCGGGCCGCGGCGGGGGCTTGACAGCCGCCCGCGCCCTGGCCGGGCTGGCCGGCTGGCCGGGCTGGCTGGGCTCTTGTAAGCTCTGGGCAACGATGGACTGCGAGGTTGCATGAGGTATCCAGAGCTCACGCTTGCCAGCGTGCTGCTGGCCGCGGCCGGCAGCGCGCTGGCCCAGGCCGACTTGCCGCCAAAGGCTGCGCTGTGCGCGGCCTGCCACGGGCCGGCGGGCAATTCGACCGATCCGCTGTACCCGGTGCTGGCCGGGCAGACCGCCCGCTACATGGTTTTGCAGCTGCGTGACTTCCAGGAAGGCCGCCGCAGCGACCCGCTGATGACGCCGATGGTCGTTGGCCTGACGCGCGACGAGATGCGTGCGCTGTCCGACTACTACGCGAAGCAGAAACCGGCCCCCATCAGCTTCCAGGTCGACCCGGAGAAGGCCCGCCTGGGCAAGCTCAAGTCCAACGAGACGCTGTGCACGATGTGCCACCTGGGTGGCTTCCTGGGCCAGAACGAAATCCCGCGCGTCGCCGGGCAGCACTACGGTTACGTGGTCAAGCAGCTCAGTGACTTCAAGGCGCACAAGCGCACCAACGATGCCGGCAGCATGACCAGCGTGTCGCGCACGCTGGACGAGGCCGCCATCGAAAACCTCGGGCACTACCTGGCTGGCCTGTGAAGACGGGCCGGGCTGGCGCTGGGCGCGCCAGCCGCCAGCCGCCAGCCGGCCTGAAAGCCTACCGCTTGTTGCGCACCGTCTACTGCGCGCGCTGGCCGTAACTGATCGCGTAAGCGCCGGGGCGTGCCAACAGCACCGGGTCGGCCGAGGGCTCAATGCCGGCCTGCAGCAGCAGCGGGTTGAACAACAGCGCCTTCTGCGCCTTGACCTGCTCGGTCGGCGTCTGCTTCAGGCTGATGGTGCCGAGCTCGATCAGTTCCCGGTCGGCCGGCCAGACCAGGCTGCCGTCGTTGACCGGGTCGCCGTCCTTGGCCACTTGCGCCACCAGCCGGAACTTCACCGCACCCTTGGCGATGCGCTGCGGCAGTTCGTCCATCAGGTAGTTCGGTGCCACCTTGGCTGCTTCGGCGGCGCCCAGCGCCTGCGCGCCGGCCAGCGGCAATATCTGGTAGCGGGCATACCGGCTCACGCCCTTGGCGTTGGTGAACTTGAAGGCATTGATGCCATAGAAGGCCAGCGTGCCGAAGCTCACTGGCGCTGGGCGCGGCGTCGTCACCCACTTCAGCGCAATCGGATGGCTGCCCAGAAACTGCTCGATCGGCGTCGGCTTGGCCGCCGTCGGGCCGCTGGCGGCGATGGCTTGCAGCAGCCCCAGGAACTCCTCCGGTGTCGCCACCGGAAAGCTGTCGGCCGAGATGCTGACGATGTCGGTGTGCTCACCCTTGGGCAGCTGGAAACGGATGGCGATGCCGTGCGGGCTGGCGTTGGGGTCGGCATCCGGCATCGTCGGCAGCCCGGTGCCGTTGGAGAAGCGCACGAGCACCGGCACACGCTTCGCGAAGTGGGGCGCCTTGCTCAGGCCGGGCGCCGTGGGCGCGGGCGTGAACTCGCCGCTGACCAGCACGCCTTTGGCATGGTTGGCGCGGTAGCCGGCATGCGGGCCGCCGGAGAGCTGGTTGAGCGTGCCCACCACCGCCACCGGAAAGGGTTGTTGCGCTGCCGGTGCGGGGTCGGCAGCCCAGGCCGAGGCGCCGGCCGCCATGGCGACGGCCAGCAGGACGGCGCGCGAAGAGCTGCCGATGACCTGTGCATGAAGGGTTTGGTTCATAGCGTACAAAGAGTCCGAAGAAGTGGGGCTCGTGAAGACGCCGGGTGGGGTGCGGGTGCTGCGCCTGCTCCCCCCAGGCTTCGCAGCAGAGCGGGATGCTTCAAGTTCGCGGCGCGGATATTAAATTGCGCACAATTTACTTCCAAGTGAAGGTTGACTATCTCGGCGATAGCCCCCGCATCGGCTGCGTACCGCGTACCGCGTACCGCGAACTGCGTATTGCGTACTGCGTTACTGCGCGCTCACGCGGTAGGCGACTTTCTGCGACGGCGGCGGTGACAGTGAGGGTGGCGGGTGCGCGGCCACCCGCGCTGCTGGTTCAAGCCTGCAGCGCCAGCGCCACGGCGGCGGCCACGTCCATCGCCGCGCCTTCGGCAAACAGGGCTTCGGCGCGCGCCGCGCCCACCTGCACGCGCACCAGGCCGCGCACGCGCTTCAGGTACACCAGGTCAGACTTGCCCAGCGGGCCAAACCGGCCGGTCCAGAAGGTGGCCGCAAAACCCATCAGTCGCATCGCCGCTTCAGGCCGCTGCAAGCGGGCCAGCAGGCGCGGCGGGTTCCACAGCGCGTAGGCCAGACCATGGCGGTGCCAGCGTTGCCAACACAACTGGACGCAGCGGCGGCTGGCGTCCAGCGCTTCCGTCCAGCGGTGCTGGCGGGAGAGCAGCACGGTCATCGAAAGCAGGGTGTCGATGCGGCCGACCCAGTCGCCGTCTTCGAGCGCCGCACGTTCGCATTCTTCGTAGCTGGCCATGGCTTGGGCATCGCGGTGGGTGTGCAGCCAGCACTGGGCGCGGTTGCGCAGCCGTGCGTAGGCTTTGCGGCGGTCGCCCAGCGCCAGCCACAGCGCTTGTGATTCCTCGAGCAGGGTTTCTGCCGTGCGCCAGTCGCCACGCACCTGGGTTTGCAGCATGGCCAGCTGGTGCAGTGCGCGCGCCTGCACCTCGCGGTCGCCGCAGCCGCGGGCCAGTGCCAGCGCTTCTTCCAGCCAGGCCTGCCAGCGGTCGTGGGCGGGCGTGGCGTCGTGTTCACCGCGGTAGGCGGCAATCTGCACCCAGGCGCGGCGCACCAGGGCGCGGGCGCGGCGTGCAGGGTCGTTGCCCGCGGCGGCCAGCGCCGCGTCGGCATGGGCCAGCGCCTGGGCGCCAAAGCCGGCTTCAAAGCGCAGGTAGGCGAACAGTTCGTGTGCGTCGGCGCGCAGTGCGTGCTGTTCTGTCGTTATGGTGCGCAAGCCTTCTTCCAGCGCGGCCTGGATGCGGCCCGGCAGGCCGTCGGTGTCCCAGTAGCCGCGCAAGGCCAGCAACAGTTGCAAGGCATCGGTCGCGGCGGCGGGGCTGCTGGCGGCCGCGGCCAGCACGGCGTGTACGGTGGCCAGTTCGGGCGCCACGCGCGAAGGCGATGCCACCGGCCCCAAGCCTTGCGCCCAGCCCACCAGCCAGCGGCGCAGCGCGCCGCGCATCAGGTCGGCATCGGCCGGCGCGCGCTGGGCAGCGGCAAATTCGCGCACCGGCTCGACGAGGCCAAACCGCGGCGCATCACCGCCACCGATGCGCACCATCGAATGCGCCACCAAGTCGTCCAGCCGGGCCGCGGTGGCGGGCAGCGTGTCACCCACCACGGCGGCCACCGCAGCGGCCGGGGCGTCGGCCGGGAACAGCGTCAGCGCGCCCAGCAAGCGCTGCGCCGGCGCGTCCAGCAAACGCCAGCTCCAGGCGATGACCTGGGCCATCGACGCATGCCGCGCGTCGTGCCCGGAACGCGGCCCGCCGCGCGACAGCAGCGCCAGGTGGGCGCCGGCTTCGGGCTGGGCCAGCAGCGCCACCATGTCGGCCGGCGGAAAACTGCGCACGCGTGACGCCGCCAGTTCGATGGCCAGCGGCATGCCGTGCAGCGCACGCGCCAGCGCCACGATGGCGGCGTGGTTGCGTTCACTGAGGTGGAAATCGGCGCGCGCGGCGCGGGCGCGGTCGACAAACAAAGCCACGGCCGGGTTGGCCGCGGCGGCGGCGAGTGTGGCGTCGGCGGCGGGCAGCGCCAGCGGTTCGGCGTTGACGGCCTGTTCACCGTCCAGCCCTAACGCGCGGCGTGAGGTGACCAGCACATGCAGCGCCGGCAGCAGCGACAGCAGTTCGGCCAGCGCACCTTCGGCACGGCCCACCAGCTGCTCGAAGTTGTCGAGCACCAGCAGCACCCGCTGGCCGGCCAGCGCCTGGGCCAGTGTGGCCGCGGCGCTTGATGCGGCAACGGACGCAGCGCCTGGTGTGGCAGCGGACGCATCAGCGGCATCACCGGCAGCCCCCGCGGGCAGGGCCAGCGCGCGGGCGATGGCGTCCAGCATCTGCGGCGCTTCTTCACAGGCCACCAGCGAGACAAAGGCGATGCGCTCGAAGGGCACCGGCGCCGGCGCGCCCGCTTCGGCCTGCCACGCTGGCGGCTGGCGCAAGGCCTGCGCCACTTCCACGCCCAGCCGCGTTTTGCCGCTGCCGCCGGGGCCCAGCAACGTGACCAGCCGGCGCGCCAGCACCAGCGCACGCAGGCGCGCGGCGGCCATGTCGGCGCCGAACAAACGCGTCAGGTAGGTGGGCAGCGCGGGGGCCGGGGCGGCGGGCCAGGCCGCGGGCAAAGGCGCGGCAAGCGGCGCGTCGGGCGTGTCTGTCCCAGCCCGCCCACCTGGCACATGTGCCGCATGTGCCGCATGTGCCGCTAGTGCCGAATGTGTCGAATGTGTCGAATGTGTCGCGGGGGGCCGGGCTGCGCTCGGCCCTGCCGCATCGGGCCTTGAAGCGGTGGCCAGCGGCAGGCTGGGCTGACGTTCCAGCAAACGTTCGTGCAGGGCGGCCAGGCGCTGCCGTTCGGCATCGATCCATTCGTCGTAATAGCCCGGCATCAATTCGCCGCCGTACAGCGCCAAGGCTTCACCAGCGTGGCCGGCGCGCGCCAGGCGTTCAAAGTCCAGCGCATCGCAGGCCAGTGCGCCGCGCACGGCGCGCACCGACAAACGGTCGGCCTGCAACACCGCGGCACCCGGCACACCGGCGGCTTCGAGCAGGCTTTTCAGTGTTGACAGCACCTGGCGCAGCCGGTTGCGGCCAACCTTCAAAGCCACGCCGGGCCACAGCAATTCCACCAGCTCTTCACGCGAATGCGCACGCTCGGGCGCCAGCGCCACACGCGCCAGCAACGCGGCCACAGCGCGCGAAGGGAAGCGGTCGATGCGCTGCACGCCGTCAAACACCTCCACCGCGCCCAGCAGGCGCACCTGCCAGCGCGCTTCGCCCGCGGGCGCAGGCGCGGCGGCCGCGGCGGGGCGGGCGGGGCTGGTCTGTGGGTTGGCGTTCATCGCGCGCGCAGTCTAGGGTGCGGGGTCGCGCGGAACAGCCCCGCAGGTGCAAGCAAGGGCCGGCAAGCCGTGCAGATTTCGCTAGTCGAATCCCCTGATGACCCTGTGCCAGGGGCGCCCCCAGAATGCCGCTTGTCAATTGACGGGACGGTGATGGAGAAGATCTGGCTCAAGCAGTACCCCGCCGGCGTGCCGGCGCAGGTGCGCACCGATCTCTATCCATCGCTGGTGGCGCTGCTGGAAGACAGCTTTCGCAAACACCGCGACCTGGCGGCCTGCAAGTGCATGGGCAGCAGCACGCGCTACGGCCAAGTCGACGACGATTCACGCGCGCTGGCCGCCTGGCTGCAAAGCCTGCCGCTGGCACGCGGTGAACGCGTGGCCGTGATGCTGCCCAACGTGCCGCAGTACCTGGTGGCGGTGGCGGCCATCCTGCGCGCCGGGCTGGTCGTCGTCAACGTCAACCCGCTGTACACGCCGCGTGAACTGGAACACCAGCTCAAAGACTCGGGCGCCAAGGCCATCGTCGTTTTCGAGAATGTCGCCCACACTTTGCAGCAGGTGCTGGAACAGGTGCCGACGAAACATGTGTTGCTGGCCAGCCTGGGCGACATGCTGGGCCGCGTCAAAGGCGCGCTCATCAACCACCTGGTGCGCCGCGTGAAGAAGCTGGTACCGCCCTACAAGCTGCCCGGCGCCACCAGGTTCAACGACGCCGTGGCCCGCGGCCGGCGCATGACGCTGGCGCCTGCGGTGCTGGGGCCCGACGACATTGCGGTATTGCAGTACACCGGCGGCACCACCGGCGTCAGCAAGGGCGCGGTGCTGCTGCACCGCAACCTGGTGGCCAATTTGCTGCAATGCCAGGCCTGGTACAAGCCGGCGCTGCAACGGCTGCCGGCCGGCGAACAACTGGTGACGGTGTGCGCGCTGCCGCTGTACCACGTCTTCGGCTTCAACGTCATCATGATGCTGGGCCTGCACATGGGCGGCTGCAGCCTGTTGATACCGAACGGGCGCGATTTTGCCGGTCTGCTGAAAGCGCTGTCACGGCAGCGCTTCCACAGCTTTCCGGCGGTCAACACCTTGTTCAACGCGCTCGCCCACCACGCTCACTTTGAACGTGTCGACTGGAGCCACCTGATGTTGAGCGTGGGCGGTGGCATGGCCGTTCAACAGGCCACGGCGCGGCTGTGGCTTGAGAAAACCGGCTGCCCCATCTGCGAAGGCTATGGCCTGAGCGAGACCAGCCCTTCGGCGACCTGCAACCCGGTGGACGGCAGCGCGTGGACGGGCAGCATCGGCCTGCCCCTGCCCAGCACCGAACTGACGTTGCTGGACGACGAAGGCCAGCAAGTGGCGCCCGGCACGCCGGGTGAAGTGGCCATACGCGGCCCGCAGGTCATGGCCGGGTATTGGCAACGCCCCGACGAAACAGCCAAAGTGATGGTACCGGGCGGCTGGTTTCGCAGCGGCGACATTGGCGTCGTCGACGAGCGCGGCTACTTCCGCATCGTCGACCGCAAGAAAGACATGATTCTGGTCAGCGGTTTCAACGTCTACCCGAGCGAAATTGAAGACCTGGTGGCACAGATGCCCGGCGTGCAGGAATGTGCCGTGGTGGGCATTGCCGACGCCAAGGCCGGCGAGGCCGTGAAGCTGGTGGTGGTGCGCGCCGCCGTGGCCGGCAACCAGCCCAGCGAAGCCGAAGTGCGGGCCTATTGCGAAGCCCATTTGACGGGTTACAAACGGCCCAAGGTGGTGGAATTCCGCACCGACCTGCCCAAGACGCCAGTCGGCAAGGTGCTGCGGCGGGTGCTGCGCGATGCCGGGTGATGCAGGGGGACGCGCCGCGAAGGTGTGGTTCCGCACTGCCTTAAGCTCCGCCGCCATGTTGCCGACGATTCCCGAACTGCAAGCCACACTCACTTGCGAAGGCAGCCAGGCCGACAGCCATGCCGCGCTGATCGAGCAAGTGCTGCAAGAAGCCACGCTGCCGGCGGCCGCCTCTGTGTACACCGCGCTGTTGCCCGAGATGGCCCGCGCCGCGGCGCGGCAGGCCGACGCACGCCGCGCTGCAGGCCAGCCAATGCGCGCGCTGGAAGGCCTGCCGGTGTCGGTGAAAGACCTCTACGACATCGCCGGCCGCACGACGATGGCCGGCTCGGTGCAGCGCCAGGGCGCACCCGCCGCTGGCGCAGACGCCGTGGCCGTGGCGCGCCTGAAGGCCGCCGGTGCGGCCATCACCGGCCTCACGAACATGAGCGAGTTTGCGTTCTCCGGCGTCGGCCTGAACCCGCACCACGGCACGCCGCGCAACCCTTGTGATGCCGCTGTGGCGCGCATTCCCGGCGGCTCGTCGTCGGGCGCCGCGGTGTCGGTGGCGCTGGGCCAGGCGATGGCTGGTCTGGGCTCTGACACGGGCGGTTCGATCCGCGTGCCGGCCGCTTTGTGCGGCATCGTCGGCTTCAAGAACACGCAGTCGCGCACGCCGCTGGCCGGTGCTTTTCCGCTGTCGTTCACGCTCGACACGGTGTGTGCGATGGCGCGTTGCGTGGCTGACTGCCTGGTCGTTGACGGCCTGCTGTCTGGCATGCCACTGGCCGTGCAACCGCGCCCGCTGGCCGGGCTGCGCCTGGCGCTGCCGCAGACGCTGCTGCTGGACGGGCTGGACGCCGCCGTGGCGCTGGCTTTTGAGCACACGCTGGCGCGGCTTTCCAGGGCCGGCGCGCAGACCGTGGCGCTGCCCATGGCCGAGCTGCTGGAGATCGCGCAGATCAACGCCCCCGGCGGTTTTTCGGCGGTCGAAGCCTATGCGCTGCACCGCGAAGCGATGCGCAGCCAGCGCCACCTGCTGGACCCGCGTGTGGCGCAGCGCATCGCAATGGGCGAAGGGGTCAGCGCCGCCGACTACATCACCATGCAGCAACGCCGCCGCGGCTGGATCACCCGCATGACGCAGCAGCTGCAAGGCTTTGACGCGCTGCTGTGCCCCACGGTGGCCATCACGGCGCCGCCGCTGGCTGAGGCGGCGGCCAGTGACGAGACCTTCTTCAAGACCAACGGCCTGTTGTTGCGCAACACCTTTGCCATCAACTTTCTCGACGGCTGCGCCTTCACGCTGCCGTGCCAGGCGCCCGGCGCGCTGCCGGTCGGTTTGATGCTGGCCGCGCCGGCCGGCCATGACGCCACGCTGGCCGCGGTGGCGTTGGCGGTGGAGCGCTTGCTCGCACCAGAAAACGCATGACGCTGCGTTTGTTTGTCGCAGCGGCGCTGCAAGCCGACACCGAAATCGCGCTGCCCGCAGGCGCCGCGCGCCACGCCCAGGTGCGGCGTGTGCAACCCGGCGATGCGCTGCGCTTGTTCGACGGCCGCGGCAGCGACTGGCCGGCCATGGTGCTGGCCGTGGGCCGCAGCGAAGTGCGGGTGCATGTGGGTCTGCCACTGCCGGTGCGCAACGAACTGCCGGCAGCGGTGACGCTGGCGCTGGGCATGCCGGCCAACGAACGCATGGACACGCTGGTGGAAAAGGCCACCGAACTGGGCGTGGCTTGCATCCAGCCTTTGCTGACCACGCGTTCGGTGCTGCGCCTGGCGGGTGACCGCGCGGCGCGCAAACAAGCCCATTGGCAGGCCATCGCCGAGGCCGCCTGCGAACAATGCGGCCGCGCGCAGGTGCCGGTGGTGGCGCCGGTGCGTGAACTGGCGGCCTGGCTGCCCGCGGCCACCGCGGGTACCAGGCTGGTGCTGAGCCTGCGCGCCGATGCCACGGCCTTGCCGGCAATGGCCGCGCTGGCCTGGCCGGCGATCAACACCATCACCACCCTCACCACCCTCAGTGGCCCGGAAGGCGGGCTCACCCCCGAAGAAGAAAGCGCTGCGCTGCGCGCCGGTTTTGTGGCCACCGCGCTGGGCCCGCGCGTGCTGCGTGCTGACACCGCGCCGTTGGCGGTGCTGGCCTGGTTGGGGCTGCAGACGGAGCCGCAGACGAGGCCGCAGACGGGGCCGCAAACAGGTTGACAGCCCGCCCGCATCGGGCACAGTCGCCGCCGTTACCTCACCTCTTTTGGAGCCTGGCCATGAGCCTTTTCGATTCCGTCATCGGCGCCCTGGGCGCAGCCACCGGCAGCAATCCCAACGCCAACGCCAACGACCCGTTGCAGGCCATCATGGGCCTGCTGAACCAGCACGGCGGCCTGTCGGGGCTGCTGCAAAAACTGCAACAAGGCGGGCTCGGCGAAGCGGTGAATTCGTGGGTTTCCATCGGCCCCAACCAGCCGGTGAGCGCCGACGCACTGGGCGGTGCACTGGGCCACGACAACGTCGCCGGCCTGGCCCAGAAACTGGGCCTCAACCCGGCCGAGATGCTGGGCCCGCTGTCGCAACTGCTGCCGCAGGTGGTCGACAAGCTGACGCCGCACGGCCAGGTGCCGCAGGGCGATGCCGGCAATCTGGGCGCAGCCGGTGGCCTGGGCGGCCTGGGTGACCTGGCGGGGATGCTGGGTGGGCTGCTGAACAAACGCTGACAGTCGGCTTCCTGTGCGGGCTTCCTGTGCAGCGCCGCAGCGCCACGCGCGACATCGTCGTCGCTGCCCTGCGCGTGGCCTGCTTCAAGCGTCATCCGGGCAGGCAAGCCGGGCTGATCTTCCCCAGCGACCGAGCCGGTCATTGCGCCGGCCAGGCTTTCAGGGGTGTGCTCACGGAGCAAGGCACCACCGCGTCGATGCGCCGGCGCGGCAACTGTCGGGACACCGCCTGCAGTCCTGGTGCCAAAGAGCCGCGCGGGTCGAACCCTGCGGGCCGCTACATCGCGTCACTGGACCCACCGATCTCTGCGGTGAAGTCCTCGAACCTTGTGGGCGTCGTTGTCGCGCGACAGCGCCCTGCCAGCGACCTGATACGCCCTTCGTTGATGCCCTTGGCAATCTCGGCGTACAGGTGCGCCACATCGTCTGAGAAGCCGCTGCCTTTGAGGCCCTGGGCCATTTCGTCGTACGACACCTGCACGTAGGTGAGCCCGGGTTGGCGGATGCGTTGGCCGATCAAGCGCGTCGCCTCGGCGTAGCTCAGGTCTCGCGGGCCAAGCAGCTCACGGATCAAATGGCCATGCCAGTCGCGATCCAGCAGCGCGGCGACTGCGGCGTCGGCGATATCCTGCGCGCCGATCATCGGCAGGGCG
>JANMJI010000116.1:0-3884 GCA_031371275.1 Betaproteobacteria bacterium
GCCGGCGCGGCACACAGCGCGAAGCCCAAGCCCACCATGCCACACAACACGACCGTTAGGCGCTCAGGCCAGGTGCACATTGCCCACCTCACCACTGGCCTTCACCAGCCAGGTCTGTATGGCGTTGTTGTGATAGATCGACCTCGCGCCGCGCACCGCACGCAATTGCCGGTAACTGGGCTGCACATAGCCTGTCTCGTCCATCGCGCGGCTTTGCACCAGGGTGGGCTGGCCCTGCCACACCCAGTCCAGCGAAAAGCGCGTCAGGCACTTGTGCATCACCGGGGCCTGCAGGCGGGCCGGCTGCCAGTTCTGGCCGCCGTCCACCGACACGTCCACCCGTTTGACCTTGCCGCGGCCTGACCAGGCCAGCCCGCTGATCTGGAAGGCGCCGCGGCCCACCAGCACCTGGCCGCCCGAAGGCGTTGTCACCACGCTCTTGCATTCCTGCGTGCTGCTGTATTGGCGGTGCTGGCCGCCGGGCATCAGGTCGATGTAGTGCAGGGTTTCGTCCTTGCTGCCGTAGGGCTGGTCGCCGACCTCGATGCGGCGCAGGTACTTGACCCAGCTGACGCCTTGCACCCCCGGCACCACCAGGCGCAGCGGGTAGCCGTTTTCAGGCCGCAGCATCTCGCCGTTCTGGCCGTAGGCGACCAGCACTTCGCCACTTTCCACCAGCTCCATCGGAATGGTGCGCGTCATGCCAGAACCATCGGCGCCTTCGGCCAGCAAATAGCGGCCACGCCAGTAGTCAGCACCGGCCATGTCCAGCAGCAGCTTCAGCGGCACGCCGGTGAATTCACTGCAACTGAGCATGCCGTGCGTGTACTGGCAGGTGGGCACGGCCACATTGCCCCATTCCATGCCGGTGTTGGCGCCGCATTCGATGAAGTGGAAACGGCTCACCGAAGGCAGCCGCATCAACTCATCCATGGTGAAGACCAGCGGCGTCTTCACCATCCTGGCGTCCGATCCGTTGACCATCAGCCGGTGTGGGCTGGGGTCTATGTCCCACCAGCCCTGGTGGTGACGCTCAAAGTGCAGGCCACTGGGCGTGACGATGCCGAACAGGCTTTGCAGTGGCGCAAACGACACCGACGATTGCGGCGTCTGCGTCAAGCCGGGGCTGGGCCGGCGCTGCACGTTGGCCTCGAAGGCAGACGGCTGGCCGTAGCCTTGCAGCGCCACCGGCCGGCCCAGGCCGCGGCTGTGGGCCGGCAGTTGCAGGATGCTGGGGTCGCCATCCGTCGGCGCCAACGCAGCTTGCGACCAGGCTGCCGGCGCGGTGGTGCTGGCCAGCGCGGCAGCGAAGGCGCTGCGAACGAAGTTGCGGCGGCCGTCTTTGGCCTCGGCGAAGACGCTGCGCACACCGTCGGGGCCGATGAAGTTCTCCGGCGCCTTGAGCAGGCTTGCGCGGGCGCTGGAGTCGGTGTTCACCTTGTCTATCTAAATATTCAACTTAACGGATATTATGGCCACACGAAGTCAGTGCGATCAGGGCATACCCTTTGCACGCCGGCTTGGCCGCGCGGCGCGGCGCACCCACACTGCACACACCACCGGAGCACCCATGTACATCGACAGCATCGCTTTCACGCCCTGGGCCTCGCTGGCAGGCGGGCTGTTGATTGGCGCGGCCAGCGCGCTGTACCTGCTAGGCAACGGCCGCGTGGCGGGCATCTCGGGCATCGTGGCCAGCCCGCTGCGTGCCTTGCTTGAAGGCCGCAGCCTGCGGCCTGAGGCCGGCCGGCTGCTCTTTGTGGGGGGCCTGTTGGCTGCACCGTGGGCCTGGCGTGTGGTGGCGCCGCTGCCGGTGGCCGCAGTCGATGTCGGCGTGCCCGGCCTGTTGCTGGCCGGGCTGCTGGTGGGTGTGGGTGTGCGCATGGGCCAGGGCTGCACCAGCGGCCACGGTGTCTGCGGCCTGGCCCGTTTTTGGCTGCGTTCGCTGGTCAATGTGGCGGCCTTCATGGGCGCTGGTGTGCTGGCCGTATTTCTGCTGCGCCACCTGGGCGTCTGAGCGGCGGGCTGTGATGAACGCCTTCATCGCCGCCGTCAGCGGCCTGGTGTTTGGCATCGGGCTGCTGCTCGCCGGCATGGCCAACCCGATGAAGGTGAAGGCGTTTTTAGACCTCGCCGGCGCCTGGGACCCGAGCCTGGCGCTGGTCATGGCCGGCGCCATTGCGGTGGCCGCAGGCGCTTTCGCCATCGCACGGCAGCGCACGCGTTCTTGGTCAGGCGCGACGATGGAAATTCCGACCGAACGCCGCATCGACATCCGGCTGGTGCTGGGCGGTGTGCTGTTTGGCACCGGCTGGGGGATTGCCGGCTTCTGCCCCGGCCCGGCGCTGGTGGCTTTGGGCAGCGGCATTGGGGCGGCACTGTGGTTTGTGCCGGCGATGGTGGCAGGCATGCTGCTGCACGACCGGCTTCTGGCGCCGCGCTGAGGCCGGCACATCAAGAACGCACAACCATGCTCATCTTCCGCCAGCTCTTCGATGCCCCTTCGTCCACCTACACCTACTTGTTAGGCTGCGCCAGCAGCGGGCAAGCGCTGCTCATAGACCCGGTGTTCGAGCACGCCCAGCGCGACAGTGCCTTGCTGCGCGAACTGGGCCTGCAGCTGGTGGCCACGCTGGACACCCATGTGCACGCCGACCATGTCACCGCGGCGTGGTTGCACCAGCAGCGTTGCGGCAGCCAGATACTGCTGGCGCAAGCCGCCGGCGCGCACAACGTTGACCGGCCGCTGCACCACGGCGACCAGGTGGTGTGGGGCCAGCGCCACCTGCAAGTGCGGGCCACGCCCGGCCACACCGGCGGCTGCATGAGTTATGTGCTCGATGACCAAAGCATGGCCTTCACCGGCGACAGCCTGCTGATACGCGGCTGCGGCCGCACCGATTTCCAGCAGGGCAGCCCGGCGCTGCTGTACCGGTCGGTGCACGAACAAATCCTGTCTTTGCCAGAGGCCTGCCTGCTGTATCCGGCGCACGACTACCGCGGTCTGACGGTGACCAGCGTGGCCGAAGAAAGGCGCTACAACCCGCGCCTGGGCGGTGATGTCAACGCCAGCGACTTTGCCGGCTACATGAACCACCTGGGCCTGCCGCACCCGCGGCTGATGAGCCAGGCGGTGCCTGCCAACCTGCGCTGCGGCCAGCCCGAAGGCCATGGCGCGCCGCCGCTGGCGCCGGCCTGGGCGCCGCTGACCTACACCTTCAGCGGCATCTGGGAAATTCAGCCCAACGCGCTGGAAGAAAGGCTGGCCGCCGGGCCCGCGGGCAGCATCCAGGTGCTGGACGTGCGCGAGGCCACCGAGTTCTGCGACGCGCTGGGCCACATTCCCGGTGCGCGCAGTCTGCCGCTTTCAAGCCTGGCGGCACGCATGGGCGAGATCGACGCCCAGCGCCCGGTGGTGGCGGTGTGCCGTTCGGGCGCGCGTTCGGCCCAGGCCACGGTGCTGCTGCAAAACGCCGGCTTGTGCGAAGTGGCGAACCTGGCCGGCGGCATGCTGCGCTGGCGGGCCCAGCAGTTGCCTGTGGCGGGTGGGCAGGTCTGAAGCGGGTGGCACAGCAGCGCGGTGAAAGTGGCCGGTCGCGTGGAGGCCGCGTGGAGGCCGCGCCACTGCCCGCGGCGCGCGTCGCGCACTGAGTCGTTTCAGCCGCTGCTGCAGCTGCCGGACGGTCCAACCGGCGGCCAAGCCCGCAGATACTTTCAACCGGCGGCCAAGCCCGCAGATACTTTCAACCGGCGGCCAAGCCCGCTGAACCCGTCAACTGGCGACCAAGCCCGCCAGGTGGACATCAAACACCGCGGCCCCGGTCTTGCGCAGCGGGTAGGCCGCGGGTTCCAGCATCCAGTTCTGGATCAAGCCGTCCAACAGC
>JANMJI010000112.1:0-2148 GCA_031371275.1 Betaproteobacteria bacterium
GGCACCACGATGCCCGAGCCAAAGCCCATGTAGTTGCTTTGGATGAAGCTGACCATCATGCCGCTCTCATCGGCCGCGCTCAGGTAGATGGTGCCGCCGGTGGGGCCGTGGCCGGGGCCGAAGTCTTGCGCCTTGTGGCGGTCGATGAGCTTGGCACGGCTGGCCAGATAGCCGTCGCTCAGCATTTGCGCTGGCGTCAGCCGCATGCTGCGGGGCTCGGCCACGTAGGCATAGACATCGGCAAAGGCCAGCTTCATGGCCTCGATCTGCAGGTGCTGGCTGGCCACGCCGTCGACCGGCAAGGCCGCCATGTCGAACTTTTCCAGGATGCCCAAAGCAATCAGCGCCGCGATGCCCTGGCCGTTGGGCGGTATCTCGTGCAGCGTGTAGCCGCGGTAGTTGCGCGCAATCGGCTTGACCCACTCAGGTTGAAAGTTAGCAAAGTCGGCCGCGGTCATGGCGCCACCGTTCGCCTTGGCATGGGTCGCAGCGGCTTGCGCCACTTCACCGCGGTAGAAAGCTTCGCCTTTTGTTTGTGCGATCAAACGCAGCGTGCGTGCGGCTTGCTTGAACTGGAACAGCTCGCCCACATGCGGCGCCCGGCCATAGGGCATGAAGGCCTCGGCCCAGCTGGATTGCGCCGTGAACTCGGGCAGCGCCGCGGCATTGCGCCACTTGCTGCGCACGATCACGGGCACCGCATAACCGCGTTCGGCGACATCGATGGCCGGCTCCAACAGGTCGGCAAAAGGCAGTTTGCCGAAACGCTCACTCAAGGTCATCCAGCCGGCCACCGCGCCGGGCACGGTGACACTGTCCCAGCCGCGTTTGGGCGGCGTCTTCACGTCGGCGCCGTATCTGGCCTTGAAGTAAGCGGGCGTCCAAGCCGCCGGCGCACCCCCGCTGGCGTTCAGGCCGTGCAGTTCTTTGCCATCCCACAGGATGCAGAAAGCATCACTGCCCAGGCCGTTGCTGCACGGCTCAACGATGGTCATCACCGCCGCGGTGGCGATGGCCGCATCGACCGCATTGCCGCCGTTTTGCAGCATGCGCAAACCGGCTTGTGCGGCCAAGGGGTGCGACGTGGAAACGACGTTGCGGGCGAACACGGGCGAGCGCTGGCTGGCGTAGCCAGTGCTCCAGTCAAAGGGGTGCGTCATGGCTGCTGCGGGTTGCTGTGAAAAGGGACGGCGCCAGTATCGCCGCAGCGGCGCCGCCCCCCGGGGTTCAGCCCGGCTGTCAAGGAATGAAATCAGAGCCTGAAATCAGGGAATGAAATTCAGCGTCTCTGGCAGCGGGCCCAAGATGGGTGTCTCAAAGAACAGCGCGACGCCATCGGGGTCTATGGTCGTCAGGCCGCGGCTGGCGAAGAAGGTGGCAATCTGCCGCTGCGCCGCCAGCGCATAGCCCACCTGGGCCGCACTGCCGATGTTGGTCAAAAAGGTGTGCGGGTTCTTGCCCACCGCCGGATTGCCCAGGTAGGCCAGGTCGTTGCGGAAATAGGTCGCCCGGTCGGCCAGCCCGCCGGCGCGCAGGATGGCGCTGGTGGTCGGGTTGGGCACCGTCTGATCGCCCTTGGCAAACTGCACGATCACCGGCTTGGGCGCGTGCCCGGGCAGCGGCTGCTTGCGTATGAAGGGCGCGTAGCTGACCGGGTTGCCCGACTGTGTCACCCACTGCGAATGGTCCAGCACGACATCGATGGCCTGTGCCCCCGGCACCGTGTTGACCAGCGGCGGCATGTCGCGCAGCGGCAGGTTTTCATTGAAGTTCAGGTTGAACGGAAATTGCACGCCGGGCGTGGGCGGCAGGTTCAGCAGCTGCGGCTGGCGGGTGGCCAGGCTCAGGGCGGTGAGAAAGCGGAAAGCGCCCAGGCGCGCCACCTCGGCGATGGACCCGCCCGGAACGTTGGGCACACCGGCCTTCAGCGATGGCTCGGCACCCAGGAAGATGGTGCCGTAAATGCCACCGAAGGACTGGCCGGCGTAGTAGATGCGGTGGGCGTCCAGGTCGACACTGCCATCGCCGTCAACGTCCACGCCGGCCTCGATCTGGCGCACCAGTTGCATCAGGTCTACCACCGTCTGGCGCAGGCCGTCGCGGCTGCCGACGATGTTGTTCGCACCCACCGCGCTGCTGCCCTCTGTC
>JANMJI010000197.1:0-27241 GCA_031371275.1 Betaproteobacteria bacterium
GCCATCTGATTGAGAACTTCTTTGCCAGGCTCAAGCAATACCGCTGCATCGCCACTCGTTATGCCAAAACCGCTCGCAACTTCCTCGGCGCTGTTCACCTTGCCGGTGCCGTGGTTTGGCTAAATTGATGACACACCCTAGTTATTTAATCCAATGACGACAACGGGTTATCAGCGCAGGAAGTGATTGAGTGGGAGTAGGTTTTTACTATTGACGGGCTTCAGCTTGGCCGCGATGGCCGCGATGGCCGCCGTGTGCTGGCTCTTGCTGGCGTCAATCGCTGCGCTGTTACTCGACGGGGCCCGCCGCGTCGCCACGCAGCCTGGAGACCATGAACCCGGACGCCTGCGTGATGTGCTGCCGCGCCAGCAGCTCGGCGCGATCGGCGTCGCCGGCGCAGATGGCATCCAGGATCTGCGTGTGCTGGTCCCAGATGTCGCGCGGCTTTTCATCGCGCAACAGCACCTCGCCCATCACGCGTTGGGTGTAGGTCAGGTGCGTTTCCAGCGATGGGCGCACCAGCGGATTGCCCGACAGCGTGTAGAGGAACTCGTGGAACTTCATGTCGGCGGCGATCATCTTCGCCACCGAGCCGCCAGCGACCGCTTTTCGTCCGGCTTCAAGCAAGGCCGGGCCCTGCTTGGCCGCACGCTCGGCATTGGTCTGCGCCGCGCGGCGGCAGGCCAGGCCCTCGATCACCGCGCGCATGTCGTACATGTGGCCCACATGTTCGGGGTCGAGCGATGCAACGATGAGGCCGCGGCCCGGCGCGTCGCGCAGCACGCCCTGGTTGCGCAACAGCAGCAGCGCCTGCTGCACTGGCTGGCGCGACACGCCCAGCGCTTGCGCAATTTGTTCCTGAATGACGCGTTCGCCCGGCGCCAAATGGCCCGAGGTGATCTCGTCAAGCACCGCGTCGCGCACTTGATCCACGAGATTGGGTTGGGTCGTCAGTGCCTTCATGCAGTGTGGGACGGCGCCGGTCCGTGTAGGGGGTCAGCACACATTTTCGCGCCTTTGGGGCCGGTCATGCCGGCTGTCATTCCACTCGTCATGCTGCAGGCGCCCGACGCACGCATCAGTTACCAGTTTGCGCGGCCATGCGGTCGCGCAGCACACGGTGCAGGATCTTGCCGGTGGCCGTGCGCGGCATGTCGGCGTCGGCCATGAAGATGACCGTCTGCGGCCTTTTGTAGCCAGCCATGCGGCTGCGGCACCAGTCCTGCAGTTCTGCCGCGCTGGCCTGCTGCCCGGCGTGCAGCACGACCACCGCCTGCACGGCCTCGCCCCACTTGTCGTGCGGCACACCGATGACGGCCACGTCCTTGATCTTCGGGTGCGCGCCCAGGATGCTTTCCACTTCAGACGGGTAGATGTTCTCGCCGCCGCTGATGATCATGTTGCTCTTGCGGTCAACCAGGGTGATGTAGCCGTTGCCATCGCGGCGCGCCATGTCGCCCACCGAACACCAATCGCCGCGGAAGCACTCGGCCGTCTTTTCCGGGTACTTCCAGTAGCCATCGTAGACGTAGGGCGTGCGCGAGTGCAGCTCGCCGACCTCGCCGTCGCTGACCTCGCGGCCATCGGGGGCCAGCAGCTTGATAGCGCCTGAGCCAGCCCATTCGCGGCCCACCGAACCCAACTGCTCGATCTGTTCCTCGGGCCGCAGCAGCGTCACCCAGCCGGCTTCGGTGGACCCGTACAGCTCGTACAGCCGGCCGTTGCGGAAGTGGTCGAGGATGGCCAGCTTGGTGTCCTTGCGCGCCGGGGCCGACGAGATCATCAGCTTCTCGACCGCACTCACGTCATAGCGCGCCTTGGTGGCCTCGGGCAGGCCCAGCATCATGATGTAGTGGGTGGGCACCAGCGACGTGAAGGTGACCTTTTCGCGCGCCAGCGTGTCCAGCAGCGCTTCGGCGTCGAAGCTCTTGCGGTCGTCGATGACGCAGGTCGCACCCAGATGAACGAAGGTGTGGCTGAAGTACAGCGAATTGGCATGGCACATGGGCATCACCAGCAGCGCCGTGTCGTGGCGCGTGAAGCCCATCTCCAAAGCCGTGGCCAGGGCGATCAGCGTGTTGCCTTCGTGGCTGCGGATGGCGCCCTTGGGCCGGCCGGTGGTGCCCGAGGTGTACATCAGCGCGCAGGGGTCGGCCGGTCGCACGGGCGCGGCGGGCCCACCGTGCTCAGGGGCGCTGGCGGCTTCAATCAGCGCCTCGTAGTCGTGCCAACCGGCGGGGGCGCTGTTGCCGCCGTGAGAGGCGTTGTCAGTGCCGCTGTCGGTGGCGCTGTCAGTGCCGATGCAGATATACGCATGCGCTTCTATAGCCAGTTCACTGCGGATGGCATCGACGCGGTCCAGCAGTTCCTGCTGCACGACGAAGGCGCGCGCTTCGCAGTGGGCGGCGATGTAGCCGATCTCAGACGCCGTCAGGCGAAAGTTGATCGGCACCGCCACCAGGCCGGCGCGCGCCAGCGCCACATACAGCTCCATCCATTCGACACAGTTGTAGGCCAGCAGCGCCACGCGGTCGCCCTTCACCAGACCCAGCGCCAGCAGGCCATGGGCCAGCCGGCCGGCGCGTTCGTGCCACTGCGCGAAGGTCAGGGCGCGCCGCGAATCGCGGGCGCCGACCTTGTGCGGCCGCAGCCGCGCGTGTGCCGCTACGGCGTCGGCCACGGTGAGCAGGTGGTTCATCAGGGTCTCCTTCAGGGCGCTGGTCTGCGGCGGTCTTTGGGGGCCTCGCAGACGCGCCGCCAGGGTTTGCGATGGCGCGCAAGGGGATCACGCCGAGGCTCGAATATTAGAACTCTGAATTCAGAGTTCACTTAGGGATTGCCCGTATATTTGAACTCTGAATTCAGAATACGATTGTTGCGAATGCGAGGTTTGACCCTTCCGCAGCGCCCCCACTCAGGAGACAACGATGACCTTCAGCCGCAGACAATTCCTCGCCACCGGCGCACTCGCCGGCACGGCCGCGCTGCCCGGCCTGGGCTTCGCACAAGGCGCCAAAGCGCCCGAGTTCAAGCTCAAGCTGGGCAACGACCTGCCGGTCACGCATTCGGTGAACGTGCGCCTGAAGGAAGCGATCACAGCCATCGCCGCAGAAACCAGCGGGCGCGTGGCGATCGAGCTGTTTCCCAACAACCAGTTGGGCAGTGACTCGGACATGATGTCGCAGGTTCGCTCAGGTGCGCTTGAGCTGGCCACCTTCCCGGGCACCGTGATGTCCACGCTGATCCCGGTCACGTCCATCACCGGCGTGGGCTTCGCTTTCTCCGGCTACGACAAGGTCTGGGCCGCGATGGACGGTGCGGTGGGCAACCACATCCGCGCCGGCATCGAAAAGCTCAACCTGGTGCCTTTCGCCACCGTCTGGGACAACGGCTTCCGCCAGATCACCACCAGCACCAAGGCCATCCGCACGCCCGACGATCTGAAAAACTTCAAGATTCGCGTGCCGGTGGTGCCGCTGTGGGTGCAGATGTTCAAGACGCTGGGCGCAGCACCCGTCAGCCTGCCGCTGGCCGAGGCCTACCAGGCGCTGCAAACCAAGGTCGCCGATGGCCAGGAAAACCCGCTGGCGCTGATCGAGTCGGCCAAGTTCTACGAGGTGCAGAAGTACTGCTCGCTGACCAACCACGCCTGGGACGGTTTCTGGTTCGTTGCCGGCGGCAAGGTCTGGAAGACGGTGCCGGCCGATCTGCAGCAGGTGATTGCCAGGCACATCAACGCCGCCGCGCGCAAACAGCGTGACGACATCGCGCGCGCCAACGTCGACCTGCAAAAGCAGTTGGAAGGCAAGGGCCTGGCCTTCAACACGGTGGACAACGCCGCCTTCCGCCGCGTGCTGAGCAGCGCCGGTTTCTACAGCCAGGCCAAGGAGAAGTTCGGCGCCGAAGCCTGGGCCCTGCTGCAGCAGTACGCTGGCGAAATCGCCTGAACAACCATGCAGGCCCCGACGGACGCCCGCGGCAGCGCAATGCCGCTCATACCGCCAGCCACCGGCCACCACGGCCACCACGGCCCGCACGCCTGGGTGCTGGCGCTGGACCGCCGCATCGGCGGCGCCATCGAGGCCCTGGCAGCGGCGCTGATCGTGGCCGAGGTCTTGATCCTGTGCATGGGCGGGGTCTCGCGCTACTTTCTGCAGACGCCGCTGGTCTGGTCAGACGAGGTGGCGTCGCTGCTCTTCCTGTGGCTGGTCAGCCTGGGCGCCGTGGTGGCTTTCCAGCGCGGCGAGCACATGCGCATGACGGCGCTGGTGGCGAAGGCCTCGCCGCGGCTGCGCGCCTTCCTTGACACCGTGGCCATCGCCGCTGCGTTGGCCTTCCTGCTGCTGAACCTGTGGCCGGCCTATGAGCACACGCTCGACGAAGCTGCGGTGACGACACCGGCGCTCGACATTTCAGCCGCCTGGCGCGCCGCAGCGCTGCCCGTGGGCTTGTTTTTGATGGCCCTGATGTCGCTGCTGCGCCTGTTGAAGACCGCCGACTGGCGCGGGGCTGCGGCGGCGGTCGGCAGCGTGGTCGCGGTCGGCCTGCTGCTGTGGGCGCTGGCGCCGCTGCTGCCGGCTTTGGGCAAGCTCAACCTGGTCATCTTCTTCGTCGGCGTCACCGCCGTTACGGTGTTGATCGGCGTGCCGATTGCCGTTTCATTCGGCCTCGCCACCTTTGGCTTCCTGGCGCTGACGACGACGCTGCCGGTGGGCGTCATCGTCGGCCGCATGGACGAGGGCATGTCGCACATCATCTTGCTGGCGGTGCCGCTGTTTGTGTTCCTGGGCTTGCTGATCGAGGCCACCGGCATGGCGCGCGCGATGGTCGCCTTCCTGGCCAGCCTGCTCGGCCATGTGCGCGGCGGCCTTTCATATGTGCTGATCGGCGCGATGTATTTGGTCTCGGGCATCTCGGGCTCGAAGGTCGCCGACATGGCCGCGGTGGCGCCTGTGCTGTTCCCCGAGATGCGCCAGCGCGGTGCCAAGCCCGGCGACCTGGTGGCGCTGCTGGCCACCAGCGGCGCGCAGACCGAGACCATCCCGCCCAGCCTGGTGCTCATCACCATCGGATCGGTGACGGGCGTGTCGATTGCCGCGCTCTTCACTGGCGGCATGCTGCCCGGCGTGGTGATGGGCCTGGCGCTGTGTGCCGTCATCGGCTGGCGCTACCGCAGCGAAGATCTGTCGCAGGTCAAGCGCGCCACCATGGGCCAGGTCGGCAAGGCCTTGCTCGTCGCGCTGCCCGCCGTTGCGCTGCCCTTTGTCATCCGCGCGGCCGTCGTGCATGGCGTGGCCACCGCCACCGAAGTGTCGACGCTGGGCATTGCCTATGCGCTGCTCGCCGGGCTGCTGATCTACCGCCAGACGCGGTGGCGCCGCATGCTGCCGATGCTGGTGGAAACCGCCGCGCTGTCGGGCGCCATCCTGTTCATCATCGGCACCGCCACGGCCATGGCCTGGTCGCTGACGCAGTCGGGCTTTTCCAACAGCCTGGCCGCGACCATGGGCGCGCTGCCTGGCGGCGTGCCGATGTTCCTCTTCGTGTCGGTGGTGGCCTTCATCGTGCTGGGCAGCGTGCTCGAGGGCATACCGGCCATCGTGCTGTTCGGGCCGCTGCTGTTTCCGATCGCCCGCCAGGTCGGCGTGCACGAGGTGCACTACGCCATGGTCGTCGTGCTGGCGATGGGCGTGGGCCTGTTCGCGCCGCCTTTTGGCGTGGGCTATTACGCCGCCTGCGCCATCGGCCGCGTCGACCCCAAGGACGGCATGCGGCCCATCGTCGGCTACGTGCTGGCGCTGCTGGTCGGCCTGGCCATCGTCACCGCCGTGCCGTGGATTTCCACCGGCTTTCTCTGAATAACAGCCAAAAGGAGCTGACACCATGAGCAACCCCAAAGTCTCCGACACCTGTACCGCAGCGCTGGTGGCGCGCTTCCTGAAGGCGCGCGGCGTCGACCGCGTGTTCGGGCTGTGCGGCGGCCACATCATGCCGATATGGATGCGGCTGGACGCCGAGGGCATCCGCATCATCGACGTGCGCGACGAGCGCGCGGCGGTGTACATGGCGCATGCGCATGCCGAGCTTACCGGCGGCCTGGGCGTGGCGCTGGTCACCGCTGGCCCCGGCGTCACCAACGCCATGACCGGCATCGCCAACGCGCATGTGGCCAAGGCGTCGGTGCTGGTGCTGTCTGGCACGCCGCCGCGCGCACAGGAAAACCGGGGCGCCTTGCAAGACATGGTGCACACCGACTTCGTGCGCCCGCTGACGCGCTACGCCCGCACCGTGCGAGAGCCCGACCTGGCGTTGCAGGAACTGGACGAGGCGGTGTCGCGCGCGCTGGGCCATGCCGGCGGTGAACCGGGGCCGGTGTACATCGATTTTCCGGTCGACACGCTGCGCGCCGAGGTGTCGCACGCGGTGCAACTGCCCGAGCTGCTGGCGCCGCGGCCCAAGCGCAGCACGCTGCCCGACCCGGTGGCCATCGCCGAGGCGGTGGACCTGCTGTGGTCGGCCAAACGCCCGCTGTTCATCTCGGGCCGCGGCGCGCGCGCGGCAGGCTCGCCGTTGCAGCGTTTGCTGGAGCGTCTGAACGCGCTGTATCTGGACACCGGCGAGAGCCGCGGCCTGGTGCCCGAGGACCATCCGTCGGTGGTGGCGGCGATGCGCGGCTCGGTGATGAGCGAGGCCGATGTGGTGGTCACCGTCGGCCGCCGGCTTGACTTCCAACTCGCCTATGGCTCGCCGGCCGTGTTCGGTGACGCGCGCTTCGTGCGCATCGCCGACTGCGCCGCCGAGCTGCGCGACAACCGGCGCGGCGCGGCGGAGGTCTATGCCAGCCCGGCCGCTGCATTGGAAGCCATCCTTGAACGCGCCGGCGATCGCAAGCCCGCCACCGACATCGAATGGGCTCGCCACACGCGCGCCAAGCACCTGGCGCGTGCCGACAAGCTGGTCACGTCAATGGCCCAGGCAGCGCCCGGCAGCGACGGCCTGATGCACCCCAACCGGCTGCTCGCCGCGCTGCGCGAAGCCTTGCCCCGCGACGCGGTGTTGATCGCCGATGGCGGCGACTTTCTCAGCTTCGCCCGTGTCGGCTTGCCGGCCACCAGCTACCTCGACCCCGGCTCGCTGGGTTGCATCGGTATCGGCACACCCTTCGGCGTGGCCGCCAGCCTGGCCTGCCCGGGCCGCACCGTAGTGGTGGCGACAGGCGACGGCGCTTTCGGCTTCAACGCGATGGAGATCGACACCGCCGTGCGCCACAACGCGCCGGTGTTGATAGTCGTCGCCAACAACGGCAGCTGGGCCATTGAAGTGCGCGACCAGCAAGAGACGCACGGCAAGGTGGTGGGCACGCGTTTGCAGTTCGCCGACCACGCGGCGATGGCGCGTGCCTTCAGCCTGCATGCCGAACGCGTGGAGCGCGCCGAAGACCTGCCCGCCGCCATCCAACGTGCGCTGGCCGTTGTTCGTGCAGGCAAGCCGGCGCTGCTGGACGTGCTGGTCACGCCCGAGGCCGTGTCGTCAGACGCCAAGTCCGGCCTGGCCTGGGTGCCCGACCTGCAGGCGCTGGGCGCCTGGGATGACGCTGAGCAGCAATGGCGGCAAGGGCGGCAGGCCTGAGCTGTAACGATCAAAAGAACGAACAAGCAAACGAACAACGGCAAGCAAACGCAAACCCATGGACTTCACACTCAGCCCCGAACTCGCTGACCTGCAGCTGCGTGTGCGCCGCTTCATCACCGACGAGATCATTCCGTTTGAGACCGACCCGCGCCAAGGCGCCCACGGCCCGCACGATGCGCTGCGCCTGGCGCTGATAGCCAAGGCGCGCAAGGCCGGCCTGCTGTCACCGCACGCCGCGCACGAATACGGCGGTCTGGGCCTGTCGCACAGCGGCCGCGCGGTGGTGTTTGAAGAAGCCGGCTACTCCATGCTGGGGCCGGTGGCGCTGAACATCTTCGCGCCCGACGAAGGCAACATGCATTTGCTGGAGGCTGTAGCCACGGCGCAGCAAAAAGAGCAGTGGCTGCGACCCTTGGCCGAAGGGCGCATCCGGTCTTGCTTCTGCATGACCGAACCCGCGCCTGGCGCCGGCAGCGACCCGTCGATGATGACCACCACCGCCGTGCTGGAGGCTGCCAACAACGGTGACGGCGACCACTACATCATCAACGGCCAGAAGTGGTTCATCACCGGCGCCGACGGTGCTGCGTTGGCCATCATCATGGCCAAGGTGCCCGACGCGGGCGCGACGATGTTCCTGGCCGACATGCGCTCGCCTGGCGGGTTGTCCGGCTGGTTGTCTGGGATTCGGCTCGAACGCAACATGGACACGCTGGACACCTGCTTCCCCGGCGGCCACGGCGTGTTGCGTTTCGAAGGCCTGCGCGTGCCCGCCTCGGCCATCCTGGGCGAGCTGGGGCAGGGCTTTCGTTACGCGCAGGTGCGGCTGTCGCCGGCGCGTCTGACGCACTGCATGCGCTGGCTGGGCGCGGCACGCCGCGCGCACGATGTGGCGCTGGATTACGCACGCCGCCGCCAGGCTTTCGGCCGTCCCATCGGCGAACACGAAGGCGTCGGCTTCATGCTCGCCGACAACGAGATGGACCTGCATGTCGCACGCCTAACGGTGCAGCACTGCGCATGGGTGTTGGACCAGGGGCAACTTGGGCTCAACGAGTCGAGCCGCGCCAAGGTCATCGTCTCTGAAGCCGTGTGGCGCGTGGCCGACCGTTGCGTGCAGATCCTTGGCGGCCAGGGCGTGACGGCCGAGACCGTGGTGGCGCGCATCTTTGCCGACATGCGCGCCTTCCGCATCTACGACGGCCCTTCCGAGGTGCACCGCTGGAGCCTGGCCAAGCGCATCCTGAAGGGCGCGCGGCCGGCCGAGGCGCGGCCGTGAACGCCCTGCCCGACAGGCACCTGATGCGCAGCGCGTGATGACCGCCGAGGCAGCACTGCCGCTTGACGTGTTGTCGGCCTACCTGCGCCGTCATGTTGCCGATTTTCAGGGTGCGTTGCAAGTCGAGCCGCTCACCGGCGGCCAGTCAAACCCGACCTACCGCGTCACGGCCGGCGAGCACCGCTGGGTGCTGCGCCGCAAGCCGCCCGGTGTGCTGCTGGCCTCGGCGCACGCCATCGAGCGCGAGTACCGCGTGATGGCTGCGCTGGGCAAGCTCGGCGGCAGCGCCGTGCCGGTGCCGCACATGCATGCGCTGTGCGAAGACCTGGGCGTCATCGGCTCGCCTTTCTACGTCATGGATTTCATCGAAGGCCGGGTCTTCGCCGACCCGGCGCTGCCCGGCCTGAACAACGCCGAACGCGGCGCGATCTATGACGCAATGAACGCCGTCATCGCGGCGCTGCACAGCGTCGACGTGCAGGCCGCCGGCCTGGCCGACTATGGCCGGCCGCAGAACTATCTGGCGCGCCAGATCGAGCGTTGGACGCGCCAGTACCGGGCCAGCCAGAGCGAGGGTGATGGCGAACGAATCGACGCGATGGAACGGCTCATCGAATGGTTGCCGGCGCACCGGCCGCAGGGGCCCGAAGCCGACGAAACCGCGCTCGTGCACGGCGACTTCCGCATCGACAACCTGATCTTCCACCCCAGCCAGCCGCGCGTGCTGGCGGTGCTGGATTGGGAGCTGTCCACGCTGGGCCACCCGCTCGTCGATCTGGCCTACCACGGCATGGCCTGGCGCGTCACGCCGGCCGAATTCCGCGGCCTGAAGGGCCACGACCTGGCGGCGCTGGGCATTCCTTCAGAAGACGGCTACCTGGCCGCCTATTGCCGCCGTACTGGCCGGGCCGCGCTGCCGCATTGGGACTACTACCTCGCCTTCAACATGTTCCGCATGGCCGCCATCCTGCAGGGCATCCTGGCGCGCGCACGCCAGGGCAGCGCGGCCAGCGCCGACGCAGAACGCACGGGGCAACAGGCGCGGCCGATGGCCGAGGCCGGCTGGCGCCAGGTGCAGCGCATACAGGCCACATGACCCCTATGAGCCACATGAGCGGCATGTGCCGCATGCGCCGCATGTACCGCATGTACCGCATGTACCGCACGACGGCCTGAGCAGCCGCTGAAGGCGACGCCCGCAGATGTTGCACATCCTGGAGATCACCTTCCCGTTCTTCGCACTGGTGCTGTGCGGCTACGCCGTGGCGCGTGCCGGCTGGCTGCCGCTGGACGCCATTCCTGGCCTCAACATTTTCGTCCTGTACTTCACGCTGCCCTGCATGCTGTTCCGCTTCGGCGCCGCCACGCCCATCGCGCGCATGCTCGACGCCAACATTTTCGGCACCTATTTGCTGTGCGCGCTGGTGATGGTGGGCCTGACCGTCGCCACGACGCGCCGAGGCGCCATCGGCTGGAACGATGCCGCGTTCGGCGCGCTGGTGGCTGCCTTCCCGAACTCGGGCTTCATGGGTGTGCCGCTGCTGGTCGGGCTGCTGGGTGAGCGCGCGGCAGGGCCGGCCATCGTGGCGCTGACGGTCGATATGGTGATCACGGCATCGCTGTGCATCGCGCTTTCACGGCGCGGCCCCCGCGGTGCCCACGGCCCGGGCCGCGCGGTGGTGAACGCGCTGAAGGGCGTGGCCACCAATCCGCTGCCCTGGGCCATTGCGCTGGGCTGCGGCGTGTCGGCGTCGGGCCTTGTGCTGCCGGCGGTGTTGCTGAAACCCGTGGCCATGCTGGCCGATGCGGCGTCCCCGGTGGCGCTGTTCACGCTGGGCGCAGTGCTCGCGCGTGCACGCGTGCAGTCGCCCATGGCGGCTGCGCTGCCCCAGCCTCGCAGCGACGTGCCGCTGATTGTTTTCTACAAGCTCATCGTGCATCCGGCGCTGATGCTGGGCACGGGCCGCCTGGCGATGGCTGCGGGCCTGCCGCTGGACGCCTTCGCCGCCACCGTGCTGGTGCTGGTGGCGGCCCTGCCCAGTGCCAGCAATGTGCCGATGTTGGCCGAACGTTTCGGCGCCGACGCCGGCCGCATTGCCCGCATCGTGCTGGTCTCCACAGGGCTGGCTTTCCTGAGCTTCTCGGCGGCGGTGGCACTGCTGGTGTAGCCCGACATCCGTGCTTGCAAGCGGCGCGCCGTCAGGGTTGCTCAGTGCCGGCACGCGCAGGGGCTGCATCACGCCGCGGCTCGGCAACCGGCGCCGGGCCGTGCCCGAACTCGGCCCGAATGGCATCGCCCTGTGCGTTCAGCGCAGGCGCTTGCGCAAACGCCTGCGCCTCCCACTCCACGCCCCAGGGCGATGCCGGTACATCGACGCTGCGGCCGTTGACAGTCATCGCCCGCGTGCGTAGCTGCGAGTGCTCGATCAAGTCGTGCACCGAATTGACATTGCCGAACGCGGTTTGCGCTTCGGTCAGGCGGTCGATGACGGCAGCGCTGGGCAGGCTGCCGAAGACCTCGGCGACCAGGCCATCGACAAAGCTGCGGTGGGCCACGCGCGCTGCGTTGTTGTTGCAGCGCGGGTCTTGCAGCAGGTCGGCGCGGCGCAGCACGGCGCAGCAGAAATCAGACCATTCACGTTCGTTCTGTATCGAGATCACGATGTCGCGGCCGTCGGCGCAAGTGAAGGCGCCGTAGGGCGCAATCGTCGGGTGCTTCAAGCCCACGCGCTCGGGCGCCTTGTCGCCGTAGCGCGCTTGCAGGTAGGGCACCGCCATCAGCTCGGCGGCCGAACCGAACAGCGACACCTTCACGCCTGAGCCGCGGCCCGTGTGCGCGCGCTGCATCAGCGCTTGCTGGATGCCGATCAAGGCGTTCAGGCCGGCGTTGATGTCGCACAGCGACACGCCGATGCGGCCCCATTCGCCGGGCGCGCCGCTGACCGAAACCAAACCGCTTTCGGCCTGCACCAGCAGGTCGTAGGCCTTCTGGCTGAACAGCCCACCGCCGTCGTCGTTGTCGCCGTAGCCGCTGATGTCGCAGGTGACCAGGCGCGGGTGGCGCGCGCGCAATGTGGCCGAGCCCATGCCCAGCCTTTCTGTCGCCCCCGGCGCCAGGTTCTGGATGAACACGTCGGCCTGCGCCAGCAGGCTGTCCAGCAGCGCCCTGTCTTGCGGGTGTTTGACATCCAGCACGATGGATTCCTTGCCGCGGTTGATCCACACGAAGTACGAGGATTCACCGTGCACGGTGCGGTCGTAGCCGCGTGCGAAGTCGCCCTCGCGGCGTTCGATCTTGATGACGCGCGCGCCCGCATCGGCCAGCCGGCTGCTGCAGTACGGCGCCGCCACCGCCTGCTCCAGTGCGACCACCAGCACGCCATCCAGCGGGCGCTCGGTGGTGGACGAGGACGTAGGTGTTTGCGCGGGGGTTTGCACAGCGTCTTGCGGCATGGCGGTTCCTGGGCAACACAGCAGAACGGCATTGTTGAAATGCCCCGCCACCCAGGGGAATTGCTATTGCGCTAATCCAGCATTGCCGGCGCGGCAAGGCGCCTGTTGCAGCAACTGCAAGGCTGCATGAACGTCTTTGGAATTGTCGGCGCGGGCCGTACTCGCCAGAGTCCGGCGGCGACGACCACACCAAGGAGACACACCATGCCCCGCCCGATCCTGCGCCACGCTTTCGCAAGTGCTGCGCGTACCACCTTGGCCGCGGCCATGACCATCGCGCTCGCCGCACCGGCCGTGGCCCAGGAACGCACGCTGAAAATCTACGGCTTCGGCGCCAAGAGCGGCGTGGTGCGCATCTTCGGCCTGAACAGCGAAGCGGCGATGAAGGCCGCCGCCGACCAGATCAACAAAGGCGGCGGCGTGACCATGGGCGACGGCGTCAAGGCCAAGCTGGTGATCGAATACCTGGACGACCGTTGCAACGCCGAAGAAGGCATCAACGCATTGCGCCGTATCGCATCGCAGCCCGACGCCGTGGTGGCCATCGGGCCGACCTGTTCCAACGTCGCCGAGCCGGTGTTTGGCATTCTGCAAAAGAAGTTTGGCGACGCCAGCGATTCGGGTTTGCAGTTCCCGCTGTACACCGACGTGGCAGCCAAGGGCGGCCTGGCTTCGATCTCGCAATGGGCCTTTCGCAACGTGCCCAGCGAAGCCGCGATGTACAAGGCAATGTTCGAGTGGGTGAAGGCCACCCGGCCTGACATCAAGACCTTTTGGGGCGGTGTGGAGAAGGACTTTGCGCACAGCAACGCCACCTACAACGTGATGAAGGACCAGGCCGGCAAGAACGGCTTCGACGTGCAGGGCCAGAGCGAATGGCTGCTGGCCGACACCACTTTCTCGACCCAGGTGCGCGAGATGAAGCGCGCCAGTGCTGATGTGGTGGCGATCTCGGCGCACCCGTTCACGACCTGCGGTGTGCTCAAGGAAATGCAGCGCCAGGGCGTCAAGCCGAAGATGCTGATTGGCCTGACCAGCTCGTCCAGCCTGGAAACGCTGCAAGGCTGCGCCGTGCAGGCCGAGGGCATCTTGATCCCGACCAGCTTTGCACCCGTCACAGAGGAGGCCAAGAAGGCCGCGGCGGCCGTCGCGGCCTTTGGCGCCAACATGGACTTGCACAACGCCGCGGCATGGGAAAACGTCTTCACGCTGAAGGGCCTGATCGAGCAGGCCAAGGTGATGGGCAAGCCTGAGACGGTGCAGGCCGACCGCCTGAAGATCCGCGAGGCCCTGGCGGCGATGAAAGAGACCGTCGGGCTGCTGGGCAAGGTCGGCCGCACCGACGACCGCGAGGCCGTCAAGCCTTTCCTGTTCGTGCAGGCCAGCCATGGCGCGTGGACCGTGGCCCACAAGCCGAACTGATCGCTGAACGGCCGTCGCTGAACAGGGTGGAGCAGAGCGGATGGCGATGACCTGGCTGGACCTTCAGGACCTGACCCAGTCGGTCATCGACGGCGTGATGTTCGGCACCACCTATGCACTCATAGGCATCGGCTTCACGCTCATCTTCGGCGTTATGCACAAGATCAATCTGTCGTATGCCGCGGCATCGATAGGCGCGGCTTACCTCAGCCTGCTGGTGGTGCAGATTGCGCCGGCGCCGCTGGTGTATCTGGCCGCAGCGTTGATGGGCGGGGTGCTGGGCGCGGTGATCTATCTGGTCTGCTTTCGCTTCCTGCCGCTGGACAAACCACTCGCCACGCTGATGTCCACCGTGGGTATGTTGTTGCTGCTGGAAGAGGCCATCGTGCACGCCACCGCCGGCATGCCGCAGAACTATCCGGCCATGTTTGCCGGCGCCAATATCGACATCGGGCCGTTCATGATTCGCGGCGACCTGCTGTTTGTTTTTGCGCTCGGTTGCGCGGCCATGGTCGGGCTCAAGCTGCTGCTGGAACGCACGCGGCTGGGCCTGGCCACGCGGGCCGTGGCGCAGCAGCCGGTGGCCGCGCGCTTGTGCGGCATGAGCGTGCAGGCCACCAACGCCAGCACCTTTGTCATCGCCGGCCTGCTGGGCGGTACCGCGGGCGCCATGGCGGGTGCGGCCATCGGTGTGCTGTCGCCGCTGATGACGCTACCGTTGACGGTGAAGGGGCTGGTCGTCACTGTCATCGGCGGGCTCGGCAGCATCCCCGGCGCGATCGTTGCCGGGCTCATCGTCGGTGGGCTTGAAAACCTGTTTCAGTTCGTGCGCGGCGTCGGCGAACGCGACATCTACGTCATGTTGATGCTGTTCGTTTTCCTCGTCTTCCGGCCAGGCGGTTTGTTCGCCGCACCGGGCGGGCGCGACTGAGGCGCGGCGCATGGATTTCTACATCGGCCTGGCGCAAGTCATTGGCGTACACAGCCTGCTGGGCTTGTCGGCCTGGAGCTTGTTGCATACCGGGCAGGTGAGCCTGGCGCAAGGCGGCTTCTTCGCCATCGGTGCTTACAGCGCGGGCATCGTCACCGCGATGTTCGGCATGCCGCTGAGCTTGGCGCTGGCCATCGGCGCGTTGGTTGCAGCAACGGTGGCCGTGGCCGTCGGCTTTCCGGCACTGCGCGTGAAGGGCTTGATGCTGGTGGTGGCCACCACCGCGTTTGCCGAGATCGTGCGGCTGGTGTTCTTCAACTTCACCTGGCGCGTGCAAACGCCGCAGGGGCCGGTGGGGCCTGATGGGGGTCTGGGCTTTGGCGGCATCCGCTACCTGCCCAGCCACGGCTGGGCAGGCTGGCAGGTGCTGCTGCTGATCTGGGCGCTGGTGGCGCTGGTGATGGCGGCGCTGTGGTGGCTGGACAGCACACGCATCGGCACGCTGTGGCGCGCAGTGGGCGAAGACGAAGTGGCCGCGCAAAGTGCCGGCATCAACCTGACAGCCGCCAAGGTCTCGGCCTTTGGCATCGGCGGCGCCATCGCCGGTGTGGCGGGGGGCTTGTTCGCGCACACCACCACGCACATCGAGCACGGCAACTTCACCATCCTGCTGGCCACCTTTGCCATTGCCTACCCGATCCTCGGCGGGCTCAAGAGCCTGGCGGGCACCGTGATTGCCGTGGTCTTCATCCAGGGCTTGCTCATCGAGGGCCTGCGTTTCCTGGGCGACTGGCGCAGCCTGCTGTTCGGCGCGCTGATCTTGCTGGTGATGCTGGTGCGGCCGGCGGGTGTGTTGACGGGGCCGTTGTGGAAGTCGGCGCGCGGCACGGGGTCGGGGCAGCAGCCGGCAGGCCGTGGCGGTACGGGACCAGGCGCTGCACGCCGTGCTTGAACTGGTCAATCTGTCGCGCCATTTCGGCGGCGTGAAGGCCGTGGATGGGCTCGACCTGCAAGTCCATCAAGGCGAGATCCTGGGCTTGATCGGCCCCAACGGTTCGGGCAAGAGCACCACCGTCAACCTGATCGCGGGGCTCTACAAACCCACCGCGGGCAGCCTGCGCTTCCAGGGCCAGGACATCGGCAACCTGGCGCCGCACGAGCGCGCCCAGCTCGGCATTGCGCGCACCTTTCAGAACATCCGTTTGTTCGCCCAATTGAGCGTCTGGCAGAACCTGTGGGCCGCGCGTGTGGTGCGTGAAGGCGGCTGGGCCGGCTTCAAACAGCGCTGGCTTGCGGGCGCGGGTGCGGCGCGCGAAGATGCCGAAGAACTGCTGGCATTCAGCGGCCTTTCCGAGAAGCGCGACATGCTCGCCGGCAACCTGGCCTTCGGTGAACAGCGGCGCCTGGAGCTGGCCCGCGCAGCGGCCTCGGGCGCGCCGTTGTTGCTGTTGGACGAGCCCGCAGCGGGCATGAACGCGCAGGAGATCGACGACCTGGACGAGCGCATCCGCGCGTTGCGTCAGCAAGGCCGCACCATCCTGCTGATCGAGCACCACATGGAGTTGGTGATGAACGTCTGCGACCGCGTGGCGGTGCTCAACTTCGGCCGCAAGATCGCCGAAGGCACACCGGCCCAGGTGCAGGACGACGCGCAAGTGCGTGCCGCTTATCTGGGCACCGACGAGGCCGTGGCCTGAAGCGGCGCAGCACCATGCTCGAGATCAAAGACATTGCCACCGCCTACGGCAAGATCGAAGCGCTGAAGGGCGTGAGCCTGCACGCCCGCGCTGGCGAGGTGACCTGCCTGCTCGGCCCCAACGGCGCGGGCAAGACGACGTTGATGCTGACGCTGGCCGGCATCTTGCGGCCACAGCGCGGATCGATCCTTTTCGAGGGCGAAGAACTGGTCGGCAAGAGCCCCGCCGAGATCGTCGCGCGCGGGCTGGCGCTGGTGCCCGAGAACCGCCTGGTCTTCCCCGGCTTGAGCGTGCGCGAGAACCTGCTGGCCGGCGCCTACCGCCGCAAAGACCGCGCCGGCATTGCCGCTGATGTCGAGCGCATGTTCGAGCGTTTTCCCGTGCTGCGCGATCGCACCAAGCAACTTGCCGGCACGCTGTCGGGCGGCGAGCAGCAGATGCTGGCCGTGGCGCGCGCGCTGATGTCGCGTCCGCGCCTGCTGTTGATGGACGAGCCCACGGTGGGCCAGGCGCCGCAGATCGTGGCCGAGATTTTTTCCATCATCCGCCAACTGCACGCCGAAGGCACCAGCATCTTTTTGGTCGAGCAGAACGCGCACATGGCGCTCAAGGTGGCGCAACACTTCTACCTGATGGAGCAGGGCCGCGTCAGCTTCTCTGGCACGCCGGGCGAGCTGGCAGCTGACGATGTGGTGCAGCGCGCCTACCTCGGCCAGCGCCGTGCGGCCTGAGCCCCACGCGTCGGCATTGGTGCACTATGGAACTGCTGCAACGCACGCTGGACGGCCTGCTCGACGGCGGCGCCTATGCATTGGTCGGCCTGGGCCTGACCTTCACCTTCGGCACGCTGCGGCGCATCAACCTGGCTTACGGCGCGGGCGCAATGCTGGCGGCCTATTGCGGGGCCTGGCTGCATCAACGTTTTGGCGCCAATGCAGCGGCCGTGTTGATCGCCGTGGTGGCGGCGGCGGCGCTGGTTGGGCTGTACGTCGAATGGCTGTGCTTTCCGGCTGCGCGTGAAGGTGCGCGCAGCGTCGGGCCTGATGCCGGCCATGAGGTGACACGCAGCGGCGCCCCGGTCAGCGGCGCCGATGGCCGCGAGGTGGTGGCCCTGGCATCGAGCTTCGCCATCTGGATGCAGCTGGAGCAACTGGCGGTGCAACTGCTGCCGCAGCATCTCAACCCCTTTCCTTCGCTTGCGTCGACATCGGAATGGTCGCTGGGCCCACTCGCCGTGCGGCCTGACCGGCTGGCGCTGGCGCTGCTGGCGGTGTTGAGCATCGCCGCACTGGACCGCTGGCTGCATGCCACGCGCGGCGGCCTGGCCTGGCGCGCAGCGGCCGACCAGCGCACCGCGGCGCACCTGGTGGGCATAGCCGTGCCGCGCGTGCACAGGCTGGCCTTTGCGGCGGCTTGCGGCCTGTCGGGCATGGCCGCGTTTGCGGTGTTGGCCATCGATGGTCAGGTGACGCCGATGGTCGGCATGTGGGTGCTGCTGAAGGGGCTGGTGGCTGCGATGCTGGGTGGCCTGGGCTCGGTGCGCGGCGTGCTGGTGGGTGGGCTGCTGTTGGGCGTGGTCGAGGCCCATGCGCAAGGTTTGTTCGGTGCGGTGGGGCGCGAATTTGCGACCTATCTGCTGTTGTTCGCGGTGCTGGTGGTGCCGCTGGGCCGCTGGTGGCCGCGCCGTGCCGGGGCGGTCCATGTCTGAGTACGCCATCGGTTTGACCAGCGACATGGCCATCATGTCGCTGCTGGCGCTGTCGGCCTGGCTGGTGCTGCGCGTGGGGCGTATCTCCTTCGGCCAACAGGCCTTCTTCGGCCTGGGCGCGTATGCATCGGGGCTGGCATCGGCGCTGGCGCAATGGCCGCTTGCGCTGGCCTTGGCGGCGGGCGCGCTGGCGGGTGCGCTGGCCTCGCTGGCCCTGGCGTTGCCGACCATGCGGCTGTCAGGCCTGCACTACGCCGTGGCCACATTGGCGTTTGGCGAAATGGTGCGGCTGGCCTTGCAGTCGTGGACCTATCAGCACGCCACAGCCGACGGCCTGGTCGGCCCGGCCGGGCTGGACGGCTTCCGCGACATTCGCTGGCTGCTTGAGAACGATGTCTCACCGCGCGCTTACCTGGCGCTGGTGCTGGCCGTACTGGCAGTTGCTTTGTTGACCGTCAGCTGGCTGGAACGCCACCGCGTCGGCCTGGCGCTGCGTGCTGTCGGCCATGACGACGTGCTGGCCGCGGCGCAAGGCCTGCCGGTGCTGCGGCTGCGCTTGCTGGCCGCCACGCTGGCCGGCGCGCTGGCGGGCTTGAGCGGCGGCCTCTACGCGCACCGCGCCACCTACATCGAGCCGGCGCTGTTCGACCCGATGTTGGGCGTGCACGCGGTGAGCTATGCACTCATCGGCGGGCTGGGCACGGCGCTGGGGCCGCTGTTGGGCGTGGCCTTTGATCTGGGGTTGCTGGAAGCCACCAGCATCTTTGCGGGCTGGCGCATGGTGGTCTTCGGCGGCGTGGTGGCGCTGTTCCTGCGCTGGCGGCCACGCGGCTTGCTGGACGAAGCGATGGTGCAGCGCATCGTGCAGGTCTTTCGGCGCCCGCCCAGGCCCGCCGTCGCCGTCGCCGTCACCCACCCCGGGGTCGTGTGATGAGACCGCTGGCCTGCTGCGTCACGCTGCTTGTGTTCGCGTGCAGCGCGATGTCGGCGCCACGGCCCGACATCGACTTGCAATGCGTCGCCCACGGCAGCGGCCCGCTGCTGGAATGCACGGTGCGCGTCGCCGCCAACGGCGCGCCGCTGGACGCTGCGAAACTGACATTCACCGCCAGCATGCCGGCCATGCCGATGGCCCACACCGTCAAGCCGGTGGCCGCCACACCCACCGGCAAGCCCGGCGAATACCGCGGTACTTTGCAGCTCGAGATGAACGGCGACTGGGCCGTGCAGATCGACCTGGCCGGCCCGCCGCGCGAGCGCGTGGTTCGCGTGCTGCGGGTTGACGCATGCCCGGGCGACCAGCGCTGCCGCGTCGCACAGGCACGCGCACCCGCACGTCCCCTTGCGACCACGTCTGCGCCTGCACTTGCCCCGGCGCGCAAGCCTTGACCCCATTTTCATTGGAGACCGCCATGCCCACCCACGACCTGCTCACCAACCGCACCATCATCGTCACCGGCGCTGCCACCGGCATCGGCCAGGCCTTTGCCATCGGCTGCGCCGCCCAAGGCGCCAACGTGGTCGTCGCCGATATGAACCCGGCCGATGAAACCGTGGCCACCATCGAAGCCGCAGGCGGTCGTGCCATCGCCGTGAAGGTGGACGTGGCCGACGACGCATCCACCCGCGCCATGGCCGCCGCCGCTGTCCAACATTTCGGCCGTATCGACGGCCTCATCAACAACGCCGCCTACTTCCGCGAAGTCAAGCTCACACCGTTCGAGGAGCTGGACCCGGCGCAATGGGAGCGCATCTTCGCCGTCAACGTCAAGGGCGTGTGGCAATGCTGCAAGGCCGTGATGCCGGCGCTGCGTGAACGCGGCGGCAGCATCGTCAACATCGCATCCGTCGTGGCCGTCGCCGGGCAGCCCGGCTATCTTCACTATGTCGCAAGCAAAGGCGCGGTGCTGGCCATGACCAAGGGCCTGGCCAAGGAATGCGGGCCGCACAACGTGCGCGTCAATGTCATCGCGCCGGGTTTCGTCATCACCGACGCCACCAAAAACCGCCCCATCGAATGGCAGCAGAGCTTTCTGAAAGCGCGCGCCATCTCGCGCGAACAACGGCCTGACGACCTCGTCGGCACGGCGCTGTATTTGTTGTCAGACCTGGCCGGCTTCGTGTCGGGCCAGACCATCGTGGTCGATGGCGGCCACATCATGTATTGATATCGAGGAGACGAAACGTGAGCGAATTGATCCTGCATCACTACCCCTTTTCCAGCTTCTCGGAAAAGCTGCGTGTCGCGTTCGGCGTCAAGGGCCTGGCCTGGCGTTCGGTGGAAATTGCCGGCCTGCCGCCGCGGCCTTTGCTGGCGCCGCTGACCGGGGGCTATCGCCGCGCGCCGGTGCTGCAAGTCGGTGCCGACATCTACTGCGACACCAACGCCATATTGCCGGCGCTCGACCGCCTGCACCCGGCGCGCAGCCTGGTGCCGCCCGGCAGTGAAGGCGTGGCGCAGGGCCTGGGCTTTGCCTGGGAACGCCAACTGTGGATTCCCATCATCGGCGTGCTGGTGCACTACATCGGCGAACACATCCCGCCCGACTTCATCAAGGACCGCAAAGAGGGCTACCTGGGCATCGACATCAGCCAGGCGGCGATGGCGCCGCAGTTCGATCAACATGTGCAGGCCGTGCGTGCGCAAGTGGCGTGGCTGAACCAGGCATTGGCCAGCAGGCACTGTCTGTTCGGTGAAGCGCCCTGCGCGGCCGATCTGGCGTGCTGGCAGACGCTGTGGCTGCTGCGCAAGAACTGCCCGCCCGAAGTGGATGCGCTGCTGGGCCTGGCGCCGCTGCTGGCTTGGTACGAGCGCATCGCGGCCTTCGGCCACGGCACGCCCAGCGTGATGAGCGCTGAAGATGCTTTCGAGGTCGCGCGCGCTGCCCAGCCAGCGCCCGTGACGCATCTTGAAGCCAACGGCGACCCGGGTGGTCTGAAGGCCGGCTGCCCTGTCACCGTCACGCCCGACGACAACGCGCGCGTGGCTGTGAAAGGCACGCTGGTGGCGGCCAGCGCCAGCCAGATCGTCATCCACCGGCACGACCCGCAGGCCGGTGACTTGCACCTGCACTTTCCGCGCATCGGCTTCGATGTCGTCGCGGCCTGACTGCGCATTGCGCACTGCCCACCACCGAAGGACCGCATCCATGGCCAAGCTGCTCTACGTTGAAACCTCACCGCGCAAACAACGCTCGGCATCCATCGAAGTTGCTCGTGCGTTTCTGGATGCCTACCGCCACGCGCATCCGGCCGACAGCATCCAGGAAATCGATGTCTGGAACCTCGATCTGCCCGAGTTCGACGAAGTCGCTTTTGAGGCCAAGTACGCGGGCATTGAAGGCCGCGAACGCACGCCGGCGCAGGCGGCAGTGTGGGACCGTTTTGTGGCGCTGGCGCAGCCCTTTCGAAACGCCGACAAAATCGTCTTCGCGGTGCCGATGTGGAACTGGGGCATCCCATACAAGCTCAAGCACCTGATCGATGTGATCTCAATGAAGGACGTGCTTTTCACCTTCGACGAGCGCGGCCTACTGGGCCTGCTGGGTGGCAAGAAGGCGCTGCTGGTGCTGGCCAAGGGTGTTGACTATTCGGCCGGCTCGGCCACCGCACCCTGGGATCAACAAACGCCTTATCTGAAGGTGTGGTTGAACTCGATAGGCATCACCGACATCACGGTGTTGCCAGTCGAAAAAAGTTTGTACGGACCCGAGGCTGACCGCAGTTCGCGCGACACCGCCACGGCCAGCGGCCGCGTGCTGGCGGCGAGCTTTTGAGCGGGCTGTTTGGAAGCGCTGTTTTGACTCGTTGCGCAACAGACCCACCATGACCGAGCGCCCGCGCCGCAGCATGCCCGTCGTCGTCGGCTGGGTCGGGTTGACAGTCGTGTGCCTGGTGGCGGTACTGCTCGCGGTGCTGTACGTGCAGGGCCGGCTGCGTTTGCCGGGCCTGGCCAGCGCGCTGGCGGCAGAGACGCGGCGCTGCGCGCCCGGCCCGCATGCCACCGGCGCGCCGCGCAACATCGAACAAGTCGTTGACCTCATCAACTCGCTGCCCAAGCCCGTCAGCGTGGCCTGCTTTGTCGAAAGCCTGGACGCGCCGCTGAAGGTCTTTGCGTCGAAAAGCGTGGCCAGCCTGCAGCTGTCGACAGGGCCCGACGATCCACGGTGGTTCATCTTCAGCCTGCCACTCATCATGTCTGTAACGTCCGACGGCCCGGGTGCTGACCTGCTTGAGATGGGCGTGCTGCAACCCGGCAACAAGCGCACGCTGCTGGGCGAATTGCGCATGCCGATCGAGACCGGGATCAAGCCTGCGCTGCCCTATGACCGCATCAGCAAGGACCTGGGCACGACCTGCGGTTTCTTCTGCCACCAGAACGAGGTGCGCGACCCGCGCATCGGCTTTGCGGAAGCCTTCGTGTCCAAGGCCATCCGGGCGGCGGCAGACTCTGAAGTGCCGATGGCATCCCTGCGCGGCGCGCTTTCGCGCTGCAAGTCGCCCGGCAGCGTGGCGGCGGGAAATTCCGCACGCTGCGCGCTGCTGCACGCGTTGCTGGTGACAGGCCGCGCGCAACGCGAAGACTTTCCCGCCGACATGCCTGTCGGCTTCTGACAACGAAACAAGGAGACACGCATGAGCGTCCTGGATATCAACAAACAAATCTGCCGCGACTACTTCCGCGCCTTTCTCGCGCGCGACACCGCATGGATGGCCAAGCACATCGCGCCCGACTTCGTGCGCCACGACCCCGGCCTGCCTTTCGAAGTGCGTGGCCCGCAGGGTGTGGCGCAGTTGCACGACGCGCTGCTGCCGGCCTTCCCCGACATGGTGCTGCCGCTACAGGACTTCGTCGCCGAAGGCGAAAAGGTGCTGGTGCGGCTGCGTGTGCAGGCCACCCACACCGGCCCGTTTGGCGACATGGCAGCCACGGGCCGCAAGATCGACATCGGTGTGCTTGACCTGTTCCAGATTCGCGACGGCGTGCTCATCGAACACTGGGCGCTGCTGGACAACCTGGGCATGCTCAAGCAACTGGGCGCCATCGCGGCCTGAGCCTGAACCCGAGCCGCAAGGAGAGATGCGATGCAACTGCTGGCCAACACCACCTCGCCCTATGTGCGCATTGCGCGCGTGGCGATGATCGAGAAGGGGCTGGACATCGAGCCCACGCTCGTCGACCCCTGGGCCGACGACCCGCGCCTGCGCGCCGCCAATGCCGCCACGCGGGTGCCCACGCTGCTGCTGGACGACGGCACGCCGCTGGCCGAGAGCCTGCTGATCGTGCAGTGGCTTGAGGTGGCACGGCCGGCGCCCGCATGGCCCAGCCTGACCGGCCGCGACGCCGCCACCGCGGCCGCTGTGCTGTCGCGCGCGGGCATCGCGCTGGGCGCCATCGACGCTTCGGTGCACACCATCATCACGCGCAAGGTCACGGCGCCGGTGCTCTTCGATGAAACACCCGTGGGCCTGCGCCGCCGCCGCACCATGGTCGAAGGCTTGCAGCGGCTGGAGGCGTTGGTGGCTGTGCTGGGTGGCGCAAGACCAGGCTCGAATGTGGGGAGTACGGCGCCCGCGCTCGACGCGATCTGCGCCGTGGTGCTGTTCGACTACCAGCAGCTTCGCTATGCCGACCAGCCCTGGCTGCCGAAGACGCCGGGGCTGCAAGCCTTGGCCGAAGCGATGCGGCAAAGGCCGTCGTTCGCCAGCACGGTGCCGCGCGTGGCCTGATCTAGACGGCGGTGGCGGCAGCGGTAGCGGCGCTGCTGCCGTCGGCCGCCGCGCAAGCCTCCAGGTGCGCGATCAAGATGCCCACCGGCGTCTGGCTGGGTGGCTGGCTGCGCGTACACAGCTGCATGCGCCGCGCGGCCCAGGGGTCTGTCAGCGGCAACACTTTCAGATGCATGGCGTGCGCGAAGCTGCGGGCTGCCGCCGACGGCAAGATGCCGATGCCCAGCCGCGCTTCCACCGCACGGCACACCGCTTCAAAGCTGCGCACCTGCACGCGCAGCGCCATCGGTCGCATCTGCTGCGCGGCTTGTGCGGTGAGCAGGCGCGTCAGCGTGCTGCTGCCTTCCAGGCCGACCAGGTCGCGTTCCAGCAGGTCGGCGAAGGCGATGGATTCGCCGCGCAGCACATCGTCGTCACGCATCACCGCGGCGAGCTGGTCGCTGCGGTAGGGGCGGCACCACAGGCCCGCGGTGTCGCAACCTTCGACCACCACGCCCAGGTCGGCCTGCCCGCTTTTCACGCGGCGCACGGCTTCTTCGCTCCAGCATTCTTCCAGCACGATGCGCACCAGCACATGCGTGGCTTGAAAGTCCGCAATGTCGGCCGGCAGAAACTGCGTCATCGCCGATGTGTTGCCGTGCACGCGCAACACCGCATGGCTGCCTGACGCGTAGTTGGCCATCTCGGCACGCATGTGGTGTACGCCAGCCACCACGTCGCGCGCCAGCTTCAGCAGGTGCTCGCCCGCAGGCGTCAGCTGCAGGCCGCGCGAATGGCGTTCGAAGAGCTGGGTCTTGAACTGGTGTTCCAGCAGCGACAAACGCCGGCTGGCGGCCGGCACCGTGATGTGGCAGGCCTCGGCAGCGCGCGTGAGGTTGCCCTTTTCAGCGGCCTGCATGAAGAGGGCGAGCGAGTCCAGGTCGGGCAGCATGGCGGCAAGTATCGCGCGCACCGGGCGCAGGATTGCGTTGCAGGCAAGGCGCCGTTGCCGACAATCCAATTCAATGCAAAGGCCGGGCTGCGTACATTCGCAAAGGCCAGTGGTCATCACAGTTCGGATTGGAAAACCCATGAAACAGATGTTCATAGCCGGCCGTTGGCTCAGTGCTCAAGACGGCCGCAGCATCGCCGTCGTGTCGCCCGCCGATGGCGAGGCTTTCGATCAGATCGCTTGCGGCGGTGCGCACGAAGTGGGGCTGGCGGTGGCTGCCGCACGCGCCGCGCTTGACGGTCCTTGGGGGCGCCTGACAGCCACCGAGCGTGGCCGCATCCTGGTCAAGATCGGCGAGGCAGTGCTGGCCCAAGAAGAAGCCTTGGCACAGCTTGAAGCGCGCGACACCGGCAAGCCGATGACGACAGCGCGCAACGACATCAAGGTGCTGGCGCGTTACTTCGAGTTCTATGGCAGCGCGGCCGACAAGGTGCATGGCCAGACCATTCCATTCCTGGCCGGCCACCAGGTCAGCCTGCTGCGCGAACCGCTGGGCGTCACCGCGCACATCATCCCGTGGAATTACCCGGCGCAGATGATGGGCCGCACCATTGCGCCGGCGCTGGCGATGGGCAACGCCGCGGTGCTGAAACCGGCCGAGGACACCAGCCTGTCGGCCTTGCGTTTTGCTGAAATCGCCACCGCGGCGGGCCTGCCCGAAGGCGCGCTGAACATCGTCACCGGGCTGGGCGAAGAAGCCGGCGCTGCGCTGGCGGCGCACCCGGGCATCGACTTCATTTCGTTCACCGGGTCCAACGAAGTCGGCACGCTGGTGCAGCAGGCGGCGGCGAAGAACGCGGTGAAGTGCGTGCTCGAGTTGGGCGGCAAGTCACCGCAGATCGTGTTCGACGATGTCGATGCGGCGCGTGCCGTGCCCATCGTCGTGCGCGCCATCGTGCAGAACGCCGGCCAGACCTGCACCGCAGGCAGCCGGCTGCTGGTGCAGCGCGGCATCTACGACAGCTTCGTCGCCCGCGTGGCTGAAGCGTTTGCCAAAGTGCGTGTCGGCACACCGGCGATGGACCTGGACTGCGGCCCGCTGATGAACCCGGCGCAGCTACGGCGTGTGCAGCGTTACATCGACGCTGCGCGCGCCAGCGGTATCCCCGTGCTGGCCCAGGGCAGCATCGCCGAAGGGGTGCCGCCTGCCGGCTACTACGTCCGGCCGACGCTGTTCGGCCCGGTGCCGCGCGACGCTGCACTGGCCCGCGAAGAAGTCTTCGGCCCGGTGTTGGCCGCGATGCCTTTCGACGATGAGGCTGACGCCATAGCGCTGGCCAACGGCACCGACTACGGCCTGCTGGCTGCGGTGTGGACAGAGAATGCCGGCCGCCTGCACCGCGTGGCAAAAGCTGTCAAGGCCGGCCAGGTGTTCATGAATTGCTATGGTGCCGGCGGCGGTGTGGAATTGCCCTTCGGCGGCACCAAACGCAGCGGCCACGGCCGCGAGAAGGGGCTGCTGGCGCTGGAAGAATTAAGCACCACCAAGACACTCGTTCATTGGCATGGTTGAACACGGTAGAGCACGTTCAAGGAGAACCTGATGGGACAACTGCAAGGCAAGATTGCCATCGTCACCGGCGGTGCTGCGGGTTTTGGCGAGGGCATCGTGCGCGGCTTTGTGGCCGAAGGCGCGCGCGTCGTGATTGCCGATCTGGCAGCAGACAAGGGGCAGGCCCTGGCCTCTGAATTGGGCCCGGACTGCGCTGCCTTCGTGGCCTGCGACGTGGCCGACGGCGCATCGGTGGCGGCACTGGTGGCCGCCACCGTCGCCCGCTTCGGCGTGCCCGACATCGTCGTCAACAACGCCGGCACCACGCACGCCAATCGGCCGATGCTGGAAGTGGATGAGGCCACCTTCGACCGCATGTACGCGGTCAACGTGAAGTCGATCTTCCACATGGCCCACGCGGTGGTGCCGCTGATGCGCCAGCGGCGTGCGGGTGTGATCCTCAACATCGGCTCGACCGCCGGCATCAGGCCGCGGCCGGGCCTGACCTGGTACAACGGATCGAAAGGCGCAGTGAACCTGCTGTCGAAATCGATGGCGGTGGAATTGGGCCCGGACGGCATTCGCGTCAACGCGATCTGCCCCGTTATCGGTGAGACCGGCTTGCTCGAAAAATTCATGGGCGTGCCGGACACGCCCGAGAACCGCGCCAGGTTTGTCGCCACCATTCCGCTGGGCCGTATGTCGCGCCCGTCTGACGTGGCTGCCGCGGCCCTGTTTCTGGCCAGCGATGCCGCCGGGTTCATCACCGGCGTCGAGTTTCCGGTGGATGGCGGTCGCACGGTTTGAGCGCCGCCAGCAGGGCAGCGTTGGCCATAAAATAGATGCGTTTTCGTATCTATTCATCGAGCAGGGGACTGCATGGCCGCCACCGCCAAAGTTTGCACC
>JANMJI010000123.1:0-1640 GCA_031371275.1 Betaproteobacteria bacterium
CGCCTGTTCGGCAAGATCACGAACATCGCCGACTACGGCGCGTTTGTTGAAATCGAACCCGGCATCGAAGGCCTGGTGCACGTCAGCGAAATGGACTGGACCAACAAGAACGTCGCGCCCGCCAAGGTCGTCACGCTGGGCGAAGAAGTCGAAGTCATGGTGCTGGAAATCGACGAAGACAAGCGCCGCATCAGCCTGGGCATGAAGCAGTGCAAGGCCAACCCCTGGGAAGAGTTCAGCGCCAACGTCAAACGTGGCGACAAGGTCAAGGGGCCCGTCAAGAGCATCACCGACTTCGGCGTCTTCATCGGCCTCACCGCCGGCATCGACGGCCTGGTGCACCTGTCAGACCTGTCGTGGCACGAGCCCGGCGAAGCGGCTGTGCGCAACTACAAAAAGGGCCAGGAAGTTGAAGCCCTGGTGCTGGCCATCGATGTCGAACGCGAGCGCATCAGCCTGGGTATCAAGCAGCTGGATGTCGATCCGTTCACCAGCTTCACAACGCTGAACGACCGCGGTGCCATCGTCAATGGCAAGGTCAAGAGCGTTGACCCGCGCGGCGCCGAGATTCAGCTCAACGACGATGTCACCGGCTACCTGCGGGCTTCTGAAATCAGCCGCGACCGTGTCGAAGACGCGCGCAACGTCTTGAAGGAAGGCGACGATGTCAACGTGATGGTCATCAACGTCGACCGCAAGATGCGCTCGATCCAGTTGTCCATCAAGGCCAAGGACAACGCCGACGAGCAGCAGGCGATGCAGAAGCTTTCACAAAGCAACGAGCGTGAAAACGCCGGCACCACCAGCCTGGGCGCCCTGCTGCGCGCCAAGCTGGACAACCGCAGCGAGTGAGCCAAAGCGCCGGCTGCGCCGCAACGCGCAGCCGGCTTTTTTGTGCGCCCTGCGCACTGTCCTACTGTCAGTGCACCGGCCGGGTTAGGCTTAAACGACCGCAGACCCTTCATGACACGTTCAGATCTCGTCACCCGCCTGGCCGACCGTTTTTCGCAGCTCACGCAGCGCGATACCGAATTCGCCGTCAAGACCATTCTGGACGCCATGTCAGACGCCTTGGCGCGCGGTCATCGCATCGAGATACGCGGCTTTGGCAGCTTCAGCATCAACCGCCGCCCGCCCCGCATGGGGCGCAACCCACGCAGTGGCGAACAGGTCGTGATCCCGGAAAAACTGGTGCCCCACTTCAAGCCCGGCAAGGCCTTGCGCGAAGCCGTCGACGAGCAGGTGCCGGCCAACGCTGACAGCTTTTGACGCGCTGCATCGCGGCACAGGCTGTGATGCAGCAGCGCACCTAGAATCGTCGCCGCATGCGCTTCTTCGTCTGGCTGGTTCGGGCCTTCATCTTCTTCACGCTGTTCGCCTTTGCGCTGAACAACCAGCAGGCGGCCACCGTGCGCTGGTTCTTCGGGGTGGAATGGCGCACGCCGATGGTGATTGTGGTGCTGGTGGCTTTTGCTGGCGGCTGTGCGATTGGCGTGCTGGCCATGGTGCCGAGCTGGTGGCGCCACCGCCGCTTGGCCAAACGCCACGCCCCGGCGCCCGTGCGCGCACCAGCGCCGCCGCCCAGCAGCCTGCTGCCCAGCGAATTCGGCCCCGAGCACCCGCCGCGTGAAGGGCTCTAG
>JANMJI010000255.1:0-10918 GCA_031371275.1 Betaproteobacteria bacterium
GCCACCTTGGCCACCGACGCCCCAGGTGCCGCGCACTGCTCCAGCACCAACGCCTTCAACTGTGCGCTGTGCCGCCGGCGCAAGACGATTCTCTCCGCTGCCATCGTGTCCACCTATTTGTTTGATGGACACGATCGTTAGCCAGAGCACTCCGTTGTTCAAGGTGTCGCGCCTAGACGCTTTCTTGTTTCTTTCTTGACGCCCTGGCCCGAGTCGGATAGAAAGCACTTGAAAGCAATGAATCCAAACGTCAACTCACTTCGTGGTGCACGAAAGTGAGGAGGTTTGCCTTCGCAAGCGTGCATGCCAAACGCACATAGCGAACGCGGACACCGGGAAGGGAGGAGCGATGGAAGAGAAAACAGCGCGACAGAAGCTCTGCTTGATGGGTAGTCTGGTGATGGCGGGTTGTCTCATCTGGACGTCGGCAGAGTCAATGTCGACGGTGTACGAGTTCCTCGGTGCCACCAAGGTGATTCCGTACATCTTCGCCCTAGTGCTGGTGTCGCTAGCGGCATTTGGGTTGAATCGGGTGCATGACGTCTTCGATGAGGAAGCGTATGTGCAGAACCGGCCATTTCAACTTACCACAGGGCTGATCATCTACTTGGCCGCACTTTGCGTGAGTCTGGCGGCCAGCATCCACGGCATGTACTACCGGGCGTCCCAAACCGACATGCAGGCGGCGGAGGCCGACGCGGTCTACCGCGATCTTTCGCAGTTGAGCCCGCGGGCGGAAGCACAAATAAGGCGGGCCACAGACGACTTCAACAACGCTGTCGAAGCCGCACTGACGACTGCAATCAACGAGGTGGTCAACGCCCAAAACTGCGGGGCCGGTAGTCGCTTTCACGGCCACAGGCGCAGACTCGAGCAGTTGTTACAAGGCATTCCCCTGGAGTTCGTTACCCCAGGTGCAGGCGTCACTTGCCCACCATCGCCCTACTCGATTGGGGTTTTCGTTCGACAAGTTCGCGAGGCAAAAAATCGGTTGATCGAGGAACGACGCGGCGCGGGCCGGGAGTTGACCGACGCCCTGGCGACAAGCGAGTTTGGCGCTGTACTGCGAGGACTGGAGGCCCTGAAGACAAGCTTCGGCAGCGCAGACCGACTGGAGTCCGAGCATCTTCTGCGCAAGGCGTTCGCCCTCCGCATCGACTTGAGCCAGCGACTAAATCGATTATCGACAGTCCTTCGGCAGCCAAGCGGAGATGACATCGTCTATCCCGACACCCCGCCCAGCTACAAGATCAAGAAAGTCAATGCGTTCTGGGGGCGCGCGCTCGCGGCCTTGTTCGACACTGACCGCACGGAAATCGAACGTGACAAGCTATTCTGGGCCGCAATCTTTGGCGCCATCCTTGAGTTGGGTTTCGCGTCGTTCTACTACTTTGGCTATCTCGGCAAGAGTCACCGCGACTGACGGAGAACTGATGGCCACGACCCCACCTCCCCCTCGTCCTGAGTTCACGGACCCAAATGTCATTCGGGCTGGCGCGCCCGCGACGCCTACGGTTGTGCTCGGCCCTGCTCCCGCCCCCGGCCCCGCTCCCGCTCCCGCTCCGCCCCAGACGCTCGCAGCGGGCGTTATGGTCGGCAAGCTCGGTCACAACGAAACTTTAAAACTGCCCAACGTCAAACCCATAGTTCTGTTCGTTGGGCCACACAACGTGGGCAAGACTGCAGTGCTTGCCAGCCTCATCGGATATTCAAAAGATGCCACCGCAGAGGGTGGGCCGAGACGGCACCAGCACGAGTGGGTAGTGATGGATAACATCGTTGATTCCCCCGACACAAGTTATCAGAACAAAGCCAAGGAACTGATAAGCGAACTAGGTGACAACAAGGTCTTCGTTGGGTCTACGAACGACTACTTTGTTTTTAGCGTTCATCACCGCCATCGCCCTGCGTTCATTGCACTCGAAGCGCCGGGCGAGCACTACTATGACAAGAACAAGAAGGAACTCTTTTGGCCGCTGTACCTGCGGAGCATCGTCAATCGAGTGCAGCGCAAGGTCTACTTGTTCATTTTCTCGGACGATCTGCTTTCTGGGGACCGCAACGACCGTGAGGCATACGACACTCAAGTTGCGAGCTTCATCTCGAACAAACTGAAAAGGGGTCGCGACAAATTTTGCCTTGTCTACACCAAGGTCAACACCGATCCGGCGTTGAAGGGCAGATTGACGCCCAGCGAAATTGCTAAGCGGGCCTTCTCTAAGGATGGTATTTTTCCAAGAACTGGTGAACAGTTTCAAAGCTCCCCAATCAAGGACAGGCGAATCATCGCCTACACAGGGGGTACGTTTGGCAAGAACGACCAGACCGGCAATGAGGACTGGGCGCCACCACCGGCAGAGTATCCGGGCGCCCTGATGGAAGCGATCTTGACCATGGTCCGTGGCAGGCCATGGTGGAAATTCTGGTGAACGAAGCAGCGGATCAAAGCCGCCCTCGCGCGGTACGGGGTGCGGTGTTCGGCATTACGACAGGCTTCGAATCACGGCCAATTGAGTTCACCGGCTTCCTTAGCGCAAACTATCTGGACGCGGAACAGATGCCGCCCGAAGTGCTGATCGTCCAGCGTAGCCCGTACGGGTGGTGTTACTCATTCATTAATTACCGCTTCTTTGGTTCGCAGGGCCGGAAGAACTCGCACTTCGGTGTTGCCGTCTTCTATGACCAACTGGCGCCGTATGCGCCGAAGGAAATCTGGTCGATCCTGCAGGCCTTCTTCGACTTCCTGGCCAAAGGACGACGCCTGTTTTCGGAGGCGGCCGTACTGGAAGGGGCGGGGCCCGTGCGATACGAATTCGACCAGAGTGGCTTTGCGAGGGTCGGTGAGGATTGGCTACGCGAGGTGCTGGCACAACTGGAGGCACATGCCGCCACAGTTTCTGCGGCTGTTCGTTTGGACGATATGCCTGCCATAGACTCGGCAACATCAGCCACCTCCTTCAGCATCATGGACCTCGACGACGCGTTTGATGTCGGCCTACCGCATCTTATCGCGGGCGCAGCAAGGGTGGCGTTCGCTCCTGGTCTAGGCACGCTTGAGGCGCGGCGGCAGCAGACCCAAACCGACGAGATTCGACGAATTCAGGTCGATCGTGATCGGATTGCCGCAGAGGCGACCGCGTTGCTGAGCGATCTAACGGCCGAACGGCGCAAGAACTCTGACCTTGAACGCGAGGCGGCCGAAGTCGAATCGATCCTGGAGCGACTACGATCAAGAGTGCATAGGGAGCAGAAACCTACTCACGCCAGTACGGCCACTCCTGAAGCGAAGCTGTCTCCTTCCCCTAGCAAGTCCACCTTCAGCGAGCCGTCCAGGTCCTCCGCAAGGCGGCGGCAAGGCGAGGGCAGGTGGCTGCGAAGGTTGCGCGGTATGGTGCGGCACGCGGGATTCTCCTGGATCGAGTGGGCGTTGCTATTTGCCGCTGCCATCGCTTTGGTTGCTCTAATAGTCGTCTTGCAAATTCCCTGAGCTTCAGTTGCCGTGGACTACGCGCGGTCACCCTGCCTTCGGTGTACGACGCGTCGCATACAGTGCGCCGCCTTCATAGCTCCGACCGATTCATCCAGCTTAAGCCAAGTGGCCTAACGTTTGCCGGACATCCCCGGTGCCAGCCCAAACGGGAGTGCCATTGCCCGAAAACGTCGGCCGGCCACAACAATCTCCGCCGCTTGGGCGTTGCCTGGGCTCCGTAGCCAGCGCAGGGTGGCGTTGCGCAACTCCATATCTTGTGCGGTCTGAGTGAAGCTCGGCTGGACTCGTAGATCTACACCACCGAAGACGTTCACGGTGGTGGTTGTTGTTCTGACGCCGCTACGGTTGCCCTCAGAGAACGGCGCCTGGGTCTGGCTCGACCAGTTAACCGACAGGGCATTAACTTTGTCAACGGCTGCGGTGCGATGGCTATTCAGATGGTCGACCACAGCTTGTATGTCCACCGGCACACCATTCATTTTAAGCCAGCGGGCCAGCGCAATAGCCTTGATCGCCTCCCGAACATTGTTCAGTGAAGGGGCTTCGGTCGCAGCAATTTGATCGTAGAGGCTCTCGAACTGCCGCGCGAATTGCTGTTCGTTGGAGTTGCCAGGGCTGGCAACGTCGCGAAGTCCCGAACGTGTGGAAGGATCAGGCACCTGTTGGCGCGCTTCCACACCCATTTCTGCCTTTTCAACACGGGCGATCCCATCGCCGGTGCGTACCCTCACCGAGCGCGAGACGATCCACATTCGTGACCACCGTTCGGCCATGCCGGACTGGCCCGATATGAGCTTCGGCAGGCTGCTCAACCCGCTGGCGCTCACCCTTTCGACGATCCTCTGGCCTTCGACGCGTACCCCGAGACTGAACTGTTTCAGGAGAAAGTCCGCATCAAAACAATCATTGCCAACCTTGGTTCCACGCAAGCCCTCGGGAAAGTAAACTGCACGCAACCACTCGCCCCTCGGATTGAGTCGATCAAAGGGGTCCAGCGAGAAAGCGCCACTCTGGTTCGTGTACTCCAACCACAATGCGAGCGCTATCAACGCAGGATCCGCATCCCAGGTGACGGATGTGCCCAGTTCGCCGACAACGGCCATGCGTCGGGTATCCGGGTCGATCACAAGTGCAGTCAGCCCCAGGTCAACGCCGCCGCAGGTGCCGGATGTCGATGAGCAGGGGCCTTGCAACAGCAACGGGGTTGCTGAGTGGGTAGTTCCGAGTGGGTCGGCTTGCCGACGTTCTAGTTGCACTGCCTTGGCCGGCGTCGATTCCGGCGTTGATCTCAGTGATTGTCGCGATTCTGTTGGCGATGCATGTGATGGCGCCGGGAGAGCCGCAGTCTGGCGGTCGCGGGGGGAAGGCCCCGGTTGCCTAGTGGTGCGGTTCAGCAATCGCGCCTGATCGTCCAGTTGCGCAATCTCCTCGGCCGAGAATCCGATCGTCTGAAGGTCAGCCTTACCGAACAACTGGCTGAAAGGGTTGATCGCGGCACCGTCGTGAACTGCCCGGCGCTGATAGGTCTGATACAGCTCCAGCACCTTCCATTTGTCACCAGCGAGGAAGTTGTGCATGTTCTGGATCGGCTGCACCAGCAGGTCGTCTCGAAGATAGTGGCCTGCAGCGACGAGGCCGTCCCGAATTGCCGGCGCGTACGCGACCGTTACAGGGTTTGTGGCTAGGGTGGCCGCGACCAGCGATGCGCTGATCGTCAGCAGGGCGTCAGAATATCTGTCGGCGACCTCGACGGTGAATGTTCCCTTTCGCGCGTGCTCGGCGACCGCAGCAGCCAATTCCGGTAGCGCGTCCAGCAGAAGTAGGTTGCGCGTGACGCGGATCTGGGCGAGGTGCTGGTCATGGCGCGCAATCTTCAGCTTCGCGTCAACTTGCTCCAGCGCCCTGTTGGCCGCCCGGAGCTCATGTTCACGCGCCAAGTCGCGGCTTCGATCTCCGCTGCGCCAGTTGGCAGCCGAGTCCTTTCGACCAACGTTTGCCGCCGCCTGGGCATGTTCGCGCTCGAGACTGGCCACTTTGGATCGATGCTGCTCGAGCTTCGCAGCGTAGCTGGCCTCTATGCGCGGTTTGGCGAACTCCAAGGTGGCCCGGTCGAAACTCTTCATGGTTTCGACATCAACCCTGCCTGTACGCGCCACTTCCATCAAGCCGCCGTACAACTCCTTGTAGCCTTCAGCGCCCGGTATCCGTGCCCCGTCGGGTGTTCGCGCGGTCCAGTCGAAGATCAGCTTAACGAGAGCTTCGACAGTGCGGGACTTCAGGCTGACAAGTTCGCTTTCGCCCGCCAACTCAATGTCTTCGGCTATCGCCTGAGCCAAACCCGCCCCGCGCCCAAGCCCAAGAATGCTCTGGCTGCCCTTGTTCCCTTGCCCGTACAGGGTCTCGAAGCCATCCCCGAACGACTGTAGTGTCGTGACGAGATCCTGCGCTCTGGTCCGCCACACGGCAATGCCTTCGATATCCTGCGACGGGACTGCGCGGCTCACTGCGCTCGGCAACTGAGCCGGGCGACGCAACTCGCGGCCGAAAAATGTTCCACGCAACGGCTGGTATCGTTCAATCCTGCCCCGATACTCCTCAATCAAGAAGCGATTCGCATCGTCCATTCCTGAGATGTGGCCGCCGATGCCGCCAAGGGCATTCAACATGTAGACCTTGAGCAGCGGAAAGTAGTGGTCCCTCAACTGGATCGAAGTCGCGGAGTTGCCAATTGAGCGATAGGCGAAGCCTAGATTTGGAGCCAACCAGTCCCCTTTGGTATTGAACAGCCGAACTCGACTAAACCCGATTCGATCGATCACCTTGACCATCGGTACCATGAAGGCCCTACCGTCGAACATATCGACGCTTTCCCAGATTGCCTTGCCCTTCGGCGACCAGGCATCGACGTTGTTGGCGAACACCTTTGTGCCGTTACTGCCGAGGTTGGCGCGGCTCGCGACCTTGACACCACCCTGGCCCAATCGGGTGTTCAATTCGCCGATTGCGCCATAGGCTGCGGCGCCGAAGCGATCTAAGGCGTCTTGGCGCCAAGGGGCAAAGTAGCCAATCCTCGAAACATCCTCCACGAGTTGAATCTCGACCTCGGTCATCCCAGCCTTCAGCGCTGCGTCTACGCGTTCCGTGATTTCCTTGACGAACCGCGCTTTCAGCTGTTCAATGCCCGAGGGCTCGATAGCAACTCCTTTTGGCATCAGAAGTGCGATACGGGCCTGCTCGGGCAAGTGACCTCGTATCCAAGTGAGGCCGTCCTCCCTTTCGTTCTGCCAATGGCGCATTTGGTCAATGCCACGATCCGTTACGTGGATCGTTAACTGGCGCGGATCTGCTGCATGACCGCGCGACGGACTGAGCAGCGCGAGCAGAGCGACAAGCGCGCCGAGGAAGGGCAAGAATAAGCTGCCTATGCTTGCCCCGCAGCGTTGCGCGCACATCGCCAAGTCAGTCACGTCAACTGCCCTTTCTGTGTCGAGAGAGGGAAACATTCACAACCGGCAGACTGCTCAGACCGGAATCTCAGCCTACAGGCCGGCAGCCAAAACCGCAACAGACTCAGACAGCCTGGCAGCAGGCCTGTGATCGGGCGCTGACAGCGGTTGAAGTTGTCTTCGGAGCCGGCGCGCCGCATGTGGTGGATCTTGACGACGCGATGCAAGGCCCGGCCGTGCAAGACCTGTGGATGCTGGTCTCGGGCGACCACACGACGATGGCGCAGCAACTCAATACGCTGCTGGAAGGCTACGAGCAATTCAGCGACTTCGACGACCGTGAACGTCGGCTGATCGAGCCCTTGCGCACCCTGCGCATGGTGCGCCACAGCGCCTGGCTGGCAGCACGCTGGGGCGACCCGACCTTTCCACGCAACTTTCCATTCTTCGGCAGCGCGGCCTACTGGAACCAGCAAACCGCGCAACTGCGTGAGCAGGTGCTGGCCATGCAGGACTGAAGGCTGGGGCGCCGGCGCCAGAGCCTCAGTCTGTGGCGACGAGTGCCAGCAAGGACTGCCGGGCCTGGTCCAGCGCATCGCCGAGCGCCAGCGCAACGCCCACGGCCTGCGCGGCTGTCGCGTCTGACGGGCCCAGCGCAGCGCGCGCCTGGTCCAGCAGCGGCCCCAGGAAAGCCGCGTCGGTGGCGTCGCGCTGGCGCCCCAGGGAGCTCAGGTGGTGGGCCGCGGCGGCGTCCCAGCGCAGCGCCTGTGACCCGAAGCCCTGCACCGCGGCCAGGCCGGCGCAGACCTCCAGCACCGTCAACCTGCCGCGTGCCGATGCCAGTTCGTCGGCGATGGCCAGTGCTTCAAGCAGGCGCTGGCCGACCAGTTTCAGCGGCTGCGCGGGACTGCCGGGCCTGGTCTGCGCAGGGCCAGACAGGGCCTGCGCCAAAGCCAGCATGCACAGGTTGGCCAGCACGGCCAGCGTCGTCAGCCGGTCGCCCAAAGCGCGCGCGCGGCGCAGGGCTTCCTCGTACAGAGGTTGTGCCGCGTCGAGCCGGCCCTCCAGGCGTTCCAGTTCGGCCAGCACGTTGGCCGCCTGCACCAGCAAGTCCGGCCTTTCGGGTATCTGGCGGGCCGCCGCCAGGGCGTCCTGTCCGTGCTGGCGCGCCGCCGCCGGCTGGCCCTGCCGCGCGCAGGCCCAACCCAGCCAGGTCAAGGCCTGCACCCGCAGCACGGGGTCGTCGCAGCGCTGCGCCACATCGACGCTGGCTTGCAGACGGGCCAGGGCCTGGCTGTCATGGCCCAGGTAGGCGCTGATGCGGCCGGCCACCAGCAGGGCCTGGCCGTACAGCACGCCCTGCCCGGCGGCGCCCGGTCGCGCCAGGGCCAACGCACAGACATGGTCGCCCTGGGCCAGACGGCCACGGTTCAGCCAGTAACGTTGCAACGCCGCCACCAAGCGCAGGCCGCGCGCGCTGCCATCGGCCGCGTCGTCGCACCAGGCCAGCGCGGCCAGCAGGTTGTCGCGGTCCTCGTCCAGCCGGTTTAGCCACGCGCCTTCTTCGGGGCCGCTCAGGGCGCTGCTGGCGCGCTCTGCCAGGGCCAGCATGTGCGCCAGATGGCGCTCGCGTGTGGCGGCTTCTTCGCCGGCTTCGGCCAGGCGTTCCAACGCAAACTGGCGCACTGTTTCCAGCAGCCTCAAACGGGGTTCTTCGGTCGCGCCGGCCGAGCCCGCCACCGCCACCAGCGACTTGTCGACGAGCGCACCGACATGGTCCAGCACGTCCCATTCGTCCAGGGTTTCATCGGCCACCACCGGCTGTGCGCTGCCCGGGCTGAAGCTGCCCGACATCACCGCCAGGCGGCGCAGCACGGTCTGTTCTGGCGCTGACAACAGCGCGTGGCTCCAGGCCAGGGCCGCGCCCAGCGTGCGCTGGCGCATCGGCACAGCGCGTGTCGGCGTGCCCAACATGCGCAGCCGCTGGCTCAGCAGGTCATGCAAGCCCTGCAAGCCCAGGTGCTGCACGCGTGCAGCGGCCAGTTCGATGGCCAGCGCCACGCCGTCAAGCTGGCGGCAGATGGCGACCACCAGCGCCACGTTGCCAGCATCCAGCACAAAGCGCTGGTCGGCGGCGCTGGCACGGGCCTCGAACAGGCGCACCGCGCTGGCCGCCTGCGCCGGCGCCAGCCCCGGCCCGGCGGGCAGTGCCAGGGCACTCACACGGTAGACCTGTTCGGCGCCCAGGCGCAGCGGCTGCTGGCTGGTGGCCAGCAGATGCAGGCCAGGCCATTGCGCCAGCGCCGCCAGCGCCCACTCGGCCACGGCGTGGACAAGGTGCTCGCAGTTGTCCAGCACCAGCAGGCCATCGAAAGGCCGTGCGGCCCAGGGCTGCAGGGCGGTTGCAATGCAAGGTGGCAGTTCTTCGGCGTGGTTCAGCGGCGCCAGGTCGACCAGCACCGTCCCATCGGCAAAGCGGGCCCGGTGCTGTGCGGCCACGGCCAGCGCCAGCGCGGTCTTGCCGATGCCGCCAGAGCCCACGATGCTGACCAGCCGGTGGGCCTGCAACAGGTAGTGCAGCGTTTGCAGGTCGTGTTCGCGGCCGAACAAGGCCGGCAATTCAGCCACGGGCCCGCCGGGTGCTGTCAATGGCCCGAACACCACCGGGCCTGCGTCGGCGGTGAAGCGGTAGCCGCGGCCGGCCACGGTGGCGATCACCGCCACCCCCAACTGTTTGCGCAAAGCAGAAACCTGAACCTGCAGATTGTTCTCTTCGACGACCATGCCGGGCCACACCAGGTCCAGCAATTCGTTCTTGCTGACGACACGCTCGCGCCGCTCGACCAGGGCCAGCAGCAGGTCGAAAACGCGCGCCCCGACAGGCACCGCCCGCCCATCCACCAGCACCTGGCGCGTCGCAGGGCGCAACACCCAGCGGCCGAAGCTCAGGTTGGCGGGTGTGGCGGTTTCTGTCGGAGAGGGGCTTGTCGGCGGCATGTAGGGGGGCGCGTTTCAGATCGATGTCAGGCCGGTGCTGGGCGGACGTTGCGAGGCATGCGAAGGGCCGCTTGGCCGAGCCAGCTCGCCACCGATTTAGAACGGCAGCAGCGCGGCGGCCACGCTCAAGGCCAGCACCGGGTCGTGCTCGGCAGCCCAGTCCAGCGCGGCGGGCAGGTTGTCGTGCTCCAGCACCAGCGGCCAGCGGTCGGTCAGCGTGCGCAGTTCGGCGGTGGACCCGCCCTTGCTGAAGGCCAGTGCGCAGAACCAGGCAGCGTGGCGTTGGCGCCAGGTGTCGTGCTCGCCCTGCGCCTGCAACTGCGCCAGCGCGTATTCACGCAGGCTTTGCAGCAGCCGGTAGCGTGGCTCGGCCATGGCGCCGGTGATCTCGGCGGGCGCACCCGCGGCGCGGGCGGCGCCGCCATCGAAGTCGGCGACCACCAGCGAACGGTCAATCAACTGGCCCAGCAGGTCCAGCACGGCCCACTCGTCGATGTCATCGTCAGCCGCCACCTGCTGCACGGCGGCCAACGAGAAGCCGCCGCTGAACACGCCCAGGCGCCTGAACACCGCCTGCTCATCTGGCGAGAGCAGGCCGTGGCTCCAGTCCAACGCGGCGCGCAACGTCTGGTGGCGCGGCAGCGCCAGCCGGGCGCCCCCTGTCAGTACGCGCAATTGCTCGCCAGCAGGCTCGCCGGCAGCTTCGCCGCTGCCGGCCCGCAGCCGCGTGCGCAGCCCGTCCACGCCCAGCCAGCGCGTGCGCGCCGCCGCCAGTTCGATGGCAAGTGGAATCCCATCCAGGCGCACGCACAACTGAGCAATCGCAGCCGCGTTTTGATTGGTGAGTGCGAAGGTCCAGTCGAGCCGGTTGCCGGCGGTGACCGGAACCTTTGCGGTGTAACCCGCGGGCAGATCGGCTCGGGCCCCAGCGACAACGACGAGAACGAGGAGTGGAGTGAAAGCCAGTCGATTCATATTCGTCTCT
>JANMJI010000301.1:0-14615 GCA_031371275.1 Betaproteobacteria bacterium
CTGGCCGAACAGCACCACCTGCACACGCAGTTGCTGCAGGGCACGCGGCAAGGTTTCTGGTTCGTCAGCAACGAAGGCCGCAGCACCGACATCAACCCCGCCATGGCGCTGCTGCTGGGCCGCCAGCGTGAGGACATCATCGGCCGCCCGGTGACCGAGTTTTTCAGCGGCGCCGACTTGTTGACGCTGCAGCACGAACTGCGCCAGCGGGCGCAAGGCCTGCCGGGCTATTACGAGCTGGGCATCACGCGGCCCGACGGCAGCCATGTCCACTGCGTCTGCCACGCCACGCCGCTGTACGACACCGCGGGCCACAGGGTGGGGGCGGTGGGCATCTGGACCGACATCAGCGAACGCCGCCATGCCGAGCTGATGCTGCGCAGCTACGAACGGGTGGTGAACTCGATCACCGACCTGGTCTCGGTGATCGATACCCAAGAGGTCTACCTGCTCGTCAACGACGCCTGGTGCCGCACCGCCGGCGTGGCCCGCGAAGACGCGCTCGGGCGCCCCAGCACGCAGGCGCTGCCGCGCGGCATCGCGCCGCAGCGGCGCCAGGCCATCAACGAATGTGTGGCCACCGGCCAGGTGCGCGTGGCGCGCGGTGCGGCATTGTCGCCGGGCCATGAAGACCGGGTGCTGGAGACCACCTACTTCCCCTACCGCGGTGAAAGCGGCGCGGTGCAGTACGTGGCCATGGTCACCCGCGACATCACCGACCAAGAACAGCGCCGTGCCGCGCTGGTGGCCCGCGAGGCCGAACAACGGGGGCTGCTGGACGCCTTTCCCGGTCACATCAGCCGGCTCGACGAACAGGGCCGCTTCACCTACGCCAACCGCAGCCTGGCGGCGCTGCTGGGGCTGCGACCCGAGCAGGTGGTGGACAAGCCCATGGCCGACGTGCTGGGGCCTGCGCGGACGCTGGCACTGCAGCCGCTGCTGGCGCGGGCACTGGCCGGTGAAACGCTGATCTACGAACACCACCACCAGCCGCCTGGCGATGCCCCGGCGGTGGACGTGCAGGTGACGATGAGCCCCGGCGTCGACCCGCGCACCGGGGCCCCTGCGGTCTACGGTTTTGCCATCGACATCAGCGCCCGCAAGCGCGCCGAAGAAGGCTTGCGCGAAAGCGAAGCCGAACTACGCGCGCTGCTGGCGGCCTTTCCGGGCTACATCGCCGCGGTCGACCGTGACGGCATCTACACCTATGTCAACAAACCCCTGACCGCGGTGCTGGGCCGTTCAGCCCCAGACACCGTGGGCGTGGATTCACGCCGCGTGTTGAGCGCACAGCGCTACGCCGAGGTCAGCGCCGCGTTGGCGCTGGCACGGGCCGGTGAAGTTTCGGTGCACGAACGCAGCTACCGGCTGGCGCCCGACGAGCGCCGGCTGGAGCTTGAGATCAGCCATGTCGCCGGCCCGTTGCAGGCCGACGGGCGCCAGACCTGCTACGCCTTTGGCACCGACATCACGGCCCGCAAGCAGGCCGAAGAAGCGCTGATTGCGGCGCGCGACGAGGCCGAACGCGCCAACCGCGCGAAGTCGCAATTCCTGTCGCAGATGTCGCACGAATTGCGCACGCCGATGAACGCCATCATCGGCTTCGGCCAACTGCTGGGGTCTGACGCGCGCCAGCCGTTGGCCCCCCACCAGCAGGCCTGGGTGTACGAGATCTTGCGTGGCGCCGAACACCTGCTGGGGCTTATCAACGAGGTGCTCGATCTGGGCCGCATTGAAGCCGGCGAGCTGCAATTGGCGCCCGAACCCGTGCCCCTGCACGCGCTGACAGAGGAATGCCTGGGCCTGGTGCAGGCGCTGGCGCAAAGCCGTGGCGTGCGCCTGTATCCGGCACCGCCGGCGATGCAGCAAGCCAGCGTGCTGGCAGACCGGCGAAGGCTCAAGCAGGTGCTGCTGAACCTGCTGGGGAACGCCATCAAGTACAACCGGCCGGCCGGTGAAGTGGCGCTGGAATTTCGCCACGAAGGCCAGCGTGCGTGGCTGGCCGTGCGCGACAGCGGCCGCGGCCTGACGGCGGCCGAACAGGCGCGGCTGTTCCAGCCTTTTGAGCGCTTGTCGGCCGCACATTCGGGCGTCGAAGGCACCGGCATCGGCCTGGCACTCAGCCGCCGCCTTGTCGAAGCCATGGGCGGCAGCATTGGCGTGGACAGCCAGCCCGGCCTGGGCAGCACGTTCTGGGTGCGTTTGCCGAACCCGCACGCTGCGCAAGTGACGCAAGTGACGCAAGTCATGCAGATGATGCAGATCACCCCCGGGCTGCAGACGGCGCTGGCCGAAGGTGATACCGCCGCGGCGTCGACACCGACACCGACAGCCACAGCCGCAGCCGCAGCCGCCGATGTCAGCCCCCGCACCGTGCTCTACATCGAAGACAACGTCGTCAACGTGGTGCTGATGGAAGCCATGCTGGCCCGCCTGCCCGGCCTGCGCCTGCTCAGCGCCGCCCTGCCCTCAGACGGCCTGCGCCTGGCCCGGCAAGAGCGGCCCGACCTGGTCTTGCTGGACATCCACCTGCCCGAGATGGACGGCTTTGCGGTGTTGGCCCACCTGCGCGCCAACACCGCCACCGCCCACACCCCGGTGGTCGCCGTCAGCGCCAATGCACTGCCTGCCGACATCGACGCTGCGCTGGACGCCGGCTTTGCCGGCTACATCACCAAGCCGGTGCTGCTGGAAGAACTGCTGGACACCGTGCAACGCATGCTCCAGCGCGTCAATTGAACTTGATGGGCCCGATGTTGAGCCCATTGGCATAGGCCGGCGGGTTGCTGGTGTCTGGCACGCTGTACTGCACGTTGGTGCCGACCAGCGTGAAGTTGATCTGCGCGATCTTGGCCAGCACTTGCGCCACCGTGGTTTCGCCGCTGCATGCAAACTTCAGCGTGAAGCTGCTCAAGGGCAGCACGTAGTTCGACGCGGCGCCGATTTTCTGCGCTGCGGCGATGATGCGCTGCACTTCAGAGCGGCCTGAATTCGAAGCGCAACCGGCCACCGCCGGGCCCGCCATCACGACCTGAATGGCCGGGGTGAAAGACTTCTCGAACAACTCGGCCGGGCCCCACAGGGTGGCCGTCAGGTTGGTGTAGGCCGACACATTCGTCGTGCCATTGTTCGGCGCGTTGACATAGGCGCCGAAGTAGGCGTCGGTGATGGCCGGCAGCTTCAGGCCCAGGCCGTAGTAGAAGTTGTTCACACCACCGGGGTTCTGCACCGGGCCCGAGATGCCGCCGAAGTCGTAGTACTTGTTGTTGGCCAGCCGCGCGTCGTAGAAGAAGCCGACATCGCCGCCCAGCGTGGTCTTGGGCGGCAGGTTCTTGGCCGGGTCCAGGTCGCCGGTGTATTCGCCGGCATAGACACCGCCCACCAGCGTGCCCGCGCCACCGCCGCCACCACCACCACTGGCCGCAGCAGCCGGGTAGACGATGTCGTCAAAGTAGTAGGTCTTGGCACCGCCCGATTGCGCGCCGGTCTTGCCGAAGTTGAAGAAGATCGACACCTTGTTGAAGGTCTGCGCCAGGTCGAGCGCGGCGGTGCCGGCGGCGACGCTGCCGAAGTTGAAGCTCAGCGTTTGCCAGCCAGCGGCCACCGTGGTGGTGGCTTCGGTCTCTGCCGTCTTCGTGCCGTCGGTGGCGTTTTCCACTTTCAGCCGCACCGGGATGCCGGCCTCAGGCGCCCACACGCGCACCGTGATGATCTTGTTCGTGGCGCTGAAACCGATCGGCGCGATGGCCTGGTTGGCGAGGTTGGACACCGTCGTGCCGCCCCACAGTTCGGCGTCGGCCGCCTTCACCGTCTTGGCCACCTTGTTGGCGGCGTTGGCGGGGTCGGCGACGATGGCACCGTCGGCGCCGCCAAAGCCGGTGAACACCGGCGGCGTGGCTTCGTCAAAGCTGATCGTGGTGTTGGTGCCGCCGCCACCACCGCCCGCGCCGGGGCAGGCCGCGCTGAAGCTGCTGCCGACGAAGGACACGTCGTCGAAGTAGTAGGTCTTGGCCGCACCCACCTGGGCGCCGGTCTTGCCGAAGTTGAAGAAGATCGAAGCCTTGTTGTAGGTGTTGGCCAGGTTCAGCGCGGCAGTGCCGGCGGCCGGGGCGTTGAAGTCAAAGGTCAGCGTCTGCCAGCCGGCGGCGGTGGTCACGGTGGCCTCGGTTTCCACTGACTTGGTGCCGTCGGCAGCGTTTTCCACCTTCAGCCGCACCGGGATGCCGGCATCGGGCGAAAACACGCGCACCGACATCTTCTTGTTGGCCGCGCTGAAGGGGATGGTGGCAATGCTGTCGCCGGGGCACACCGCCGCGGTGACACCGGCCCACAGTTCGGCGTTGGCGGCCTTGATGACCTTGGCGACTTTGTTGGTGGCGTCGGTGGGGTCGGCGACGACCGTGCCGTCGGCGTTGCCAAAGCCGATCAAGGTGGGTGCAATGGTTTCCTGGAAGCTCACCAGCTTGGTCGTGATGACGGGGATCACGGTGTTGTAGGCGCGTGACGCCGCCACCGCGGTGGCGTTGCCGTTGCCGGCCAGGTCTTTGACCATGCCCGCGCCGATGTTCAAGCCCACCGTGCCGGCACTGTTGGCGGTGGGCGTGACGACCAGCGTGGCCTGCGTCGTGCCCACGCGCAGGAAGGCGCCCTTGGTGCCGCCGGTGACGACCACGTCGTCGGCGGTGAAGCTGATGCCCACGTCTTCACTGAAGGTGAAGGTGAAGGTGATGTCGCCGCTGGCCGTGGTGCCGGCCACGTTGTCGCTGATGGTGAAGGTGGGCGGCACGGTATCGGCGGCGGTGGTGGTGGCCGTGCCGGTGCTGGCCTTGGGGGGTGCTTCGGCATCGCCGCCGCCGCAGGCGGTGACCAACAGCGAAGCCGCCATGGCGACGGCAGACAGGGCGAAAGAACGGGAGAGCTGGTTCATGGTGGTGGTCCTGACGGGGTGGCCTGCACGGCCTGACTGCGGAATCCGGGAAAGCGGGGTCATCACCCATTCCGAAACATGTGAAAAGTATGAAAGCGCTTTCAGAAACGAGCTTAGCGCCGCGGTGCAAAGGTGACAAGACCGTTGGGCCCTGTGATTTCCCTTAGGGCGACGCTGATCAAGTCCCCGCGAGTGCGCGCGCCCTGGTTTGGGATGGGCTGCAAGGCGCAAACCACAGCCATAGCCCCGCTATGGCGAGGATTTGCAACGCCGCAGACCGCCCAAAGCAGGGATGCGCGCGCCGCGAGGGACTTCATCAGCGTTGCCTTGGTTCTGAGTCAGTGCGGCGGGTGGGTGTTCACGGCGCGCGGCCCAGCGTGCCCGGGGCCACGGTGAGCTGCTGGCCATCGCTGAAACGCACGTTCAAAGGCAGCTTGCCGGCGTTGTAGGCCAGGTAGCTGCGGCGGCCGTCAGCGCGCTTGAAGACTTGGTAGAGCGTGGTGTCGGCCAGCACCGCGTGGTCTGGCGTGCCGAGGGCTTGCAGACTCAGCAGCCAGTGCAGCACATGGCTGGGCGTTTCGCCGTCTTCGACGCTGCCGCGCGGGTTCCATGCCGCCAATGCGGCGTCCGGGTCGACCAGCGCCAGGTACTTGGCGAAGATGTCCTGCCACACGTCTTCGGGCGGCGGGTTCGGTGGGAATTTGCCGCGCTTCTTGTAGGCCTCGCTTTCGACCTTCATCGCCGCCAGGTTGCGCTTCACAAACGCCGCGTCTCGGCCCAGGTAGGTCGAGTAGGGCGCGATGGGCAGCAGGTTGATGCCGTGGATTTGCCGCGGCTCGTCGGTCCACCAGGTGTTGTGCGCGTACTTGCCGCCGAACAGCATGCTGGTTTCGACAGGCTTGTACTCGGGCGCGAAAACCAGGCCGTGGATGTCAAACCAGTAGTGGTTGATGGCCTCGATTTCGGTGCTGTACAGGTACACGCCCAGGTCACGCAGGGCGGTGTTGCCGGTGGCCTCGCCCCACAGAATGAGGCCGGCCCAGGCATTGACGGCCTCGCTGGACGATTCCTGGTTGTTGCCCTGGGCGCCGTAAATGCCGGCGCCGCCGATGCCCACCGCCCAGGAATGACCCTCATAGGCGTCGAAGTTGCGGATGTACGGAAAGTCGGCCGCGCCGCGCTCGGTGTTGGCAATGTCCTTGACCAGCAAATCGACCATGCCGCCCCATTGCTCCTTCGCGGCCCAGGCTGGGTCGCGCAGCGCGATCTCGGCGGCCGCACGTATCCAGTAGCCGTACTGGAAATGGTGGTCGTTCATCTGCTCGACAGAGAAGAACTCGTCGGGGTAGGCCGACACCGTGCCCAGGCGCTTGTCGAGCATGAAGTAGCTGACCTTGCCCTTGCCAGAAAACCACCATTCCATGCGTTCCTTGGCCAGTGCCAGCAGTTGGTCGCGCGACGACACATCGCCTTGCTGTTCGGCCACCGCCGCCAGTTGCGTCAGCTTGGTCAGACCCTTGCCTTGCCAATAGACGCTGACGCGCCAGTTGTCGGGGTTCTCTTTCAGCGGCATGAGGTCGCGGCGGCGGCGCATGTCGCGCTTGAAATGGTCGTCGAACTCGGCCAGGCGCGGGCTGGCGGCCAGCGCCGGCCAGTGCGGCACAAAGCCGGTGTAGGCGCGTGTTGTCTTGAACTGTGCAGCCGCCAGCAAGCGCAGCTTGCCGCGCACGGTGTCGTAGGCCGGGCCCAGCTTGTCGGCCACGCTGGCGTTGTTGAACCACTGGTGCGGATACAGCGCCAGCAGGGGGCCGTGGTCTGGCCCTTCCATGACCTGCGTGCTGGCGGTGTAAGTGGCCACCATCTGGCTGGCGGCGCTGTCGTAGCGCCAGGTCGCGCGCGTGTCGGTGACGAAGGCGTAGGCGTGGCGGGCCAGCAGGGCCAGCGTTTCTGCTTTGTCGTCGGGCAGGCCGGCGGCGGCGAAGTAGCCTTTGCCTTCGGGCAGACGGCCCAGCCATTCGGTGGCCGATGCCTGTTCCCAACGCACGCCGGCAGGGCCGAACACGGCGTAAGGCCGGCCCTTCACACGCAGCGCCAGCACGCGGGCGTCGGCGCTGGGCATGCGTTCACCCGCGGCGGGCAGGCGGATACGCACGTCACCGCGCGTGAGGCGGAAGTAGGCATAGGGGCTGCCGTGCGCGACAGTGGCCAGCAACTGGTCGGCGCCACGCGCCATCGCAATGTCGACGGCCCAGTCAGACACACGCGCCAGCTTGGCGGGCTCGGGCTCGAAGGCAGCGGGCGAGAACACCAGCGCGTCGGCATGCGGGTAGTGGATTTCCGCGTCGGGGCGCTCGGTGGCCACCACCTGCTTGGCCGGCATGGCCAGTTCCAGCCCCGCCGCCGTGGTCTTGAAGCTCAGCGGCTGGGCGTAGATCGGGTCGGGCTGGGGGTTGAAGATCAGCGTGGAATACCACTGGCTGGTGGGCGCCGCCTGCTTCAACATCGCTTCGCTGCGCAGCGGCGCGGCCGGCGGTGGCTTGTCGCCGCTGCGCGGGGCCAGCAGCACCAGGCCGCTGCCCACCTTCAGCGTGGACTGGGCCTGCGCCAGGCTGCTGCCGCAGGCGCCCACGGCCAGCACCACCACCGGCACCCACCACCCCAGCCTCTGCTTGATCCGCTTCATCTGCGCCCTTCACGGGTCGCCACGGCCCCGTCAGCCGGTATTATTGAAAGCGCTTTCATAAACCCGACCCGGGGCTTACCCGAATCTCGCCGAACCCCGCCCAACGCCGCGGGCTGGGCAGGCCAGTGGGGCCGGCAAGCCCGCGGGAAAACACGGGGACGGTGGCCGTTGACGCGGCAACAGCGCTTCGACTAACCTTGTGAAAGCGCTTTCACAGGCGCTGCCATCAAGACAAGAAAACACGGTCTGCGGTGCATCCAAACCCGCCTTCCTTCCTCTGGCTGCCATACCGGGCCCCACGCACATGAAGCATTTCAACCCGCCCCGCAAGACACCGCTGGCCCTGCTGCTGGGGGGGCTGACCGCCGGGCTGCTGTTCGGTGGCGCCGCGCAGGCCATTGACTACGGGCCTTTCTCACTGACCGGCTTTGCCAAGGCCGAGCTGGGGCGTGTCAGCACTGTGTGCAAAGCCTGCCAGGTGGACCCCAGCGCAGACAAGCAATTCCCCTGGGCCGACGAGCTGGTGCAAGGCAAGCCCTATGGCGCCGGCACCACCCATGTGACGCTGTTCCAGCCTTACCTGGGCTTCAAATACGACCTGCCCAAGGGCTTCAAGGTGCAGGCTTTGCTAAGCCAGCGCTTTCGCGACGGCAAGGAAGACTTCAAGGGCTTCTGGTACGAAAAGAATGTGGCCTTGAGCCACGACGACTACGGCAGCGTGCGCATCGGTGCCATGGTGACACGCGGCTGGAGCGTGGCCGACTACCCGTATGGATCGAACATCGGCGTCGCCGATGTCTGGGGTGCCAGCGGCGCCGGCTATGGCGTATTGACGCGCGCCATCCGCGTGGCCACGCGCCCGCTGGACGTGTTCGAGGGCGACCTGGTGCTGGAAGCCACCTACGACCAGGGCAAAGCCGGCTGGTCGCGCAACAAGCCTTCTTTCACCGAGCTCTACGCCCAGTTCCACCGCGGTGATCTGGTCGTCGATGCGGTCTATCAGAACAGCAAGAACGGCACCCCCTCGGCCTTCGGCCACGGCGTGTTCACGGGCCTCACGCCCTTCCCCGCCGACGACAGCAAGCTGGGCGCCTCCAGCCAGGGCATTGCGATGGTCATGGCGCGCTACCAGGTCGATTCGAAGATCGAAGTCTCGGGCGGCCTGCGCGGCAACCGCTGGAGCGGCGCCTACGCGCGCATCACACGCCCGGCGGCCACCAGCGGCAGCGGCTTTGACGAATGGAACAACCCCTTCAACGTCGACTGGCGCACCGACGTGGGCGGCGGTGTCTTCAAGGGCTACCCTGCCACTTCGGTGGACTTGATGCTGGGCGCGCGCTACCGTTTTGGCGGCAACTGGACGGCCTACACGGGACTGGTACACCTGGGCGCGGCGGCCACGTCCAACCCCAGCGACCGCGGCCAGTCCAACGCGCTGACGGTGAACACCGTGGGCCTGAACTACGACTTCAAGAATGGCTTTCAGGTCTACGGCTCGGGCTCGCTGGTGCAATACGCCAAGCGCGGGCTGTCGCCGCTGTCGATGCCCAGCAACTCGGCCTTCACCAACATCGATTCACGGCTGAAGAGCCGCGGCACGTCGTATTTGGCCGGCGCCGTCTATGTGTTCTGACCTGATGCTTTTCAAGGTACCCACCATGAAGTTCACGCCCACAGCCGCCCCTTGCTGGCGCACTGGCCTGCTGCGCACTGGCCTGTTGCGCAGCCACCTGCTGGCGCTGGTTTTCGCCAGCGTGCTGGCCGCTTGCGGTGGCAGCGGCAGCGGCACCACGCCCGTCACGGCTGCCGACCTGCGGCCGCTGCCGGCCGAGTTCAGCAGCCGCAAGGCGGTGGCCTATTCGCCCTACCGCAGCGCCACCAACGTGGCCGGCCTGGCCGGCGAGACCATCACCGAAGCCAACATCAAACAAGACCTTGATCTGCTCGTCAAAGCCGGCTTCGGGCTGATCCGCGTCTTCGACAGTTCTGACAAAGTGGCCAGGCAGACGCTGGCCGTGATCTTCAAATACGCCATCGACATCAAGGTGCAGTTGGGCGTGTATGTGCAAAGCGGCGACGAGCCCTACAACCAGGCCGAACTGGCGCGCGCTGTGGCCTTGGCCAAGCAGTACCGCGACATCGTGCTGGCGGTGAGCGTGGGCAACGAGAACATGGTGGTGTGGTCGTTCAACAAGCTGACGCCGGAGACCATGGCCGGCTACATCACCAAGCTGCGCGGCCAGGTCACGCAGCCGGTGACCAGCGACGACAACTGGCTGTTCTGGTCCACCGCGCCCAACACCATCACCGATGTCATCGACTTCGTTTCGCTGCACACCTACACCGAACTCGACACGCAATACCCCGACATCGCGTGGAACTGGCAACAGCTGGGCGTGCCCGTGGCCACGCGCGCCGCGGCGATGATGGACGGCGCTTTGACCGAGGCCAAGCGCCAGTACAACGCCGCGCGCGCCCACCTCGACGGCCGCGGCCTGACGGCGATGCCGATCACGATTGGCGAAACCGGCTGGAACGCGGTGGACCTGGGCAAGCTGCGCTTTCGCGCCCATCCGGTGAACCAGAAGCTCTACCTGGACCGGCTGAACACGTGGGCCGCCGAAGGCCGCGCCGGCAGCGGGCCCAAGGCCATCGTCTACTTCGAGGCTTTTGACGAAGCCTGGAAACAAAGCGACGACAAGTGGGGCCTGTTCAACGCCAACCGCGAAGCGCGCTTCGCCATCCAGGGCCTGGGCACCTGCGGCACCACCTGGACCTGCGAGGCCGGCACCTACACCGCGGCCAACGCGCTGTATTACGCGCTGGCGGTGGCCAACACCGCGGTCACGGCCAACCGCTACACGCTGTACTCTGAAGCCGCACCGGGTGCGTCTGAAGTGGCCGCCGCCGGGCTGCGCTGGGACGCCTTTGACGGCACCACCGCGGCCTACCCGGAAATCAGCACTGACGCAGCGCCTGGCGACGGCACGCGCAGTATCGAGGTCACGCCCCTCCCGGCGGTCTACGGCTGGGGCTTGTTGCGCCAGTCGCCCACCGCCAGCACCGAAAACCTGTCGGCCTATGCCGCGGCCGGCACGCTGAACTTCAGCATCAAGACGACCTACGCCGGCAAGATAGAGATCGGGCTTATCGGCGACACGCTCAACCGCGACGGTGCTGAAGCCTTTCTGCAAATCGCCAACGGCCAGTACGGCTACTGCAACAGCGGCGCGTGGTGCAAGGTGAGCATTCCGCTGAAGGATTTTGTGGCCGCCAACCCCAAGCTGGATTTGTCGCTCATCAGCGCGCGCTTCGTCATCGCCGACCGCTTTGCCAGCACCGGCAACTTCCAGAAAACCGGCCTGCCGAAGATTTATCTGGACGGCATCTACTGGGCGAAGTGAGTTGACAGCGCAGCCGGCGCCGGCCACGCGTTGCCTGCGCAGCGCACGCGACAGCGGCGAGCGGCTGGCCGTACAGCCGGCGCCGCTGTGGCGCGACGCCGAGCCGGGTGACACCGGGCCCACCGTCTACGTCGACCCGGCGCGGCGTTTCCAAACCCTGCTCGGCTTTGGCGGCGCTTTCACAGAGGCCGCAGCGCTGACCTGGCAGCAACTGGCGCCGGCACAGGCCGGTGCGCTGCTGCACGCGTATTTCGACCCGGTGCAAGGCCACGGCTACACGCTGTGTCGTGTGCCCATGGGCAGCAGCGATTTCGGGCTGGGCAATTACGCCCATGTCGAAACACCCGACGACTTTGCACTGGCCAGTTTCAGCATCGCGCGTGATCGCCAACACATCCTGCCCTTCATCCAGGCCGCGCAGGCGGTCGCCGGCAGGCCGCTGCAATGGCTGGCCTCGCCGTGGAGCCCGCCGGCGTGGATGAAGACCAGCGGCCAGATGAACCAGGGCGGCGCACTGCGGCCCGAATGCCGCGCCGCCTGGGCGCAGTGCTACGTGAAGTTCATCGAAGCCTATGCCGCCGAGGGCGTGGCCATCTGGGGCGTTTCGGTGCAGAACGAACCGCAGGCCAAGCAGCGCTGGGAATCGTGTATCTACAGCGCCGAAGAAGAACGCGATTTCGTGCGCGACCACCTCGGCCCGGCTTTGCATGCCGCCGGCCTGGCGCAGGTGAAGATCGTCGTACACGACCACAACCGCGATGAGTTGGTGCAGCGCGCAGGCACCGTCTACGCCGACCCGCAAGCCGCGAAATACGTCTGGGGCGCCGGCTTTCATTGGTACGTGCAAGACCAGTTCGACCAGGTGCAGCAACTGCACGACGCCTGGCCAGACAAACACCTGCTGTTCACCGAAGGCTGCCAGGAAGGCGGGCCGCACACAGGGCAATGGGCGCTGGCCGAGCGCTACGCCACATCGATCATCAAGGACCTGAACCGCTGGACGGTGGGCTGGATCGACTGGAATTTGCTGCTGGACGAGCACGGCGGGCCGAACCATGTCGGCAACTTTTGCAGCGCGCCGGTGCTGGCCGATGGCGGGCGCGCAGCCTTGCACTTCCAGAGTTCGTTCGCCGCTATCGGCCACTTCGCACGCTGCATGCAACCCGGCGCGCAGCGCGTGCTGTGCGCGGCCACGCGCGAGGCGCTGGAATGCACCGCCGCCGTCAACCCCGACGGCAGCGTGGCGGTGGTGGTGTTGAACCGCAGCGACGCGGCGCAAGGCTTCACGCTGCGGGTGGGCACACGGGCGGGGGCACAGACGGGCGCACAGACCACGGCCGTGCAGCTACCGGCGCATGCGCTGGCCAGCTGGACCCTGGCCTTGGCCTTGGCGTGACAGCTTCAGCCGCTTTGTCGCTGCGCGAAGACCTGCGGAATCACCAGCTTGGGCTGCCTGTCGACCGTGAACAGGCCCCAATGTTTTTCAGGTTCCAGCGGGTCGGCCGAGCCCTTCCACGGCTCATCAAAAGCCTCGAACACAAAGCACAGCAGGCCGGCTTCACGCGTCCAGTCCATCAAGCCTTGCAGGTAGCAGGCCTGCAGTTCCTGCACCGCGTGTTCGGCGTGCATGCCACGGCCATTGCTGTTGGTACACCAGCCGGCTTCGGTGATGACCAGCGGCTTGCCCGGGTACAGCCGCGCCACGCTGGCCACGTTGTCCTTGGTGTAGTCCAGTGCTTCGTGAATGTGCTTGTATTCCCACACCGGATAGGTGTGCAGCGATATGAAGTCCAGCTCGGCCACCAGGTCGCGCAGCTTGTGCTGCCAGGGCAGGTAGTTTTCGCAGAAGGTGACGGGCTGTTGCACCGCAGCCTTGACGCGCCGCACATGTTCGATCATGCGGTGCACGGGCACGAAGTGGTCTGTCCAGTCGACGGTGGCCTCGTTGCCCACTGCCACCGAGAAGACGATGTCGGGGTAGGCCTTGGCCAGGGCGATCAGGCGGTCGATCTCGGCATCGTTCTCGCGCTGGCTGGCTTCGAGCTGCTCTTTGGTGTAGGTGGCGCCCCAGGGGCAGCCGAAGTTGTTCATCTCGGCGCCGAGGTAGGCGCCGAGCATCACCTGGAAGGGCAGGCCGTCGGCGCGGATGACTTCGAGCACGCGATCGGCGTGGGGGCTGCAGTCGTACAGGCGCAGCAGGCGCCAGTTCTTGCGCAGGATCTGCAGGTCCTCGCGGATCTGGGCAAGTGACGGGTAGATCCGCTCGCCCGGGCTCTGGCCGTGGCGGTAGCCCGAGTAGCAGATGGCGTTTCCGGTGGGTAGCTTCAACATGGTTGTCACGCGAACTTGGGCTTTCCGTCCTTGTCCCACAGGCCCCAATAGGCGCCCACATCGCCTTCGGCGCCGACCTTCCAGGCTTCGTCGAAGGCAGCGAAATAAAAGACCTCGATGCCATCGGCCTCGGCCCACTCGACGGTGTCGACGACGTAGGCCATCGCGCCTTCGGTCGAAGGCACCGAGCCGTGGAAGGCGCTGCCCTTGTCGGGCCAGCCGGTCTCGCTGATCACGATGCGCTTGCCCGGCGCCGCGGCGCGCGTGCGCCGCACCATGTTCTGCATGTAGGCGAGCGCGCCTTCGCGCGGGCAGCCCTCCCAGAACGGGTAGCAGTTGGTCAGCACGACGTCGCAGGCGGCGGTGATGCGCGGGTGCAGCTCGAACAGGTAGTAGGCGTCGACATAGCCCACCGGCACGCCGGGCAGGGCGTCCTTGACGCGCTGGATGCAGGCCAGCAACTGGTCTTCATCCATGTCTTCGCGCAGCAGCACCTCGTTGCCCACCGCCACGATATCGGCGTGGCCGGCGCGCGCGACCTCGATGACGCCCTGGATCTCGCGCTCGTTGATTTCGGCGTCGGTGCCGATCCAGGCGCCCACCAGGGTCTTGATGCCCAGCTCGTGCGCGATGCGCGGTGTCTGCTCATGGCCGTCGGTGCAGGAGAAGGTGCGGATCCAGCGCGTGTACGGCTGGATGATTTTCATGCGCTCGCGGATCTGCGCCTCGCCGATTTGCGAACCCGGCTGCTGGCCTTCGAGGTAGGGGCTGTAGCACAGGCCATGCATGCCGCGCTTGAGCACGGCACGAAAGGCATCGAGCAGGGTCTTGCGCTCGACGTCTGTCCAGACCTCGGGCAAGACACGCGACCAGGACCCGCCTTGACCCGCGGCCATCGGCATCGCGCCGGAGCGCACTTTTTCGGGTGCTGGGTAGTCGCCGCGCGCCGCGTCTTGTTCGGGGATTTGAGGCTTCGACATTTCAACTCCAATCAGGATTTCTTTTGCCAAGGGAACTTGCCCTTGCCGATCGGCTTGGTCTTGCCATAGCCGCCGACCTTGTCGTACACGCGCACGTAGTCGACGACGAGATCGGCCGGGAAGCGCGTGGCGTCATTCGGGGCGCCGGGGAAGTTGCCGCCGACGGCCACATTCACTACCAGGGAGAACGGCTGATCGAACGGTGCCGGCCAGGCGTTCAGATCCTCGGCGCGCTTGGCCTGCTGGCCAAGGCCACCCTTGGTCTTGCTGCAGCTCCACCAGTGGTCGTA
>JANMJI010000149.1:0-13365 GCA_031371275.1 Betaproteobacteria bacterium
CAGTAATCACGCAGCCGCGGTCAACCACGGTGCGCGTTAGGCGAGCATGTCGCCCCACTTGCACACCGGGCAGCAGCACCGACCAGTTCACCGATGCGTGGGAGTGCACCCGCACGCTGGAGAACAACACCGATCGAAACACGCTGCCTGAGACGATGCAGCCGCCGGAAACCAGTGTCTCGATGGCCATGCCGCGCCGGTCATCCTGGTTGTGCACAAACTTGGCCGGTGGCAGCTGGGGTTGATGGGTCCAGATGGGCCAGTTCTTGTCGTACATGTTCAGCACCGGGTCGGTGGCGGTGAGGTCGATGTTGGCGTCCCAGTAGGCGTCAATCGTGCCCACGTCGCGCCAATAGGGTGGCAGGCCGGGTTTGCCGCTGACGCAACTCAGCTCAAACGGATGGGCGCCCGCCAGGCCCGCTTTGACCATCTTCGGAATGATGTCCTTGCCGAAATCGTGGCTTGAATTCGGGTCTTGCATGTCACGTTCAAGCTCGCGGTACAGGTAGCGTGCGTTGAAGATGTAGATGCCCATGCTGGCCAGCGTGCGGCCTGGCTTGCCGGGGATGGTGGGTGGGTCGTCGGGCTTTTCGATGAAATCGATGATGCTGCGGTTGCCGTCAACGGCCATCACGCCAAAGGCCTTGGCTTCTTCCTGCGCCACTTCAATGCAACCCACTGTCACTTCATGCCCGAATTCACGGCACAGGGCGACATGGTCGGCCAGCATCAAGGCGTAGTTCTGCTTGTAGATGTGGTCGCCAGCCAGCACCACCACGTAATCGGCGCGGTAGGCGGCCAGGATGTCCTGGTTCTGGTACACGGCATCGGCCGTGCCGCGGTACCAGCTTTCTTCGTCCACCCGCTGCTGTGCCGGCAGCAGGTCGACAAACTCGTTCATCTCGGTCTTCAGAAAGGCCCAGCCGCGCTGCAGGTGGCGCAGCAGGCTGTGGCTCTTGTACTGCGTGATGACGCCGATGCGGCGTATGCCGCTGTTCATGCAGTTCGACAACGCAAAGTCGACGATGCGGAACTTGCCGCCAAAGTACACCGCCGGCTTGGCGCGCGTGTCGGTCAGGTTCTTCAGCCGGCTGCCGCGCCCGCCGGCCAGCACCAGCGCCACAGCGCGGCGCGGCAAATCCAGACTCTGGGCTACATCAATGGGCTTCATACGCTTCCTTGTACTGCACCGTGCAATAAGATGATCGACACCACCGCTGCCAGACCCCCGACGCCTGAGGCCATGAACACCACCGTCCAGACCGCGCCAGCCGCCACGCAACCCACTGCCGCCCATGTCGACCAGCACCTGGTCAGCACAGTGGGTGCCGAAGCGGCCAGCGCTTCACACACCGAGATCATGCATGCCGTGGCCCAGGTGGCACGAGAGCAATTGTCCCAGCGCTGGGTGGCCGGCGACAGCGCCGACCGCAACGCCAAAGCACGGCGCGTGTATTACCTGTCGATGGAGTTTCTCATCGGCCGCACCTTTTCCAACGCGCTGGCGGCACTGGAACTCAAGGGCGAGATGGGTGTGGCGGCGCGTGCCCACGCCGCTTCGCTGGAAGACCTGGCCGCCACCGAGCCCGATGCCGCGCTGGGCAACGGCGGCCTGGGCCGGCTGGCGGCGTGTTTTCTGGACAGCATGGCGACGCTGGGATTGCCCAGCTTCGGCTACGGCATTCGCTACGAATTCGGCATGTTCAAACAAGCCATCCAGGGCGGCCGCCAAGTAGAGGCGCCCGACCCCTGGCTGGAGGACGGCACACCCTGGGAATTCCCGCGTTTTGGCGTGCACTACCCGGTGCGCTTTGGCGGCTGGGTGGAACCCGCTGCCGACCCCAACCATGTGCCCATCTGGCGCCATGCGGGTGAGGTCAACGCCAAGGCCTACGACATGGTGATACCCGGCCACGGCACGCAGCGCGTGAGCACCTTGCGTTTGTGGAAGGCAGTCGCACCCAGCCAGATCGACCTGCACGCCTTCAACACCGGCGACTACGCGCGCGCCGCCGAATTCAAGAACCAGTACGAGAATATTTCCTGGGTGCTGTACCCCAACGACAGCACGCCCGCCGGCCGCGAACTGCGGCTGCGTCAGGAATACTTTTTCACCAGCGCCAGCATCCAGGACATCCTGGCGCGGCATGCCGCCGAACATGGCAGCCTGGCCAATTTGTCTGACAAGGTGGCCATCCACCTGAACGACACCCACCCGGCCATCGGCGTCGCCGAGCTGATGCGTTTGCTGGTCGATGAACAGGGTTACGGCTGGCTGGCCGCCTGGGCCGTGACGAAAAAAGTCTTCAGCTACACCAACCACACGCTGATGCCCGAAGCGCTGGAAACCTGGCCCGTGGGTTTGATGCAGCAGGTGCTGCCGCGGCATCTGGGAATCATCTTCCGCATCAACGCCGAATTCCTGGCCGAAGCCGCCGCGCACCGGCCTGGCGACCATGACTTCTTGCGCCGCATCAGCCTCATCGACGAAGGTGCTAACTTCGGAAGTGAGCGCCGTGTGCGCATGGCGCATTTGTCCATCGTCGGCAGCCACAAAGTCAACGGTGTGTCGGCGCTGCATTCCGATCTGCTGACACAGACCATCTTTGCCGACTTCGCCAGCCTGTGGCCAGACCGCTTCACCAACATGACCAACGGCGTGACGCCACGCCGCTGGCTGGCGCAGGCCAACCCCAGCCTGGCTTCTTTGATAGACAGCACGATCGGCAGCGGCTGGCGGCTGGACCTGGACCAGCTGAAGCGCCTGGCCCCGCACGCAGAACGCGAAGACTTCCGCAACGCCTTCCTGGCTGTGAAGCACGCCAACAAGGCGCGGCTGGCGGCGCACATCCAGGCCACGACGGGCGTGGTGACAGATCCGGCCAGCCTGTTCGACGTACAGGTCAAACGCATCCACGAATACAAGCGCCAGCTGCTGAATGTGTTGCAGGTGGTGGCGCGCTACCAGGCGATGCTGGCCGACCCAGGCGGGCCGAATGGGCAAGGCTGGGTGCCGCGCACCGTGATCTTCGCCGGCAAGGCGGCCAGCAGTTATGTGTCGGCCAAGAACATCATCAGGCTGGTTCACGACGTGGGCCAGGTCATCAACAACGATGCGCGCATTGGCGGCAAGCTGAAGCTGGTGTTTGTGCCGAACTATGGCGTGTCGGTGGCCGAGGTCATCATGCCCGGCGCCGATTTGTCAGAGCAGATCAGCACCGCGGGCACCGACGCCAGCGGCACCGGCAACATGAAACTGGCGCTGAACGGCGCTTTGACCATCGGCACCGACGACGGCGCGAACATCGAGATTCGCCAGCAGGTGGGCGACGACAACATCTTCATCTTCGGCCTCAGCACGGCCCAGGTACAGGCCAGCAAACAGGCTGGGTATCAGCCGCTGCGCATTTACGAAAATAGCCCGCACATCAAGGCCGTGCTGGACGCCGTGGCCGGCGGCCTGTTCAGCGAAGAAGAACCCGGCCGCTACCGCGCGCTGGTCGATTCACTGTTGTGGGGTGGCGACCACTACATGCTGCTGGCCGACTTCGACAGCTATCTGGCCGCGCAGGCGCGTGTCGATGCGCTGTACCGCGACCGCGCCGGATGGGCCAAGAAAGCCATAGCCAACGTCGCCGGCATGGGCTTCTTTTCGTCAGACCGCACCATCGCCGAATACGCGCGCGGGGTGTGGTGCATCAAGGCCAAGGGCTGAGCACCGCCGATGCTCGACAGCGATCAGATTGAAGCGCTGCGCCAAGGCCGGCATGGCGACCCGTTTGCGCTGCTGGGCCCGCATGCAGGGCCTGACGGCAGCATCACGGTGCGTGCCTGGCTGCCCGGTGCCAGCGCGGTTCAGGTGGTGGCCGGCGCGCTGGCCTGGCCGCTGGCCTGCGTGCATGCCGATGGTTTGTTTGACGGCCCGACCGCCGCCAGTGGCCACTACCAGCTACGCGTGCGCTGGGGCCATGGCCAGGACGGTGGCAGCGAAACCCTGATCGAAGACCCCTACCGCTTCGCCACCGTGCTGGGCGAAATGGACGTCTGGCTGCTGGGTGAAGGTTCGCACCTGCGGCCTTATGAAATCCTCGGCGCCACGCCGCGCACCCTGGAAGGCGTGGCCGGCACCGCCTTCGCGGTCTGGGCGCCCAACGCGCAGCGTGTCAGCGTGGTGGGCGACTTCAACGCCTGGAATGGCACGCGCCACCCGATGCGCCTGCGCCGCGAATGTGGCGTGTGGGAATTGTTCCTGCCCGGCGTGTTGAGTGGCATGCGCTACAAGTTCGAGTTGCTGGGGCCGGGCGGCCAACTGTTGCCGCAAAAGGCCGACCCCTACGCCCGCCAGGCCGAACTGCGCCCCGCCACCGCCAGTGTCGTGGCGCCCATGCCCCCCGTGCAGCCGCACAGTCGCGCCCGCCAGGCCGCCAACGCGCTGGACGCGCCCATGAGCATCTACGAAGTGCACCTGGCTTCATGGCGCCGCAAGCCGGGCAACGATGGGCTCACCTGGGACGAGCTGGCCGATGCGTTGGTGCCCTATGCCCACGACATGGGCTTCACGCACCTGGAACTGCTGCCCGTCAGTGAACATCCGTTTGACGGCAGTTGGGGTTACCAGACGCTCGGCCTGTTCGCACCGACTTCGCGTTTTGGTGAACCGGCCGGCCTGCGCCGCTTCATTGAAAAGGCACACACCGCCGGCATCGGCGTGCTGCTGGACTGGGTGCCCGCGCACTTCCCTGCCGACGCCCACGGCCTGGCCGAATTCGACGGCACGCATTTGTACGAGTACGCCGACCGCCGCGAGGGTTTCCACAACGACTGGAACACACTGATCTACAACTTCGGCCGCACCGAAGTGCGCAACTTCCTGGTCGGCAATGCGCTGTACTGGCTGGAACGTTACGGCGTCGACGGGCTGCGCGTGGACGCCGTGGCCAGCATGCTGTACCGCGACTACAGCCGCAAGGCCGGCGAGTGGATCCCGAACGTGCACGGTGGGCGCGAGAACCTGGAAGCCATCAGCTTCATCAAGCGCACCAATGAAGTGGTCGGTGTTGAACGCCCGCAGGCCGTGACGCTGGCCGAAGAAAGCACGGCCTTCCCGGCCGTCAGCCGCCCCACGTATGCGGGTGGCTTGGGCTTTCACTTCAAGTGGAACATGGGCTGGATGCACGACACGCTGCAGTACATGGCGCGCGACCCCATACACCGCCGTTACCACCACGGCGAGATGTCATTCGGGCTGGTCTATGCCTTCAATGAAAACTTCGTGCTACCGATTTCCCACGATGAAGTGGTGCACGGCAAAGGCAGCCTGCTGGCGAAGATGCCGGGAGATGCTTGGCAAAAGTTTGCGAACCTGCGCGCCTATTTCGGTTTCATGTGGGGCCACCCCGGCAAGAAGCTCATCTTCATGGGCTGCGAATTTGCGCAAGGGGCCGAGTGGAACCACGACCAGAGCCTGGACTGGCACTTGCTGGCAGACAACAGCCATGCCGGCATGCAACGTTTGGTGCGCGACCTGAACCAGCTCTACAAAACCACACCCGCGCTGTACGAACAAGACTTCAGCGGCGAAGGCTTCGAGTGGATAGACCACAACGACGCCGCGCGCAGCGTGTTCAGTTTTATGCGCAAGGGCCGCAAGGACGGCAACAGTGCCCCGATCCTGGTGGTGTGCAACTTCGCGCCCGCGGTGCACCACGGCTTTCGCCTGGGCGTGCCGGTGGCTGGCAACTGGCGTGAACGGCTGAACACCGATTCACACCACTACGGCGGCAGCAATGTCGGCACGCCACTGGGCGCGGCCAGCAGCGAAGCCGTGCCCAGCCACGGCCGCGCGCATTCGCTGGTGCTGACGCTGCCGCCGCTGGCCACCGTCTTCCTCGAATGGACAGGCTGAACCCTGATCTACCGCCCGCCGGCCCGCTGTTTGCCGCGCTGCAAACCGGGCGCCCGTGGCCGCTGGGCGCGGTGTTCGACGAGCGCGCTGGCGGCGTCAACTTCGCCGTCTTCTCGGCCCACGCCACGCAGGTGGATGTGTGCCTGTACGACGAGACCGCCCAGATCGAGCTGGCACGCCGCCCGCTGCCGGCGCGCACCGGCGACATCTGGCATGGCCACCTGCCCGATGCCACGCCAGGCTTGATTTACGGCCTGCGTGCTTTGGGCCCTTGGCGGCCCGACCGCGGCCACCGCTTCAACCCGAACAAGCTGCTGCTGGACCCCTGGGCGCGCGAGATCGTCGGCACCTTCGACCCGCACGGCCCGCACCAGGGCGCTGACGCCCAGCACCCGCAGCACATGGACACGCGCGACAACGGCCGCCAAGCCCTGAAGGCCCGCGTCGTGCACGACAGCTTCGACTGGCAAGGCGACCTGCCGCCCCGCACCGCGCTGGCCGACACCGTGATTTACGAGACCCATGTGCGCGGCTTCACCAAGCTGATGCCCGGCGTGCCCGAACACCAGCGCGGCACTTACGCCGGCCTGGCCAGCGATGCGGCCATAGCGCACTTCAGGCGCCTGGGCATTACCGCGGTAAGCCTGCTGCCCGTGCTGCAAATCCTGGACGAGCCGCGCCTGGCCGACCTGGGCCTGGTCAACTACTGGGGCTACAACACGCTGGGTTTTTTCTGCCCCGACCCGCGTTACGCGGCCACCGCGCAGCCGCGACAAGAGTTCCGAGACATGGTGCGCCGCCTGCACGCGGCCGGGCTGGAAGTGCTGCTCGATGTCGTCTTCAACCACACCCCGGAGGGCGACGAACGCGGCGCCACGCTGGCCTGGCGCGGGCTGGACAACCTGAACTACTACCGGCTGCCCGAACAGCGCAAGCACTATCAAAACTGGAGCGGCTGCGGCAACACGCTGAACATCCGCCACCCGCGCGTGCTGCAGATGGTGATGGACGCTTTGCGCTTCTGGGTACAGGACATGCACGTCGACGGGTTTCGCTTCGACCTGGCGCCGGTGCTGGGCCGTGGCGAAAGCGGTTTCGAACGTGACGCGCCTTTCTTCCAGGCCGTGTTGCAAGACCCGGTACTGCAAGCCACCAAGCTGATCGCCGAGCCTTGGGACATCGGCCCCGGCGGCTACCAGGTGGGCCAATTCCCCCACGGCTGGCTGGAATGGAACGACCGTTTCCGCGACACCGCCCGCGCCTTCTGGCTGGGTGGCGACTGCACGCGCGGCGAATTTGCGTTGCGCCTGGCGGGCAGCAGCGACCTGTTCCAGGCGCGCCGCCGTTCACCACTGGAAAGCGTGAACTACATCGTCAGCCACGACGGTTTCACGCTGCACGACCTGGTCAGCTACGACCTGCGCCACAACGAAGCGAATGGCGAAAACAACCGCGACGGCCATGGCCACAACCTGAGCTGGAACTGCGGCTGGGAAGGCCCGACATCAGACCCCGAAGTGCTGCACTGCCGCGCGCGCCTGAAACGCGCACTGCTGGCCACCGTACTGCTGGCCCAGGGCACACCGATGCTGGCCGCTGGCGACGAGCTGGGGCACACGCAAGGCGGCAACAACAACCCCTATTGCCAGGACAACACGATCACCTGGATCGATTGGGCACAGGCAGACCAGCCACTCATCAGCTTCACCGCCCACCTGCTGGCCTTGCGCAAGCGCCTGCTGCCGCTGGCCGACCGCTGGTACACCGGGCTGCAAGACGCGCAGGGTGTGTACGACCTGGCCTGGCTGCGCCGCACCGGCGAAGGCATGGCGGCGGAACACTGGGACAACCGCATGTCGCGCATCCTGGGTGCTTTCATCGGCGTCACCGGGCGCGCTGGTGCGCCGCTGCTGCTGCTGGTCAACGGCCGCGACATGGACGCCAGCTTCCGCCTGCCACCGGGCCATTGGGTGGCCGAACTGGACACCACGCAGCCTGATGGCCGCAGCACCTGGCAGCGCGGCACGGCCGGGCAGCTGATGCTGGGCGCACGCAGTGTGATGCTGCTGCGTGATGCGGGTGCGTGATGCGGGTACGTGATGCGGCTGCATGATGTTGTTCACTGCGCCGTGACGCAAACCTAACCCCTGAACTGTACGGCCACCGTCCAGCCCAACGCCCAAGGAAACAACCATGCGTTTTCCACGCGCCAGCGGCGTGCTGCTGCACCCCACCTCACTGCCCGGCCCACACGGCTCGGGCGACCTTGGGCCCGAGGCCCGGCACTTTGTCGACTGGCTGGTCGCCGGTGGCCAGACGCTGTGGCAAATCCTGCCACTGGCCGGCATCGGCCCAGGCAATTCGCCTTATATGAGCAACTCGGCTTTTGGTGGCAATGTGCTGCTCATCGAGTTGGCCGAACTGCAGCGCGAAGGCTGGCTGGCCGCGACCGACCTGGTGCCGGTGGCCGGCCTGGGCAACGGCCAGATCGACTTTGCGCTGATGTACCCGTTCCGCATGGAACGCCTTGCGCGCGCCGCCGCCAGCTTCGCGGCCCACGGCACGGCCGCACAGCAGGCCGACTACCAGCGCTTCGTGGCCGAACACCACAACTGGCTGCACGACTACGCATTGTTCATGGCCCTGTGCGAAGACCTGTGTTGGTGCGACTGGTGCGAATGGGAGCCCGGGCTTGCAAAACGTGAACCTGCGGCGCTGGCATTGGCGCGGCAAACGCATGCAGAACGCATCGCCTTCTGGCAGTTCTGCCAATGGCGTTTCTACCGCCAGTGGGCACAACTCAAGCGTTATGCCAACGACAAGGGCGTGCAGATCATTGGTGATGCGCCCATCTTCATCGCCTACCTCAGCGCCGAGGTGTGGGCCCATCAACACCTGTTCGAGCTGGACGAACAAGGCCGCCCCACCGTGGTCGCCGGCGTGCCGCCCGACATGTTCGCCGCCACCGGCCAGCGCTGGGGCAACCCGCTGTACCGCTGGGCCGAACATGCCAAGGACGGCTATGCCTGGTGGGTGGAACGCATACGCCGCACATTTCAGACGGTAGACATTGTGCGCATCGACCACTTCCGCGGCTTTGCGGGCTATTACGAAATACCGGCCAGCGAGCCCACCGCCGAAAAAGGCCATTGGCGGCCCGGGCCGGGCAAAGGTTTGTTCAAGGCGATTGCGCTGGCGCTGGGCCCGGTGCCCATCATTGCCGAAGACCTGGGCCTGGTGACACCCGACGTGGCCGCGCTGCGCAAGCAGTTCGGCTTTCCGGGCATGCGCATCCTGCAGTTTGCATTTGGTGGTGATGCCACCCAGAGCTTTCTGCCCCACAACCACGAACCCGACACCGTGGTCTACACCGGCACCCACGACAACGACACCACCGCCGGCTGGTGGGCCAGCGCCAGCGACAAAGAACGCCACCACGCCCGCGGCTACCTGGCCACCGACGGCCACGACATGCCCTGGACGCTGATACGCGCGGCGATGGCCAGCGTGGCCGACACCGCCGTGCACCCGATGCAAGATGTGCTGGCCCTGCCCACCGAGGCGCGCATGAACTTCCCGGGGCAGACGAGCGGCTGGTGGGGCTGGCGCTTCCAGTGGGCCCAGGTGCAGCCCTGGCACGCCGGGCGGCTGGCAGAGCTGGGGCGGCTGTACGGGCGCAGCCAGTGCACGCTGTCAGACCTGCGCGCCGGCTTCAATTGACTGAAAAAGGCCCGCTCAGCGCCGCACAGGCGGCAGGTCGGTGCAACTGCCGTGCGCCACTTCGGCGGCCATGCCTATGCTTTCGCCCAACGTCGGATGTGGGTGGATGGTCTTGCCGATGTCGACCGCATCGGCGCCCATCTCTATGGCCAGCGCCACCTCGCCGATCATGTCGCCTGCATGGGTGCCGACGATGCCGCCACCCAGAATCCTGCCGTGGCCGTGGGCTTCGGGGCTGTCATCGAACAGCAGCTTGGTGAAGCCTTCGTCGCGGCCGTTGGCAATGGCACGGCCACTGGCGGTCCATGGGAACAAGCCCTTCTTGACCTTGATGCCCTGGGCCTTGGCCTCGTCTTCGGTCAGGCCGACCCAGGCCACCTCGGGGTCGGTGTAGGCCACGCTGGGAATGACACGCGCATCGAACTGCGCCTGCCGCAGGCTTGCGTCTGCAAGGAATTCACCCGCGGCAACCTCTGCGGCCACATGCGCTTCGTGCACCGCCTTGTGGGCCAGCATGGGCTGGCCAACGATGTCGCCGATGGCGTAGATGTGCGGCACGTTGGTGCGCATCTGCACATCCACCGCAATGAAACCGCGTTCACCGACGATGACGCCGGCCTTCTCAGCAGCGATCTTCTTGCCGTTGGGCGTGCGGCCCACGGCCTGCAACACCAGGTCGTACAGCCCTTCGCTCTTGCTGCCGTCCAGGCCTTCGAACATCACCTTGATGCCGTCGGCGGTGGCCTCGGCGCCCACCGTCTTGGTCTTCAGCATCAGTTTGTCGAAGCGGTGGGCGTTCATCTTCTGCCAGACCTTGACGAGGTCGCGGTCGGCGCCTTGCATCAGGCTGTCGAGCATCTCGACGACATCGAGCCTGGCGCCCAACGTGGAGTAAACCGTGCCCATTTCCAGGCCGATGATGCCGCCGCCGATGACCAGCATGCGCTCAGGCTTCTGGCGCAATTCCAGCGCGCCGGTGCTGGTGACGATGCGCGGGTCGTCCTTGGGAAGAAACGGCAGCTTCACGGCTTCCGATCCGGCCGCGATGATGGCGTTCCTGAACTTGATGGTCTGCGCTTTGCCGTCAGCAGCCGTGACTTTCAGGTGATGCGGATCGGCGAATTCACCGACGCCGGTGACGACGGTGACCTTGCGCATCTTGGCCATCGCGGCCAGGCCGCCGGTGAGCTTGCCCACCACCTTGTTCTTGTGCGCCAGCAGTTTGGGCAGATCGATCTTGGGTTTCTCAAAGGTGACGCCCAGGTCGGCGAAGTGCGTCACCTCGTCCATCACCGAGGCCACATGCAGCAGCGCCTTGCTGGGAATGCAGCCGACGTTCAGGCAGACGCCGCCCAGCACGGGGAAACGTTCGACGATGACGGTCTTCATGCCCAGATCGGCAGCGCGAAAGGCAGCCGAATAGCCGCCTGGGCCGGCGCCCAGAACCAGCATGTCGCATTCGAGGTCGGCGCCGCCGGCGTGACTGGCGGCCTGCGGGGCGGGGGCTGTGCTGGTCGGCGGCGCGGCCACCGGGGCGGGTGCCGCGGCTGGTGCCGGTGCCGGTGCAGCAGATGCCGCCACTCCACTCACTTCCAGCATCAGCACCACCGTCCCCTGGTTCACCACGTCGCCCACCTTGAGCTTGATCTCGCCGACCACGCCCGCGGCCGACGAAGGAATCTCCATCGATGCCTTGTCGCTTTCCACCGTAATCAGGCTTTGTTCGGCCTTGATGCTGTCGCCAGGTTTGACCAGCAATTCAATGACGGCCACGTCCTTGAAGTCGCCGATGTCGGGAACCTTGATTTCGATGAGGGCCATGGTCATTCCTTGCTCTGTGTCGTCTTCAGCCGGAAGCTGTGCATGCGCACCGGCCCGGCCGAACTGGTGTCGAATTCGCAGCCGGCCAGCACGCCGGCTTGCGCCACTTCACGGGCGCTCTTGGCGCGGCCATAGGCGGCGTGCATGGCGCCGAGTGCAAAACGCCGGCCCGAGCCTATGGCCCAGAAGCGCTCGAACTCGAACACCTCGCGGTAGCTTTCGACGCCGAAGATGCCGTGCACATTGGCAATCAGTATCGAGAACTGGCTGCTTTCATAAGGGTCGCTGTCGTGTTCTTTGGTGTTCAGGAAAAAGCGTTCTTTCAACTTTGGATGCAGGCGTACAAAGGTGTCGAACAGGCCTTCGCGCGAATGCAATTGCCGCTCTTGCGGCTCCAGCGCGGCCAGCGCCTGGCGCAACACCGGCATGTGCGCCACGCTGCCCACCGCGCCTATCCACGAGGTGCCCAACTCGAACATCTTGTCGTTGGCTTCGTAGCCCGGAGGCAGGCGCGTTTCACCGAAGGTCACCAGGCTGTCTGACGCGATGACCAGCGTGCCACCCTTGCGGGCGACGACCACTGTGCTCAAAGCAGGACTCGCCGGAAGTCCGCGAGGATGGCGCCGAAATAGGCGTTGAAACGCGCCGCCGATGCACCGTCAATCACGCGGTGGTCCCAGCTGAGTGACAGCGGCAGAATCAGCCGCGGTACAAAAGCCCCTCCATTCACATTCGCGTCCCAACGCGGTTCGATGCTGCTCTTGCATACGCCCAGAATAGACACTTCCGGCGCGTTGATGATGGGCGTGAAATAGCGACCCCCAATGCCGCCCAGGCTGCTGATGGAAAAACAGCCGCCGCTCATCTCGGCCGGACTGAGCTTGCCGTCGCGCGCCTTCTTGGCCAACTCACCCATTTCGGTGCTGATCTGGAAGATGCCTTTCTTGTCGGCGTCCTTGATGACCGGCACCATCAAGCCATTCGGTGTGTCGGCGGCAAAGCCGATGTGGAAGTAGTTCTTCAGCACGATCTGCTCGCCCGAACTTGTGGATTCAAGCGATGCATTGAAATCAGGAAACTTCTTCAGCGCCGCCACGCTGGCCTTGATGAGAAAGGCCAGCATCGTGACCTTGATGCCGCTCTTCTCCTGCTCCTTGTTGAGCTGCACGCGGAAGGCTTCAAGTTCGGTAATGTCGGCGTCGTCGTGGTTGGTGACATGCGGAATGAGCACCCAATTGCGGTGCAAATTGGCGCCGCTGATTTTCTTGATGCGGCTCAGGTCCTTGCGTTCAATGGGGCCGAATTTGCTGAAGTCGACATTCGGCCAGGGCAGCAGGCCGGGGAAAGCGCCGCCGCTGGATGCGGCCGCAGCCTTGGGCGCTTTGGCGGCTTGCGCGCTGGTCTGCGTGCTGCCGTCCATCACGCTCTTGACGAAACCTTGCACGTCCAGCTGCGTGATGCGACCCTTGGGGCCAGAGCCCTTGACCTCGGCCAGCGGCACACCCAGTTCGCGCGCCAGGCGGCGGATGGAAGGGGAGGCGTGCGGCAGCGTGGCGGTGCTGGCAGCAGCGGCGGGTTCGTGCGCGGGCATGGCCGCAGGCGTTGCAGCCGCAAGCACTGGCGACGCAGCAGCGGCGGGCGCCGATGCTGCCGCAGGGGCAGACACCGCAGCGGGCGCCGCAGCACCTGCCGCCCCTTGCAGCATCGCAATCAAGCTGCCCTTTTTGACCTTGTCGCCCACCTTGACCAGCAATTCGCTCACCACGCCGGCGTGCGACGAAGGGATCTCCATCGAAGCCTTGTCGCTTTCGACGGTGATCAGGCTTTGCTCAACCTTCACCGTGTCGCCGACCTTGACGAAGACCTCGATCACGGCGACTTCATCGAAGTCGCCGATATCGGGCACATGCACCTCCACC
>JANMJI010000362.1:0-19677 GCA_031371275.1 Betaproteobacteria bacterium
GCCGCCGCCGCCATAGACCTGGCTGATGACGACATTGCCGACGGCATGGGCGGGCGCCGCCATCGCGAACAAGGCGGCGAACAGGGCGGCGGCCAGCGCCGGGGCCCAGTCTGCGCGCAGGCGGCGCAGTGATTCGGGCCAATGCAGGGAACTCATCATCGAAAATCTCCAGGAATCAGCGGATCGGGGTCGGGGTCGGGGAGCAGATCGGGCGCGGCGGTCGGCGACGGTGCCGAATGCGGCAATCCGCCAATCCGCCAATCCGCCAACACCGGCAAAGAAAAATGACCAGCCACCGCGGTTGTGTGCGGCGCTGAAACTGTTTATGGCCCGGCATTGGTTGTCGCCCCAAGCCGTCGTGTCACCGGTGCTGCATACCGGCATCCACCACCGTCAGGTGTTGCGACGCTTGGCGATGAAGCCCAGTGCGGCCAAGCCTGCCAGCAGCATGGCGGCGGTTTCTGCCTCAGGCACGGCCGTCGCCATCACGGTGAAATTGTCAACGCGGTCGGTGCCGGTGGTGCCCACCACCCCGCCGCCAATCGAAACGGTCGATGCGTCGATCAGACGGATGGCCACCGAGGCCTTGTTGTTCAGCGCGGTCACGGCCGACAGGTCGTACGTCACTGTGAAGCCGCTGTTGAAAGTGCTGCTGTTGAAGTTGCTGGTGAGCGGCAGCGCATACGACGCAAAGTTGCTGAAGGTGAAGCCGTCGGTGCTGTAGGCCAGCGTGAAATCTTTCGGGCCGGTGCTGCTGCTGCCCTGATCGAAGCTGACCGACACGCCGGTGTAGCCGGTGGTGCTGAAGCTGAATTGCCAGTAGTCGCCGATGGCCCAGTTGTTGGCGCTGATGGCCTTGGGTGAACCGTTGCCGCCCGGTGTTGAGTAGACGGTGGTGCTGGCGGCGTGTACGCCAGTGGCGGTACCACTGCCGAGCGATGCAGCAATGCCTGGCAGCGTGGTGGTGGCGGTGGCCGATACGACGGCGGCTTCAAAGTCCCACTGCACCACGGTGACGGCCTGGGCCGGCAATACAAAGGTAAAAGCGGCGGCTGCAGTGGCAGCCAGAACGGTCTTGATCAAGGGGTTCTCCTGAGGAAAATGGAAGTGCTTGGATGCAGCATGCGGCGCCTCTTCGGCTCGCTGCTCGGCACCTTAGGGCGAAACGATGAATCATGCGTGACACCAAGCCGGTTGGCGAGCGCACCCCCCCGGGAAGGGGGGCTTGCCTGCGCCTACACTGCACCGCACCGCAAACTTGTCTTGCCTGCCGCCATGCCCTTGCGCTTGCTGATGGCCTTGTGCGCCGCCTTGTTGCCGCCGGCGCTGGCGGCGCAGCAGGCCGCCCCCGCCCTGGCCCCAGCGCCCAGCATCGTGGTGCCGGCGCGTGTGACGCAGGCCAGCAGCGTCGAAGGCATCACCGAGTATCGGCTGCAAAACGGGCTGCAGGTGCTGCTGGTGCCAGACGACAGCAAGCCCACCACCACCGTCAACGTCACCTACCGCGTCGGCAGCCGCCAGGAAAGTTACGGCGAAACCGGCATGGCCCATTTGCTGGAACACCTGCTCTTCAAAGGCACGCCGACGACGCGCAACGTGTGGGCCGAATTCACCAAGCGCGGCATGCGGCCCAATGGCAGCACGTCGTATGACCGCACCAACTACTTCGCCAGCTTTTCGGCCAACGACGACACGCTGCGCTGGTACTTGAGCTGGCAGGCCGATGCGATGGTCAACAGCCTGATCGCGCGCAGTGATCTGGACACCGAAATGACGGTCGTGCGCAACGAATTCGAGCGCGGTGAAAACGACCCCGGCCGCGTCCTGCAACAGCAGGTACTGGCGGCCATGTACCAGTGGCACAACTACGGCAAAAGCACCATCGGCGCGCGCAGCGATATCGAAAACGTCGACATCCCGCGCCTGCAGGCTTTCTACCGCCAGCACTACCAGCCCGACAACGCCACGCTCATCGTCAGCGGCCGTTTCGAGCCCACCAAGGTGCTGGGTTATGTCGCCGCGTCCTTCGGCGCCATCCCCAGGCCCACGCGCGTGCTACCGCCGACCTACACGCTGGACCCGCCGCAGGATGGCGAACGCCGCGTCACCGTGCGCCGTGTCGGCGGCACACCCCTCATTTACGCTGCTTACCATGTGCCCGCCGGTTCGCACCCTGACTTTGCCGCGGTCAGCCTGTTGGCGCTGGTGTTGGGCGACACCCCCGGTGGCCGCTTGCACAAGCGCCTGGTGCAGCCCGACCCGGCAAAGGTGGGGACAGGTCCGCCGCTGGCCGCGCAGGCCTTCGCCTACGCTTTTGCGCTGGCCGAGCCCGGGCCCTTGTTGCTGGGCGTGGCGCTGGCGCCGGGGCAGGACGTGGAGCGGGCGCGGGCCGCGGTCTCGGCCACCGCCGATGCGCTGGCCACCCAGCCGGCCCGTGAACCTGTCACGGCCGAAGAATTGGAACGTGCCCGCACCAGCTGGCTCAACGACTGGGACCAGGGCTTCACCGACCCGGAACGCGTGGGCGTGCAGATGTCTGACGCCATCGCGCGCGGCGACTGGCGTTTGTACTTCTTGCAGCGCGACCAGGTTCGCTTGGTCACCTTGACCGACATGCAGCGCGTGGCCAGCACCTGGCTGCGCAAGGACAACCGCACCGTGGGTGTGTACCTGCCCACGCCGCAGCCAGAACGCGCGCCGCAAGGCACCCGCGTCGACGTGGCCGCGCTGGTGGCCGGCTACCAGGGTGACCCGACAGCAGCGCAGGCCGAAGCCTTTGAGGCCACGCCGGCCAACCTGGACGCACGCACGCAGACATCAGCGCAAGCCGCGGCAGCCAGCGGCGCCAGCGCCAGCCCCGGCCTGAAGCTGGCGCTGCTGCCCAAGGGCACGCGCGGCCGTGTCGTGCATGCGCGTCTGCGGCTGCACTACGGCAGCGAGAAAAGCCTGTTCGGCCAAGAGACGGTGGCGGCCTTTGCCGCTTCGTTGCTGGACAAGGGCGCTGCCGGCCTGAGCCGCCAGCAAATCGCCGATGCCTTTGACCGTCTGCAGGCCGAGGTGAGCTTTGGCGCCAGCGAACAAAGCCTGCAAGTCAACATCACGACCAAACGCGAACGCCTGCCGGCCGTCATCGAGCTAACAGCCAAACTGTTGCGCGCACCAGCCTTTGCCCCAGAACCGCTGGAAGAGTTGCGCCGCCAGTACCTGGCCAGCATCGAACGCCAGCGCAAGGAACCCGAGGCGATTGTTGACAACCTGCTGGCCCGCCATGGCAACCCCTACCCGCGCGGCGACCTGCGCCATGCGTCGAGCATTGAAGAAAGCGAGCAGGACGTACTGGCCGTCACGGTGGCGCGGCTGCGCGACTTTCAGCGCCGCTTCTACAGCGCGGGCGACGGCGAGTTTTCGGCCGTCGGCGACATCGACGTGGCCGCCGTCAAGCAAGCCCTGCAAACCGCCTTTGGCAACTGGCGCCAGCCGGCGGCCGGCCCGCAAGCCTATGTGCGCCTGCCGCAGCCGCTGGTGGCGGTGGCGCCCAAGCGTTTCTTCGAGCGCACGCCCGACAAGGCCAACGCCAATCTGGCCGGCCAGCTCTTGCTGCCCTTGTCCGACCGCCATGCCGATTACGCCGCGCTGACACTGGCCAATTACATCTTCGGCCAGGGCGGCAATTCGCGGCTGTGGAAGCGCATCCGCGAAAGCGAAGGGTTGTCGTACGACGTGCGCAGCGGCTTGGCCTGGAGCAGCATCGAAGACAACACCACCTTCGCTGTCAGCGCCATCTTCGCGCCGCAAAACCAGGCCAAGGTGGAAGCCGCGTTGCAGCAGGAACTGGCACGTTCGCTGCAAGACGGCTTCACGCAAGCCGAGCTGGAAGAAGCCCGCGCCGGCCTGCTGAACCGCCGCCGCTTGGACCGCGCTCAAGACGCCGGCGTGGCCAGCGCGCTGCTGTCGAATCTGTTCCTGGGCCGCACGTTTGCGGTGTCGCAGGCGACTGACGACGCCATCGCCCGGCTGACACTGGAACAGATCAACGCGGCCTGGCGCCAGCACATCAAGCCGCAGCAGTTGGTGCTGGCCTGGGCCGGCGACTTCAAGCCCGAATAAAGCACCGCAACCTGAACCGAAACCCCGGAGTGGCCATGGCAGAAGACGACCCCCGTGAGCGTGCCGAACAACGCACCTTGCTGATGCCGCGCCGCGACCAGGGCAGCGAACTGCGGCGCGGCCACAAGCTGCAGGAATTTGTCGTCGAAAAGCTGCTGGGGGTGGGCGGCTATAGCTGCGTCTATCTGGCCCACGACACGCGGCTGGACCGCCGCGTGGCGATGAAGGAATACGTGCCCGCCACGCTGGCCATGCGCGCGCCCGACGGCCAGGTGGTGGCACGCCTGCCGCGCTTTCAGGAGTTCTTCGACAAGGGCCTGCAAGGCTTCATGAACGAAGCGCGTTTGCTGGGTTCTTTCGACAACGCTTCGCTGGTCAAGGTCTACCGCTTCTGGGCCGAAAATGGCACCGCCTACATGGTCATGCCCTACTACGAAGGCATCACGCTGAAGAAGTGGCTGATAGACCTGGGCGCCACGCCTTCAGAGCGCTGGCTGCGCGACCTGGCCGACCCGCTGATGGCCGCTTTGGGTGCCATGCACGAACAGCGCTGCTACCACCGCGACGTGGCGCCAGACAACATCCTGATGCTCTACGACCGCACCGCCACCGGCAAAGGCAGCAGCTACCTAGAACAGCGCCCGCGCCCGGTGCTGCTGGATTTCGGCGCTGCGCGGCGCGTCATCGGCGACGCCACGCAGCAGCTCACGGCGATCCTGAAAAGCGGCTATTCGCCGGTCGAGCAATACGAAGGCGAGGTGTCTTTGCGCCAGGGCCCGTGGACCGATGTCTACGCGCTGTGCGCGGTGCTCTACACCGCCGCCACCGGCAAGGCGCCGGGCTCGTCGGTGGCGCGTGTGGTGCGTGACGAGATGGTGCCGGTGAGCAAGGCCGCCGCACCCGGGCGTTACTCGGCTTCTTTCCTGGCCGCGATCGATGCAGGTCTTTCGGTGCGGCCCGAACAAAGGCCGCAAAGCATGGCTGCGCTGCGGGCGATGATGGACATGCCGGTGGCGGCCGTGGTGGCGGCCGTGGTGGCAGCGCCGCCGCCGGCTGCGCCGAAAACCCCGCTGCAAGACAAGGCCGTGGCGGATCGCGGCCCGTGGCTGCTGGTGGCCGCCGCGGTGGTAGTGGCCGCTGCGGCGCTGGGGGTGTGGGTGTGGCGGCGCTGAATCCGTAAAACGGGTGAGGCGCGACGCCTGTTCAGGCATCGCGCCAGCCCGCTGCAAGGCCAGAATCCAGCCAGTGCCTGCGGAGCCCCGCACGCGGTGACGGTGACGGAGACGGAGACGCCCTGCATGAGCTTGCACCCCATCATCTACATCCGCGGCTATGCGATGACCGAGGCCGAGCGCGACGAAACCGCGGCCGACCCGTTCTGCGGTTTCAACCTCGGCTCAACGGTGTACCGCGCCAGCCCCGACAAGCAGGCCCGCGCCGACAAGTTCGTCTTCGAGTCGCCGGTGCTCAGGCTCGTCACCGACTTCGGCTACCGCCATGTTTACCAAAATGGCCTGGACATTCTCGACCCCGACTGGAAGCCCACGGTGCGCCCTGACGGCCAGCCGGGCGAAGGCATACCGCCGCAGTCGATCATCATCTACCGCTACTACGACGACGGCTCGGGGCTGCTGGGCGACGGCAAGGCCAAGCCGATAAAGACCTATGCCGAGGGCCTGAACGCGCTGGTGCTGAAGACCAAGGCCCTGGTCTGCGCCTGGCGTGGTGCCGACGGCGCGGCAACGCCGATGGAGCCCGACAACTTCCGCTGTTATCTGGTGGCGCATTCGATGGGCGGGCTGGTGGCGCGTGCCTTCCTGCAGAACAAGGCGCTGGGCCAGCCCGAAGCCCGGCGCAGTGTCGACAAACTGTTCACCCTGGCGACGCCGCACAACGGCATCGACGTGGCCGGTTTCAACGTGCCTTCATGGCTTTCTGCCGCCGAGGCCCACACCTTCAACCGCGAACGCATGGCCGAATACCTGGACATGAAGGCGGTGGCCAAGGCCAACGACGGCCGCGTCGATTTCATGCCCGAAGACGCGCTGGCTTCAGACCGCATCTTCTGCATGGTCGGCACCAACCGCGGCGACTACGAAGTGGCGCAGGGCAGCGTGCGCGCTTTTGTGGGCCATGGCAGCGACGGCCTGGTGCGCGTGGCCAATGCCTCGCTGTGGGGCGTCGACGCCAAGACGCTGGCACCCACACAGCCGGTGGCCACGGCCTTCGCCTACCGTTCCCATTCCGGCCACTTCGGCATCGTCAATTCAGAAGAGGCTTATCAGAATCTGGTGCGCTTTCTGTTTGGCGACATACGCGTCGACATCTGGCTGGACATCGACGAAGTGCGCCTGCCGCTGGGCCTGGAAGCCAAGGCCGCCCAGGTCGACGCGCTGTACCAGTTCGAGCTGCTGGCCGCGGCACGCGGCAAACGCTGGTTTCTAAGCCGGCGTGTGGCCGAAGAAGATTCACCCGCCTGCCGCACCCACCGCCAGTTGACAGCGCCCACGCGCAAGGAAGACAAGGCGATCTACCTTTCCACAGCGTTCTTGTCCAACCGCGCCCGTGTCAATCCTGACCGCCGTTCGCTGGCCTACGCGATGACGATTGCTGCGCGGGTGCCCGACTATCAGGTTGAAAAACGTTTCTGGCCCGACCAGCACTACGAGGGCGGCAACCTGTTCCGCGACACCGCCATCATCGAAATGACACCGCCGCTGACCGATGGCGACGAATGGGCGGTGAAGTTCAACTGGCTGAGCAAGTCCGACGGCGTGGCGACCAAAAAACTGAAGTCCACCGACCTGCAAGGCAGCGACGCCGTGCAGCTGGAAATTCCCTTCGACAGTGCCAAGAAACCGGGCATCAGCGGCAAGATCAGGCTCGCCGTGCGGGCCTGGAACGGGCCGCCGAGCGCTTGAGTTGCGCCCAGCACTAGGCGTTGCTCACCCCAGACGCCACATGCCCCGCTGGCACATGCAGTGCTGCGTTTTCAATATGCCCGGTCTGGTCATCAAAGAAAAAATCAGGCTCGAACTCACGCAAGAAAGTGCCCTTGGGCAGGCCGCCCAAAAACATCGCTTCGTCGACTTCAATCTGCCAATCCATCAGCGTGCGTATCGCGCGTTCGTGGGCCGGCGCGCTGCGCGCTGTCACCAGCGCGGTGCGCAGGCGCATGCCGGGTGCGGGTTCACGCTGCAGGCTTTGCAATGCGTCCAGCAGCGGCTTGAAGGGCCCCGGCGCCAGCGGGGTGGCGGCACGGTCGCGTTCGTGGCTTTGGAAGGCGTCCAGGCCTTGTGATTGATAGACGCGCTCGGCCTCGTCACTGAAGAGCACAGCGTCGCCGTCAAAAGCAATGCGTACTTCGTTCGGGTGTTCGGCCGAAGCCCGCGCGCTGTGCGGGTAGACCCGCGCGGCGGGCACGCCGGCGGCCAGTGCGCTGCGCACGTCGGCTTCGTTGGTGCTGAGAAACAGGTTCGCCGCCAGCGGGCGCAGGTAGCGCCAGGGCGGCTGGCCGCGGGTGAACACGCCGCGTTGCACCGGCAGGCCGTAGTGCTGCGCCGAGCGGAACACGCGCATGCCCGATACCGGGTCGTTGCGCGACAGGATGACGACTTCCACGCGCTGCTGTTGCTGTGCGGGGCCGTGGTTGAAGGCCAGCAGCTTGTTGACCAGCGAGAAGGCCACACCCGGCCGCGCGGGCTGCTCTACCCGCTGCAGTTGCAGCTGCATGTAGGCGCGGTCGTCGCTGTCTTCGAAGATGCGGTTTTCTTCTTCAAAGTCGAACAGCGCGCGCGATGAAATGGCCACGACGAGCTGGCCGTCCAAGTTGGTGGGCATTTCGCAGCATGTTATGCCCGCCGCTGCGCGCGCTTGCGATTTCATCGTCTTGCCACATCCGATGCCCAGACTGCTGCGTATCGGCCCGCCAGGCCACCGCAAGCACCGAGGCGCCCATGACGCAGCCGACCACACGCCGCCCAGAAAACCGCCAGCGCAGCAGTGAAGCGGGCCTGCCCTGGGCCGACACCGTGCCGCTGTGCTTTCGCAGCGAGGCTTTTGCCGAAGACCTGTGCCAACCTGACGATGCCGCGCCGCGGCCCGCCAGGGCCCCGTGGCGTGGCTCCGCTGCGCCACCGTTGTCGGGCCTGGCGCTGGCCGCCGTGTGGGGCGTGCTGGGCCGCTGAGGGGGCCGCTGAACGACCGCTGTTTGGCCAGCGCCGGCGCAGCATGCCGCGGCACAATCGTGGCGCTGGCGGGTGCCGGCCCCGCGGAGTGCCGATGAAGTTTTTGTCCAAGGTCTTGTTCGCGGCCAGCCTTGCCGGCAGCAACGCGGGGGCCGCGCCGCCCCACCAGCATGGCGTGGCCATGCTCGACGTGGCCGCAGAACCCGGCCGTGTGACGCTGTACCTGGAAAGCCCGCTGGACAACCTGCTGGGCTTTGAGCACGCCCCGCGCACCGACGCAGAGCGCCAGCAAGTCGACAAGATGTTGGCCAGGCTGCGTGCCGGCGAAGCGATGTTCCGCATCGACAGCGCCGCGGCTTGCACACTGGCCAAGGTGACGCTGACAGCGCCGGTGTTGGGTCTGGGCACGGCCGCCGCGGTCGACAAGGACCACCACGCCGATCTGGACGGCCGCTTCGAGTTCACCTGCAAGGCCGGCCAGCGCGCCGGTTTTGTCGAGGTCGGTTTGTTCGAGGCTTTCCCTTCGCTCAAGCGCATCGAGCTGCAAGTCGCCACCCCCAAAGGCCAGCTGAAAGCCACGCTGGTGCGGCCGGCTTCGCGCGTGGCCTTGGTGCGCTAGTGCTGAAACTGAGTGGCGTGCGTTACGCCTGGCCGGGCGCGCACAACGACTGCCTGGACATTCAAAGCCTGGAACTCGCCGCCGGCCGCACCGTGTTTCTGTACGGCCCCAGTGGCTGCGGCAAGAGCACGCTGCTGGGCTTGATGGCCGGCGTGCTGGTGGCGCGCCAAGGGCGTGTCGAACTGTTGGGCCAGGACTGGGCGCAACTGCCCGGTGGCCGGCGTGATGCGCGCCGTGCCGACCATGTCGGCGTCGTCTTCCAGCAGTTCAATCTGCTGCCGTATTTGACGGTGCTGGACAACGTGCTGCTGCCCTGTCGCTTCTCCAGGCTGCGGGCTTCACGTTGCGCGGGCTCGCCTGCCGCTGCGGCGCGTGCGCTGCTGCAGCGCGTGGCCTTGCCGCAGCCGCTGTGGGGCCGCCGCGCTGACGCCTTGAGCGTCGGCCAACAGCAGCGCGTGGCCGCCGCGCGGGCGCTGATTGGCGCGCCCGAGCTGGTCATCGCCGACGAACCCACTTCGGCGCTGGACGCCACGCTGCGTGACGATTTCATGGCCTTGCTGATGGCCAACTGCGCCGCCGCCGGCAGCACGCTGGTGTTTGTCAGCCATGACGAAAGGCTGGCCCGGCATTTTGACGAGCGGCTTTCATTGCCCGAGTTGAACCGCGCTGTGGTCGCTGCATGAAGGCCCTGCTGCACATCGCGTCAAGCAGCGCCTGGAACCGCCGCGGCACCTTGGCGCTGGTGATGTTCAGCATCGCGCTGGCCACCGCGCTGCTGCTGGGGTTGGAGCGGCTGCGCACCGACATCCGCAGCAGTTTTTCGCAGGCCGTCAGCGGCACCGATCTGGTGGTGGGCGCGCGCACCGGGCCTGTGCAGCTGATGCTGTACGCGGTGTTCCATGTCGGCGGCGCCACCAACAACATCGGCATGGCCAGTGTGCAAGCGATTGCTGCGCACCGCGCCGTGGCTTGGGTGGTGCCGGTGTCGCTGGGCGATTCGCACCGTGGCCGCCCGGTGCTGGGCACCACGGCCGAGTACTTCACGCGCTTTTTGTATGGCGACCGCCAGCCGCTGGTGCTGGCCCAGGGCCGGGCATTCAGCGCCACGCTGGAAGGCCTGTATGAGGCCGTGCTGGGCGCCGAGGTCGCCGACGCTTTGGGCTACACCCTGGGCCAGCGCATCACCCTGGCCCACGGCCTGGGCGGCCTGCCCGGCGAACGGAGTGCAGTGCATGGCGACAAGCCCTTCACCGTGGTCGGCATCCTGGCGCCCACCGGCACGCCGGTGGACCGCACCGTGCATGTCAGCTTGCAGGCCATCGAAGCCATCCACCTCGACTGGGCCGGTGGCGCGCCGGTGCCAGGGCTGAAGATCGCGCCCGAATTCGCGCGCAAGTTCGACCTGCAGCCCAAACAGGTGACGGCTGCGCTGGTGGGCCTGAAAAGCCGCGTCGCGGTGTTCAACGTGCAGCGTTTTGTCGGCGCCTATGAAGGCGAGCCGCTGCTGGCCGTGCTGCCCGGCGTGGCGCTGGACGCGTTGTGGGCCGCGGTGGGCCTGGGTGAAAAGGCCTTGCTGGCGATATCGGGCCTGGTGGCGCTGGTCAGCCTGGCGTCATTGGTGGCCGTGGTGCTGGCCGGTTTGAACGAACGCCGGCGTGAACTGGCGGTGCTGCGCGCGGTCGGCGCCGGGCCGCGCCAGGTGCTGGTGCTGCTGGCCACCGAAGGCGCCCTGGTGACCTGCTGCGGCGCGCTGCTGGGAGTGGCCCTGGCCGCGGGCGCGGTGCTGGGCGCGGGGCCTTGGGTGCAGCAGCGATTTGGTATCACACTGGCAGCCGGTGCGCCCACCGCCGAGCAGTGGGGGCTTCTCGCCGCCGTGGTGCTGGCGGGTATGCTCGCCAGCCTGGTGCCGGGCTGGCGGGCCTACCGTTTGTCGCTGGCCGATGGCTTGTCGCCGCGCACCTGAACACATCCTGCGAAAGCGCCTGCCGATGTTTTATTCCCGCTGCAAGTTGAGCCTGTTGCTGGCCGGTCTGTGGGCGGCCACCGGCGCGCTGGCGCAGCCGCAAGGTGTGCCCTTGATGAAGCCGGCGCTGGCCGCTTCGGCCCCCGCCACGGCGGTGCCCGCGGCTACTGGCGTGCGCACCATCACCTGGGAAGCGCTGACCCCGCCGGACTGGGACCCGTTCAAGGAATTCCGCGACCTGAACCTGGGCGCGTTGCAAGACGGCGACCCCAAGGCCGCGCAGCTGATGAAGCGCATGCGCGAAGTCTGGGACAACGCCCCCGTGAACCGTGCGCTGGTCGGCCAGGCGGTGCGCATTCCGGGCTTTGTGGTGCCGCTGGAAGACACCAAGGAAGGCCTCAAGGAATTCCTGCTCGTGCCCTATTTCGGCGCCTGCGTACACAGTCCGCCGCCGCCTTCGAACCAGATCATTCATGTCTTGCCCAAGTCGGCCGTGAAGGGCCTGCGTTCGATGGACGCGGTGTGGATCACCGGCACACTGACCAACGCACAAACCGATTCCTACATGGGCACGTCAAGCTGGCGTGTGGAAGCCGTCAGCGTGGCGCCTTATGCCGAGCCGAAAGCGCGGTAGGCATCGCACCGCGCAGACCGCGGCGGGTGACAGCGCCGAAGCCCCTGTCCGCATCCACACCGAGAGGAAATCGACATGTCCAATCACACCGTAAGCCTGCACCGGGTGCTGCGCACGAAACCCGAGAAGGTCTACCGCGCCTTCCTTGAAGCCGGTGCGATGGCCAAGTGGATGCCGCCGTACGGATTTACCTGCACGGTGCATCACATGGAAGCCCGTGTGGGGGGCACCTTCCGGATGTCGTTTCACAACTTCTCAACGGGCCATGTTCACTCCTTCGGTGGCGAGTATTTGGAGCTGGTTCCGAATCAACGAATCAGCTACACGGACAAGTTTGACGACCCGAACTTGCCTGGCGCCATGGAGGTGGTGGTCTCCCTCAAGACGGTCATTTGCGGCACCGAGGTGAGCATCGCCCAGAGCGGCATTCCAGAGATGATTCCGCTGGAAATGTGTTACCTCGGTTGGCAGGAGTCGCTGGCACAGCTGGCCTGTCTCGTCGAACCCGACATTCCCGGCTGAGCGGTGTCAAGCCGCAGGAAACACACGCTCACCACCACCCGACCTCGGAGGTTCCATGAAGCGAGTCACTGGCATTGGTGGCATCTTTTTCAAAGCCAAAGACGCGCCAGCATTGCAGGCTTGGTACAAGCGGTATCTCGGCATCGATGTCCAGGAATGGGGTGGCACGGCTTTCACCTGGACCGACGGGCAGGGCAAGCCGGTTGCCGGAACAACCATCTGGTCCATTGCTTCGGCGCAAGCTGAAAACTTTGCGCCCAGCACTGCAACTTTCATGGTCAATTACCGGGTCGAGGATCTGCACGCCCTGGTCAAAGTCTTGCGCGAAGAAGGCTGCAACGTGCTCGAGAAGATCGACGATTCCAAATACGGCAAGTTTGCCTGGGTCATCGATCCAGAAGGCAACAAGCTGGAACTCTGGCAACCGCCTGCCGGCCAATGAGCAGGGCGGCTGGCCTTGGCACCCATCGGCGGCCTGCCCTTTCGCCCAATGCATCACAAACCCATGAACGCCATGCGCATCGCCCCCATCACCTGCGGCTTGTCGTTTCTCCTTTTGGCCGCATGCCCATTGGCGTCGGCCACGGAAACTGAAAGCGAAATCGCGGCGATCAGCGCCACCGTGGAGGGCTTTCACGCCGCACTGTCAGCTGGAAACGCCCAGGCCGCGGCCAAGCTGCTGGCGCCTGACGCCGTGGTCATGGAAGGTGGCGAGACGCAAACGCGCAGCGCGTACGTGGCCCACCATCTGCTGGAGGACATCAAGTTCGCAAAAGCCGTTCCCACGAGGCGCGGCAAGACGGACGTCAAGGTCGCTGGCGATGTGGCTTGGGCAAGCTCGTCAAGCGTCACGCAGGGCATGTACCAATCGAAGGCCTTGAACCTGATGGGCGCAGAACTGATGGTCCTGACACGAACCTCTACAGGTTGGCAAATCCGGGCAATTCATTGGTCATCGCGAAGTTCCAAGTAGCGCAACGCCGCTGGGCTCAAACGTTGGGCGGCGCCAAATCCTTGCGCAGTCGGCCTTGTCTGCAACTGGGTGGCCTGTTTGCGCGGTTCGTCACGCCAGCCTTGACGCCCTGCAGCCTCGCCGCAGAATGCGCAAATGCCTCGGAGCCCCGGATCCGCAATCCGCAATCCGCGATCGGCGATCGGCGATCGGCGATCCCAATCAGGACCTTTGCCATGCCACCCCTCAGCACGCTGCGCCTCTCTGTGATGAGAGCGATGTACCTCTTGATGGCGGTCGGGCTCGGCCTGACCATCTGGCCTTCGATCATCGCGCCGGCCCAGCCTGTGGCCGATGTCAAGACGGTCGTCAGGGCACTGCTTGGCGCCATCGCGGTCGGTGCTTTGCTGGGCCTTCGCTATCCGCTGCAAATGCTTCCTGTGCTGCTTTTCGAGCTGCTCTGGAAGGTGATCTGGATCTTCGCCTTCGCGCTGCCCGCATGGCAGCACGGAAGTCTTGATGCCTACGCCACACAGACGCTTTTTGAGTGCCTGCCGGGGCTGGTGCTGGTGCCCCTGGCCATACCCTGGGGCTACTTCATGCAGAGCTACATCCGTGCACCCAGCGAACCATGGCGCCCTGCGCGGCGCGCTGAACATGGCACATGAGAGTTAGGCATGCCCACCGATATGCCACGGGGCGCCAGCCAGACTGCCGTCCAGGTCTGCCTTTTTATCGTCTCGGCGATGGCCCTGCTCGGCGGCGTGCTGCATGTCCGTGCGGCCCTCCGTGCTGCCATCCGTGCGGCCATCAATACCGGCTTGGATCGAACGTTAATGTTCAAGATTGAACGATGAGCAGACCGCACAGCGCCGACCTGGCACGCACCACCTTCAGCGTGCTGTTCATCGCCGTGTTGATCACGGCTTCGTTGTGGATAGTGCGGCCTTTTCTGGGCCCGGCTTTGTGGGCCACGATGGTCGTCGTGGCCACCTGGCCGCTGATGCTGCGCGTGCAAGGCCTGCTGCGCGGCCGGCGTTCGCTGGCGGTGGCTGCGATGACGCTGTTGTTGCTGCTGCTGTTTGTGGTGCCGCTGTCGCTGGCCATCGTCACGATCGTCGGCAATGCCGACCAGATGGTCGAATGGGCCAAGCTGGCCGCGGCCTTCCACCTGCCTGAGAAGCCGCCGGCCTGGCTGGTGCAGTTGCCGATGGTCGGTGGCGTGCTGGAACGCGCCTGGGACCAGGCCACCGCGCTGGGCGTGCGCGACCTGCTGCCCAAGCTCACCCCCTATGCGGGCGATCTGACGCGCTGGTTCGTGGCCCAGGTGGGCAGCGTCGGCTTCTTGCTGCTGCAGTTTCTGGTCACGGTGTTGATCGCCGGTGTGATGTACGCCTATGGCGAAGAAGCGGCTTCGCTGGTGCGGCGTTTTGCCAGGCGGCTGGGCGGTGAACGCGGTGAAGGCGTGGTCGCCCTGGCCGGGGGCGCCATCCGCGGTGTGGCGCTGGGCGTGGGCGTGACGGCGGTGGTGCAGGCTTTGCTGGGTGGTCTCGGGCTGGCGGTCGCCGGCGTGCCTTTTGCCGGGCTGCTGACGGCGTTGATGTTCATGCTGTGCATCGCACAAATAGGCCCGGTGCCGGTGTTGCTGCCGGCTGCGGTATGGCTGTTCTGGAGCGGCGAAACCGCCTGGGGCATCTTCCTCGTCGTCGTGGCGGTGGTGGTGGCGACGCTCGACAACGTGCTGCGCCCTGTGCTCATCCGGCTGGGCGCCGACCTGCCCTTGCTGCTGATCTTCTGCGGCGTCATCGGCGGCCTGCTGGCTTTCGGCCTGGTCGGCATTTTTGTCGGCCCGCTGGTGCTGGCGGTGGCCTACACGCTGCTGGAAGCGTGGATCAGCGACGGTGAACAGCCGCCGCCGGGCTACACCGACTGAGCCGGTCAGCGTGCCTGCTGCTGGCGCCGCCAGGCGCTGGCGCCGAACACCGCCAGGCCCAGCAGCATGCAGGCCGACGCCACCATTGCGGTTCAAGGCCACCAGTTTCGCGCCACTGGGGCGCAGACCGGCGACTTCGAAGCTGCCGCTCAGGGCATGCAACGTGGCGCAGTCGCCGCCGTTCAGGCGCGCGATGCCGCCGTCGGCGGTGCGCACCGCGCCGGTGGTCAGGCCGCCATTCAGTGTCAGCACCGTGCCCGCGCCCTACACATCCAGCGCGGTGATGCCGTTGCAGGACTGGATGCGCCCGGCATTCACCATGGCGCTGGCGTTGTTGCTGATGGCGGCGACGCCAAAGGTCACGTTGCCGGCCAGCCGTACCTGCGCCGTCTGGCTGACGTGCACAGCGCTGAAGCCGCCGCCGTTGGTCGGCGCTGTGGAGCCGCGCACGTGACCGTGGTCTTGCTGTCCGAGGTGCCATACAGGTAGCCGAAAACGCTGGCCCCGGCAACGGTGTCTGCGTCCACACCATTGACGACCTGCCACTGGCGTTCTGGCCGATGAACAGCGTGCCGTAGCCAGCGTTCAGCAGGTGGCCGCCAGCCAGCGTGCGGTCGCTGTCGATGAATGTTGTTTGCGCCCAGGCCACGGCCGCAGACAGCAACAGCAACGGGGCCACCAGCAGGGCAGGGTGGCGCGTGGGGGCATCCTTCAGGAAGTGAACTGCAACACCAAGCAGCGCAAAAACCGCCGCTCAACAAGCCCCCCCCGTGGCCCCCGAACCGGGGGCTGCTGCCGGGCCCCTGCGCGGCTTTCTACAGCAGCGGCATCAAATCGCCGGCCGCCTGGGCCGCGTTCTTGAAGTGCAGCGCTTGCCAGCCCTGCTGGCGTGCCGCGACGACGTTGGGCAGGTGGTCGTCCAGGAACAGCAACGAAGCCGGCGCATGGCCGAAGCGCTGCGCCGCGATGTCGAAGATGGCCGGCTCGGGCTTGTTGTGGTGGACGCGGGCTGAGAACACGCCGTCCCTGAACCAGCTTAGAAATTCGTTCGTCTGTTCCAGCTGCGTGGCGTAGGGCGCGGGCATGTTCGACAGGTAGTACAGCGCATGGCCAGCGTCGCGCAAGCGCCGCAGCAAGGCCACGGTTTCGGCGACGGGTTGCAGTTCGCGCGGCACGCTGTCGACCACGCGCTGCACGTCGGCCGTGCTCAAGCCTGTGCGTTTGGCGATGCGTTGCACCAGGTCGGGCACGCTGACGGTGCCGCGGTCGAAATCGCCCCAGTCGCCGCCGTAGGACTGGAAGATCTGCGCCACCCAGAACGCCGCGCGTTCGGCGTCGGGCGCGATCTGCGGCAGTTCGCGTTGCAGCATTTGCGCCGGCTGCCAGGAGAACAGCACGCCAGCAAAGTCAAAGACCAGGTTCATGCCTGCAAACGCGCCAGCAGCCCGGCGGTGGAAGCGTCCAGGCCCTGCGTGTCGGTGTCACCGAAGCGCGGCAGCAGCGCGCTGCACAAGGCCTTGCCCAGTTCCACCCCCCATTGGTCGAAGCTGTTGATGCCCCACAGCGCGCCGGCCGTGAACACGCGGTGTTCGTAGAGTGCAATCAACGCGCCCAGAGAGCGTGGCGTGAGTGCTTGCAGAACCACCGTGGTGCTTGGCCGGTTACCTGGAAAGCTGCGTTGCTGTGCAAGCACTTCGGGTGTTAGGGATACCGATGCTGTGGGCGCTTTTTCCAGTGCCGCCTGCGCCGCCGTCTTGCCCAGCATCAGGGCCTGGCTTTGCGCCAGGCAGTTGGCCAGCAGCATGCGGTGCTGCTGGGCCAGCGCGTGTGCCGGGGTCTTGACGGCGATGAACTCGACCGGAATGACATCCGTGCCCTGGTGCAGCATCTGGAAGTAGGCGTGCTGGCCGTTGGTGCCGGCCTCGCCCCACACCACCGGGCTGGTGGCATAGGGCAGGGCGCGGCCTTGCAGGTCCACGCGCTTGCCATTGCTTTCCATTTCCAGCTGCTGCAAATAGGCCGGCAGCCGCGCCAGGCCCTGGTGGTAGGGCGCCACGCTGCGGCTGGCAAAGCCGTGGAAGTTGCGATACCAGACGTCCAGCAAACCCAGCAGCACCGGCAGATTGCTGGCCAACGGCGCGTGTGCAAAGTGCTGGTCCATGGCGTGCGCGCCGGCCAGCAGTGCGCGGAAATTTTCGCTGCCGATGGCAATCGCAATCGGCAGGCCGATGGCGCTCCACAGTGAATAGCGCCCGCCGACCCAGTCCCAGAAGCCAAAGGTGGTGGTGATGCCGAAGTCGGCCGCCGCGGCCACGTTGGTGGTGGTGGCCGCGAAGTGGCGTTCGATGGCGTGGCCGCCCTGGCTCAAGAACCAGTCGCGCGCGGCGTGCGCGTTGGCCATGGTTTCCTGCGTTGTGAAGGTCTTGCTGGCAACGATGAACAGCGTCTTCTTCGCGTCCAGGCGCTTCAGCAAAGGCGCCAGGTCGTGGCCATCGACATTGCTGACGAAGTGCAGGCGCTGGCCCGGGTGGCCATACGCGTCCAGCGCGCGCACCACCATCTGCGGGCCCAGGTCGCTGCCGCCGATGCCGATGTTGACGATGTCGGTGTAGCCGGTGTGGGCGCGGATGTTGTCGGCGTAGGCCAGCATGGCGTCCAGCACGCCGTGCACGTCGGCACTGAAGGGCCCCGCCCCGGGCGGCGCACGCAGCGCTGTGTGCAGCACCGCGCGGCCCTCGGTAGTGTTGACAGGTTCGCCGCGCAGCATCGCGTCGCGTTGCGCGGGCAGGCCGCATTCACGCGCCAGGTCGAGCAAGAAGTGCAGCGCGGCGGTGTCGATGAGGTTCTTGCTGAGGTCTGCAAAGACCTCCGGCGCGTCGAAGCTGAAGTGCTTGAAGCGGCCGGGGTCGCGGGCAAAGGCTTCGCGCAGATCCAGCCCGCGGCCGTGGGCCTCGAAGTGGCCTTTGAGCGCAGCCCAGGCTTCGGTCTGGTCGCAGCGGGTGGGCGCTGAAGGCGCCAGATGGTGGGGTTTGCCGGTGTCGGCCGCCACGGGGATGTGCTGATTGGGCGGGGCTGGCTGGTTCATGCGGGGGTGTTGTGGTTGGGGCCGGCTGGGGGCAGCGCCGATTAGAACCGAGCGCCGTGAAGAACGCGGAACAGGCGCGCAACAGGCGCGGTACAGCCGCGGAACAGCCGGCGTTTTCAGCCTCTGTTCGGGCTTTAGCTCGGTTGACAGCCCGCGGCCCGCCTGCGAAGGTCGCAGGGCGATTCACCTGCTGTTCGCCCAAGCCACCTTGAACACCCTGGTCTTGCCCCTTTCCTGGTCAATTGCCCGACCGATGTCCTGGCCGATTTTCTGGCCGACTTTGCGGCCGACTTTGCGGCCGATTTCCGGGCCCGCGCCAGTTCAGCGCCACGCCCTGCGGCAAGCCCGGCCCACGCCGCCGCCGGTGCTGGCCCGTTGCCTGCTGCTGGCGCTGCTGCTGCATGTCTGGCTGGTGCTGTTGCTGGGCAATGCGCCAGGCGGCACGGCGCGCCAGGGCGAAGGCGTGTGGGGTGCGGTGAACGTGACATTGCGCCGCCCTGAAACCGCGGCGGTGGCCGCTTTGGCCCCGCCACCGTTGCCGATCTCACCGACAGGCCCGGCCGGCGCAGCCACGCTGCCACGCTGGGGCGGCGCCGTGCGTGAGGCCACCGCGCCCCTGGCCCCACCCGAGCCCGGCGCCGCGCAATGGGGCGCGTGGGCGGCCACCGCGGCCCCTGCCGCCGACCCGCCGGTACCAGTACCGCTGCCGCCGCCCGGGCGGGTGGTGGAAGAACGGACCACCCCGCCGCCATTGCTCAGCACCGCCCCGAGCAGCGCCAGTACCACCGCTGCCAGCACCACCGCCACTATCCCCACCGCCACCACCGCGGCGCCTGCGCCGCCGGTGGCGGCACTGCCCTTGACGGCGCCTGCAGCGGCGCTGCCCCTGCCTCTGCCCCTGCCTGCTGGCGCTGCCGCATTGCCGGCGCTGGCGCCCGCCCTGGCACTGGCCGCCCCTGCGCCCACGCCGGTGCCGGCCCCTGCCGCAGCAGCGCCCGCGCCGCCCCTGGCCGAACGCAGCCTGTCGTCGTCACGCTGGCGAGAACCGGCGCCCGTGCGCGACAGCGCGCCGCTGCCGCGCGTGTTGCCGCAGGCGCCGCCTGTCGCGCTGCAACCCGCGCTGCAAACCTCACTGCCACCCGCGCTGCCACCCGCGGCGGCCCTGAAGATGCCCGAACTGGTGGCCCCGCCTGCGTCCGCCCTGGCGGCCCCGACCGTGGCTGCAATGCCCGAGACCCCCGCCGCCGAACCCACACCCCGCCGCCTCGCCGCAGCGCCGGCACCCAGCCCGGCGGCGCCCGCCGCGGCTTTGCCGCGCCAGCCCTTGGCCGCCGCCGCACCGGCACTGCCTTCGCTGCCCAGCCTGCCGGCCCTGGGTGCAGCGCCCACTGCCGCGGTAGCCGCCCCGCCTTCCACATTGCCCGGCGCCCCCGATGCAGGCAGCCAGGTGGGCCAGGATGTGGCGCGCCCGCCGGCCGCCGCCGCCAGCGCGCCAGCGCGGCTGAACCTGCAACTGGCGCGCCCGCGTGGGGGTGAGCTGTCGCGCTTCAGTTCACCGGGTGCGTTGCCGCTGTTGCCGCGTCCGCCCGAGGTCGATGAGAAGCTGGGCCGCGCCATCCAGAAAGCCGCCAAGGCCGACTGCCGCAGCGCCTACAGCAGCGCCGGCGTGCTGGCC
>JANMJI010000158.1:0-28345 GCA_031371275.1 Betaproteobacteria bacterium
AGAAACGACTTTGAAATCATGCGAAATCCTCTAGTGTGGAAAGTTTTGATCGGGTGCGTGAATCAACGGCGCGCCCGTTTGTCGTGTAACGGTGCAGTCTCGAACCAAGCCGCTGGCCTCGCAACCCCCCGATATGAGTGGCCCGTGTATTCCCGCCGTACTGGCCGTGGTAAGGCGAGCTTGATCGACCCTCAACGCAGGCGCACCGTTTGCTGCTGCCACAGCGCGTCTTGGCAACGCTAAAACGCCTTCAGCGACTGCCGCGCGGGCGGCCTTCGACGCGTGTTCTGCGCGTCGGTCTTCAGCCTCGGCGCCGTGCGCGCTCTTCGTCGCCTGCATGACCGGCAGCCCCCCGATCGTGGGTCGGGTTTCCCCACCCCTGTCGTCGCCATAGATATCGGCAACGGCAAGAATATTTCTCGGTGATGCGACGCCGAGTCAACAGCCGATTTAGATCGCGTTCAATGTCGGCCCACATATGGAGTGAGACATGAATCATCCTTGGAAACGATGGGTCGGCATGACGCTTTTCGCAGCGCTGGCGGCGACTGCGCAAGCCTCCAGTCACCGTGAGGCGCTGGCCATTCTGAATGAGCCTTGCGCCGACAACACCGACACGTTTGCCTGGGTCTCTGACGGCCTGCACGACAAGCTGTACCTGATCATGGATTTCAACCCGCTGCATGAACCCGGGCAGGGCAATCAGGGGCTGCGGGCCTGCAATGGCTATCGCTACGAGTTCCACATCGGCATCGGTGAAAGCCTCAACTCGCGCGTCATCTACCGCGTCGAATTCACCAATACGCTGGTGCCCGAGGCTGCGCCGAGTCCGACGGACCCGCTGGGCGGTGGCAACGAGTTGCTGTGGCAACTCACCGGCGGTACCGAGACCATGACGGTCACGCGCATCCAGAGCACGGGCAACCCCACCACCGATCTGGGCGACAGGACAGCGCGGCCCAAGGTCATCGGCACGGACCTCAGGGTGCTGCCCAACAACCATGGCCCGCAGACCGACAGGCTCGTCTATGGACTGGGCGCGTTTGCCGGCTACGAATCCGGCAACCCGGCGAGCCGCGAGGTCGGCCTCTACGACCAGCCCTTTGTCGACACCTACATCCAGCCGCTGAGCAATGGCGGGCGCATCATCGCCGGCCAGTTCGACGACCCTTACCAGCTCGACGAAAAGGGCATCTTCGACCTCGTCAACCTGAACCGCGACGACCTCGGCGGCATTCCTGGGGCGCGCCGTCCGCCGGGCAAGGATGTGTTCACCGGGTTCAACATTTTCTCGATCGCGCTCGAGGTGCCGATCACCGACATCTTCCCCAACGGCATCCCGCACAACGGCATCCTGCAGGCGGGCTCGACCGACAGCCTGCTGCGCGTGCACACCAAGATCATGCGTCAGCAAACGCAGACCGTGGATGTCAGCAACATCATCACCGGCCTGCGCGGTTCGGGCGACTACGTGCAGGTGGGCCGCAACGCGCTGCCGCTGTTCAACGCCGGCCTGGTCGGCACGCAGCGCCAGACGCTCTACCTGCGCAGCAGCCCGCTCAACGACGTGACCAACTTCGGCGCCGATATCCTGTACCCGGTGCTGGTGCGCGATGCCGACGCGCTCGGCATCTACCGCGCGCTGGGCGTGCCTCCGGCGACGGTGGCGACGCTGAAAGGCCCGCGCACCGACATCATCAATGTCATCAACCTCGGTCGGCCTATCCCCGTCGCTGATGGCTTTACTGGCGATGTCATCACGCTCGACGCCGCGGTCAACTCCAGTTTTCCGAACGGCCGGCGCCTCGGCGGGGGCACCGCGCCGAACCGCCATCAGGTCAACGTCAACAGCGTGCTGATCAGCCTGATCGTCGCCGGCAACCCGGCCGCTGGCCTGGCCAAGGGCACCGAGGTCAACGACAAGGATTTCTTGCCGCGGTTCCCGTTCCTGGCACCCGCCCACCAGGGCCTGCTGCAGGGGCATGGCGGCGTCAACGTGCCCACCGTGCCGAACATCCCGCCGCCTTGATGTTGAACGCTCAAGCCCGCGATCGACAACGGGGGCGCGTTGGTTCGCGTGGTGGTCAGCTGCGCCGACTGATGCACCGCGCGCTGGCCCGTCAACGCAGGCTCACCGTTTGCTGCTTCCACAGCGCGTCTTGCCAGCGGTAAAACGGCGTCAGCGACTGCGGCGCTGTGGCCTGGCGGGTGACGTTCAAGGTGTCCAGGTCCAGCAGCTCGAAGCTGCGGCGCATGCGGCCTTCGACGCGCGCTTCGCGGGCCAGCAGCATCTGCGCTGTGCCCGCCACCCAGCCGGCAAATTCAACATAGCCCAGGCCGGGGTTGGTGGCCGCGGGCGGCAGCACGTCCAGTTGCCAGCCCGTGGCGCTGGTACGGAAAACCCACAATTCCAGCCAGCTTTCCAGCGGCTGCACGGCCAGCACCAGCGTGCGCCCGTCGGGCGAAAGTCGCGCTGACGCGGGCCACACGCTGGCATAGGTGCAGCGGCGCAGCAGTGGCGTTTGCAGTGACGTTTGCAGTGACGCTTGCGGCTGCGCTTGCGACGTCGTTTGCGGCGGCGTTTTCGGGCTGTGGCTGGCATCGGTCAGCAACACGCAGGTCTGCCCGGGCTCGCCAGGCTGCGTATGCACGGCGACGCGGCCTGCCGCGGATGCCGTGGCCGGCGTGGCCGGCGCCGGGGCAGGCTCGGCCGCCCAGCGCGCGGCGCCCACGCGCACGGCCGCTTGCGCATAGTCGGCCTGGTCGTCGTCTGTCAACTCACTTTTGTTGATAGCTGCCAGCTCGGCAAGCGCGCGGCGTTCCGATGCCTGCGCTGCGCCCACGCCTGCCGCGCCACTGCGCGCCTGCACAAAGGCCAGCGCCGACCACACCCCGGCACGCCGCAAGCGCAGCCGGTTGCGCGTGGGCTCGCTCAGTGCCGTGGTGATGGCCGGCGTCACGCGTTCCAGCACCTCGGCGCGCCAGCGGTCGAGCTGCTGTTTCTGGCTTGCCGGCAGTTGTGGGTCGATGCAGTCATGGCGCGTCAAGGCCAGCACCGCGCGCGCCATCTGCTCGGCTTGCGCCGGCAAGGCCAGCACGCGGCGGAAGGCCTCGCCGTCGTAGCAGAGTTGCATCGCACCATCGCGCTCGAAGCTGCTGAATTTCACGCCATGGCGCGCCGCCACTTCCAGGTGCGCGGCCACCGTTTCACTGCCGTTGCCGCTGCGTGAAGAAGCGCGCCGCGCCAGCCGCTCGGCCATGCCGCCCAAAGCGTCAAAAGGCTCGGCGTTGATGGCGCTGGCGGGTGCGGCTTTCAGGTAGGCCGCGGCGTAGGCCAGGCCCAGCGGCTCGGCACCTGGCGTGTCGCGCAAGAAGCGCAGCACGGCCAGCAGCGCCGGTGCGTCGGCCTCTTGCAGGCCCAGCGGGCGCAGTTGCGTGGCACGCACAAAGCCGCCACGCTCACGCTGGTGGTCGTAGACCTGCAAGTGGTCCAGCCGTTCACCGCGCACTTCCACCACATCACCCGGCCACAGCAGGGCCTGCGTGGTGGTCGGGCTGGTGGGCGCGGCGCGCAGCGGGGTCTGGTCTTGGGTCACGATGGCCAGGCCTAACGCTGCAGTGGCAATCACAGCGGCCAGCATCACTCGCGCTCCGCTTGCGGCTGGGCCACGGGCGCCTGCGGTGCAGGAGCTTCGGGCGCCGCGCCACCCAGCAGGCCAGCGGCGATGAAGCGGCCATCGGTGCCGGGCGGCGCGATGATGACCTGGATCTTGTCTGACAACTTGTCGGCCACGGTCTTCTGAATCAGCAGCGGGTGGCGGCTTAACAGTACGCCTTCACGCGCCATCTGTTCGGCGCTGATGCGGCCGACGCGGTCGATGCGGTAGGCCTCGGCGTCGGCCAGTTTCTGGCGTGAATCGGCCTCACCCGCGGCTTCGATGCGGCGTGACTGCGCAGCACCTTCTGCGGCCTTGATGCGCGCCACCTTGTCGGCCTCGGCTTCGAGCCCGCGCTGCTCGATCTGCTTTTGCTTGAAGGGCAGCACATGGCGCATGGCTTCTTCCTGGGCCTGCGCGGCGATGATCTGTTCGCGCGCCGCTGCCGCTGCGCCAATCTCGCGGTGGACCTTGTCGGCCTGCGCTTCGAGCTCGCTTTGCTGCACCTGCTTGGCCTTCAGCACCAGCGTGTACTGCATCTTCTCGCTGGCCAGTTCTTCGGCCAGCAGCCGCTCCATGCCGTGGCGGTACTCGGCCGGCAGGTCAACCTTGCCGATTTGCACGCCCTTCAGCACGATGCCGTCGGCCGCCAGCTTGCCCCGCAGTTCGGCTTCCAGGGCCTGCTGGATTTCGGCGCGTTTGGTGGCAAAGATTTCGCGCACCGTGTAGCGCGTGAAGACCTTGTAGATGACACCCTGCACCGCGGGTTCGACGACCTCGGCGCCAATCTCCACCGGCAGCGTGCGCGCCAGGCTGGCGATGCGTGCCGGGTCCAGCGCATAACGCACCGCCAGGTCCACACCCAGCGACAGACCTTCCATCGACTGGAAGGGTGCGGGCCCGTCGGCCAGGCGGCCGGCGGTGGGGCGGTAGAGCTGGTCGCGCAGCGTCAGGCGGCGCAGGCTGTGCAGCGCCGGCAGCACCCACACCGTGCCGTCGCGAAACTCGCTGCTGCTGCCGGTCATCTGGTTGCTGCGCACCGCCACTTCACCGGGCGCCAGGCTTTGCATCGGCGGGTGCTGAACCAAGGCCCAGGCGGCCAGCACGGCAGTGGCCACGCTGGCCAGCACTGGCCACGACGGCAGCGCGGGCCGCGGCAGGGCTTGCAGCGGGGCCAGCGCTTGCAGCGGGTTGACCCGCCGCAGGCGTTGCAAACCTTGTTTGAAGGCGGCGGCAATGGCGGTCAGGCGTTGTTTCATTTCAGGGCTCCGTCTCTGGGTCGTCGTGGGGTGGTTGGTGTGCCCATTCTTCAAAGCCGGCGCGGAGCAACCAAGCCACCCCGCGTACAGCTTCGGCCCCAGCTGCGGAAGAAACACTCACACCGAAGGCAGTGGGGCCGCATGAATAATCGGCAGATGACGATGGCCCAATTGATCGCGGTGATTGAAGACGATCTGCCCACCAGCAACCAGCTCAAGGGCTGGATAGAAGCCGCGCGCGCTGGCCTGGTGGTGCACCAGTGGTTTACGCGTGACGATGCCGAAGCCGCGCTGGCCCGCGAGCACTACGCCGCTGTGGTGCTGGACATCGAACTGGGCCGTGAACGCCATGCCGGCGTGGCGCTCATCAATGCCATCAACAAGCAGCGCGCCGGCACCCCGGTGCTGGTCGTGTCGGCGATGCCGGCGGCCCTTTACCGCAGCATCATGAAAGCCCTGGACGCCTGGGACTATCTGCAGAAAACGACCTTCGAGGAAGCCGATTTCACCGACACTTTTCTGGAAATCCTGCGCAGCGCCACGCCCCCCAACAGCGCTCCGGCGGCCGGGCCTGTGCTGAGCCTGGACCCACTGCGCCAGGCCGCACCGCTGTGGCGCGGCCAGCGTGTGAACCTGCCTTTGACAGCCCAGCGCATCCTCTTGGCGCTGCACCAGCGCGCCGGCGAGATCGTGTCTTATGAGGAGCTGTACGCGGTCGTCAAGAGCGGGCGCAACCGCGACAACATCCGCAAGCATGTCAGCACCATCCGCGAGGCTTTCCGCGAACTGGACGGCAGCTTCGACAGCATAGAAAACGTGCCCATGCGCGGCTTTCGGTGGTCGCGCTCACAGGCTTGAAGTTCCGCCTGCCCACCCGCGTGCCGCTGCGGCTGCGCGTGTTTTTCCGCGGCGCTTTTGCACTCCTGGCGCTCGCCACGCTGGCGCTGGCGCTGGGTGTGCTGGTCGATGAAAAACAGCGCGGCCTGCGCGGCTATGCCGACGGCCTGGCCAAGAACGCCGCCCAAGCCGCCGCGCGGCTGCGCCACCCGACGGGCCAGTTGGCGCTGCTGAACCCGGGCGCCGCCGCATCGCCTGCACTGCCGCCACGGCCGCTGCTGCTGCCCTTTTCAGCCATCGATTTCGACGACCGCGCCAAGGCCCGTCAAGCGGTGGAGATGGCCGGCTGCGCGCTGCAGTATCCGAGCGGTGCGACGCTGTGCGTGGCCGTCGGCAGCAACCCCTATGCCGGTGGTTTTGTCTATGTGGTGGCGCAGTTTTTGTCGACACCCTGGGTGGCGCACAAACCCGGTGAGCGCGAATTGGGCCATGCCCACCGGGTCGAGATCGACGTCGCCTACCGCGGCCAGGTCTGGCACTGGCTGGCGCCTTATGAAGTGGCCGCCGACGGCCGCGGCAGGCTCACCGGCATGGAAGGTTTGAGCGGCGTCACCCTGGTGCCTGCGGGCACCCGTGCGCAGCGTGATTTCCGCGGTTGGCTGTGGCAGGAAGGCCGCTGCCCCGAGGCCGAACCCGGCGCCGCGCTGGCGCCTTGCATACGGCCCACCTTCTTGTCGCTGCGGCTACCTGTCGAGCCCTTTCGTGAAGCGCTGGCGGCGGGCCACCCGGTGTGGCCGCCCGCCGATCTGGCCGCGATGACGCTGCAAATGCGGGTGCTGCCGCCAGACGGTGGTGCCGTGCTTTTTGACAGTCAGACCCCAGGCGCCACGCTGCCCTTTTCGCTCGCCGACTTGCGCGACCTGCTGGGCCCTGGTGAGACCTTGACGGTGCGCCGCGCTGGCGCCAGCCAAGACCTGTTGTCGCTGCGCGGCGCGGCCGGCCCAGGCAGCACCGGCGAGCCCACCGCGCCGTGGTTGGCGCAGCTGATACGCAGCCTGCCCGCGGAAGGTTTTGATGCACCGCTTGAAGCGAAGGAAACACTGCAGACGCCGCTCGGCCGCTACGAATTGCGGCTGGCCGGCGACGTGCGTTCCGTCAACCAGCGCCTGGCCGCTGTGGCCACACGTTTGTCGTGGTTTGTGGGCGCGATGCTGGCCGCGGTGCTTGTCACCTGGCTGGCCATCGAGGTGCGCATCATCCGCCGCGTGACACTGCTGACGCGGCGCGCCGCCGCGGTGTCTACCGGCGTGCGCGCGGCCGGCATGGGCCCGGGCTCCGACATCAGCAAGCTCGACACCCTGGACCTCAGCGACCTGGGTGGCAGCGATGAGTTGGGCGTGCTGGCCCAGGGCCTGAAAGACCTGCTGCAACGCGTCAACGACGACGTGCGGCGCGAACAGATACGCGCCCAGCAAGAGAAAGACACCTGGCACGCGGTGGGCCACGAGATCATGTCGCCGCTGCAGTCCCTGATGGTGCTGCACGGCCAGCCTGGCGACCCCGCGCAGCGCTACATCACCCGCATGCAGCAGGCCGTGCGCGTGCTCTACGGCCAGGCTTCACCGAGCGAGGCTTTTGCGGCCACGCAGTTGTCGTTGCAGGTCGTCGATCTGGACGCCTTCTTGCGCCTGGTCGCCGGCAACGCGCCCTACATCGGCATTCAAGGCGTGGTCTACGAAGGTGCTGCGACGGTCCAGCCGGTGCCCGTGCGTGCCGACGAATACGCGCTGGAAGACGTGGTCAGCCACCTGCTGCGCAACGCCGACCGCCATCGCCACGCCGGCACGCCCATCCGCGTGGCGCTGCTGGCCGACGGTGCGCAGGTGCAGGTGCATGTGCACAACGAAGGCGATGCGATAGCGCCCGCGCTGCTGGAAAGCATCTTCGAATACGGCGTGTCGGGGCCGGCGCAACCCGAGGCCGCGGTGGAAAGCCAGCGCGGCCAGGGCCTGTTCGTGGCGCGCACCTACATGGCCAAAATGAGTGGCACGGTGCAGGCGTTCAACGTGCCCGGCGGGGTGGACCTGGTGCTGACGTTGCAGCGCGCGGTGGGCTGAACATCTGGCGCAGGAAAGCGGCGCAGGACAGCGCCGCAAAACAGCCCTCGCAACACAGCGCCTCAGCTTTGCAGTTCGCGCAACTGGATGTCTGCCGACGGCATGCCGCTGCGCGTCTGCGGCTGGGCCCCGTCGCGGGCCACCTCTCTGGCGACATCGCGCGACACCGCCCGTGCGGAGGGCGAACCCAGCTCGGTGTGCATTTCAACGCCGGTCGGTGCCACGTTGCCCAGCGCTGCATAGGCCGCGGCCAGCGCTTCGTCGTCAGAACGGTCTGACAGCTCTACCGCCAGCGGCACCGGCATGGTGTCCAGCACGGCGGCGGTGCGGTAGGCGTCGGCCTCGGCGTCGGGGTCCATGTGTTCGCGGTCGATGATGGCCACGGCCATCTTGCTGCGCAGGCTGGCCAGGCCCACCGGCGACCAGTTGGTGACCAGCCCTTCGAGCTGTTCCAGCGCGCGTTGCAAGACGTCCAGCGGCAGCTTGTGGAGTGCGCGCAGGCCGCGTTTGGCCAGCGCTTGTTCAACAAAAACGAGGTGGCGCAGCGTCTCGCGGGTCTCGGGCATCTCGGCCAGCAGCGCCGCCAGCTGGCTGCGCATCAGCGCCAGTTCCTGCCGTTCACGCTGCGCGGTGACGGCTTGCCGGCTGGCCGGCTTGGCCGGCTTGGCCGGCTTGCCCGCTGGGGCCGCACGCTCGCGCAGCACGATGTGAACACCGTCGTCGGCACGCTTGAGCGCCAGGTCGTGCTTGAAAAACGCCGCCACCGCGGTGCGTGCGCCTTTGAACAAACGGCTGATGGACAAGGGGCTTGGGTGGTTCATGGTCGGGTGTTTGGGCCCCGGGCCTGGCGCGGCAAAGACGGTGGCCCAGACAACGTGGTGCCAGGGTTTCGGCCGAATGTAGGGCGGGCTTGAGACGGCCGTGTGACCAAAGGCGTCCAATGTGTGATGCCTGGCGCGGCCCGCGCGGCCGCAGCCCTCAACCGATGCAGGTGCGGTTCTTGCCGCTGCGCTTGGCTTCGTAGAGCGCTTCGTCGGCACGTTCCAGCGTCGTCTGCAGTGCTTCGCCGCGGCGCCAGTCTGAAACACCGGCGGAAAATGTCACAAAGACTTCGCGGCCATCGTGCAAAAACAGCGCTTCGCTCAGTGCGCGCTGCAGCCGCGTCAGCAACAGCTGGGCTTCGGCCACGGCAACGCCAGGCAGCAAGACGACGAATTCTTCGCCGCCAAAACGCGCCAGGTGGTCAACCGGGCGCAAGCGTTCACGCACCGCGGCGGCCAGCGTTTTCAGCGCCACATCACCGGCCGCGTGGCCCAGTGTGTCGTTGAGTTTCTTGAAGTTGTCGACGTCTATCAAACCGACTGCCAAGCCCGCACCGCCTTGTGCTTGTTGACGTTCGCTGCGGGCGCGTTCGACTTCAAAAACCTGCACCAACCCGCGCCGGTTGGCGACCTGCGTCAAGGCGTCGGTGGAGACTTCTTCAGACAGGCGCAGCAGCTCGCTTTCGAGTTCGCGCACCTTGACCTCAAGCGCGCTGGCGTGGCCGTGGTCGGCCCGCAGCCGGTGCTGTGATTGCGCCGCTGCGGCCTCTACCGTGCGCGTGTCTTGCAACAGCAGATTGACCACCGCAGCCAGGCTTTCCAGCGAGTCGGCTTGCTCGATGGTCTGTGCGCGCAGCGCCGTCGCCTGCTGGAAGCGGCTGGCGGTGTCGCCCAGTTCACCCACCTCTTGCAGCATGTGGCGGATGAGCTGCTTCAAGGCTTCACGCGCAGCCTGGCGTTCACCGCGCAGTGCCTGCTGCTGCTGTCGCGTTTCGGCCAACAGAGCAGCGGCGGCGCGCAGGCCGCGCACGCTGTAGTCGCCTGCATCGCCGAGTGTGGTTTGCAGACTTTCGCACTGGCCTTGGACCCAGCCACCGTCTTCGGCCACCTCGGCCAGGCCAGCCGCCAGCTCACGGCAGAGTTTGCCCAATTCGTCGATGAGGTGGTGGCGCTGTCCGAACAAACGCCGCGCCTGCTGGCACAGCACTTCAATGGCCGCGGCGTGTTCTGGCGTGGCACCGTCGGCAGCCACGGCGTCGGCGCGCGCGGCCAACGCAAGCGCCAGCGCGGCGGCCTGCGGCACATCGGCCGGCAAGGCGGCGCGCACGGTGCTTTGCAGGCTGGCCACCAGCGGCGGCCAGGCGCCGGTGTCGACCCGTTGCGCGGCATCCATCGGCGGCTCTTCAATGCCGGTCAGCGCGGGGTCTGCTGGCGTGTCGGCTTCCCAGGCCGCGAGCAGTGACTGCAGGCGTTGCAGCACGCGTTGCGGGTCGCTGCGGCTGCCTTCCAGCAGGCGTTTGAGACTGTCCTTGCGACGTGCGCCGGTCCATTGCTTGCCGCCCCGGTCAAGCTGGCGGGCCAGCTTTTCCACCAGATCAGACCAAGCCCGGCCCTGGATTTTCAGGTCGGCAGCGGCAGGGTTTGGCGCGGCCACCGGCGCCGCGACGCCGGCCTCTGCGGCATAGGCTCGGGCGTAGTTGTCTGGCGTGGGTTCCAGCTGGGTCTGCACCAGCCGGCGCCAGGCGCCCTTGGCCAGCGTTGCGACCGACGCCGGCGGCGCAGCACCCGCACGCGCAGCCGCCGGCTTGGCCGTGTTGATGGCGTCCACTAACGGTAGGGGCGCCCGCCGCTGGCGCGGCCGGGTTGGTCACTGTGTTCGCTGTCGCCGGCGCTGCCTATCCACGGTGCCTTGCGCGGCAGCACGGTCTGTTCCAGCCAGCGCTGCAGGTCTTCGGGCGGTACCGCGCGGCTAAACAAAAAGCCTTGCATCACGCCGCAGCCCAGGCGGTGCAACACTTCCATCTGGCGCAGTGTTTCCACGCCTTCGGCGATCACACGCAGGCCCAGTGAACGCGCCAGCGCGATGATGGCGGTGACCACCGCACTGCTCTGCGGCGTGATGCCCAGGTCACGCACAAAGCTGCGGTCGATCTTCAATTCGGAAATCGGCAGCGTCGTCAGGTAAGCCAGGCTGGAATAGCCGGTGCCGAAGTCGTCGATGGAGATTTCAACGCCGATCTCGTTAAGCCTGTGCAGCGAAGGAATGACGTTCTGCAAATCCTTCATCAGGTTGCTTTCGGTAATTTCCAATTGAATGACGCGGTGCGGCACGTTGTTGGCAATTACACACTGGTGGATGTGTTCCACCAGGTCGGTACGTTCAAACAAACGGCTGGGTAAATTCACCGCAATCGAATCGGCAAAGCCAAAACCTTCCTGCCACAAACGTGCCTGGCGTGCGGCTTCACGCAAGGCCCATTCAGACAGCGGCACGATGAGCCCGGTTTCCTCGGCCAGCGGAATGAAGTCCAGCGGCGGCACCAGCTTGCCACCGCGTTGCCAGCGCATCAGCGCTTCGGCGCCCACCATCTTGGCCGCGCGTACGTCAATCTTCGGCTGGTAATGCAGCACCAACTCATTGCGTTCTATGGCCTTGTGCAGCGCGGTTTCCAGTTCCAGCTTTTCACGGCCACGGCCGGCCAATTGCGGGCTGTAAATGGCCGAACTGTTCTTGCCCTGGGCCTTGACCGAATACATCGCGACATCGGAATTGCGCAGCAAATCGACCACCGTATTGCCGTCGCGCGGGAAGATGGCCACGCCGACACTGGCGGTGACGAAACACTCTTGCCCGCTGACGAAGATCGGTTCGCGCAGCGATTCAAGCACCCGCTGGGCGACACGTTCTGCGTCTTCATCGGCCGCCACCTCGGGCAGCAGCGCGACAAATTCATCGCCCCCCAGCCGGCCCACGGCTTCCAGGGCGCGGTGTGAACGGGCGCCGGCGGTCTCGATCTGGCCTTCCATGACCTGGTCGCTGTGGCGCACACAAGCACGCAAACGGCGGCCCACTTCGACCAGCAGTTCGTCACCGGCGCCATGGCCCAGCGTGTCGTTGATGATCTTGAAGCGGTCGAGGTCGATCAGCAGCAGCGCGCACTGGTGGTTCATGCGCCGCGCCTGTTCCAGCGCACGCTCGGCACGCCAGATGAGCTGGCGGCGGTTGGGCAGACCGGTCAGCGCGTCGAAGTTGGCCAGTTGGCGAATCTTGTCTTCGGCGACACGGCGGTCTGTCACGTCTTGCACGATGCCGGTGTAGCCCGAGCCGTGGCCGTGTTCATTGAACTCGGGCTCGGCTTCGGCGTGGATGATGCGCTGGCGGCCATCGAACAGCACGATCGGTACATCGGTGGCCAGCACCGAAGCGTGGCGCATGGCTTCGTGCAGCAGGCGCAGGAATGCGCGGCGGTCGTCTTGCGGCACCATGCGCAGCAGCATGCGCAGGCTGACCAACTCGTGCGGGCCGTAGCCGAACACGCGCAGCGCCTCGGGCGACATCAGCAATCCGCCTTCGGCACGCCGCCAGTCAAAGCTGCCCATGCGTGCCAGGTCCTGCGCACGCGCCAGCTTGCTCTTGCTGCGTTCCAGCTCGATGCGGGTGCGTGAAGCGCGCAGCAGGTAGTGCAGGCGCCCGGCCAACAGGCTCCACTGGGTGGACTTGACGAAGAAGTCGGTGGCGCCGGCCTGGTAGGCGCGGGTGATGGAAGCGTCATCTTCCAGGCCGGTGAGCATCAGCACCGGCACGTTCTCAAAACCGGGCGCGCGGCGCAAGCGGCGGCAGGTATCGAAACCGTCCAGGCCGGGCATCATCGCGTCCAGCACGATGATGTCGGGGTTCCAGTCGCGCAGCAGTTCCAGTGCCTGCTCGCCACTGCTGGCTTCGACGATGCTGAAGCCGCGTTCGCGCAAGGCCAGCGCCGTCAGCAAAAGATTGACTTCATCGTCGTCGACCAGCAGCACCTCGGGCTGGCCCGTGTGGCTGGCGTCGGCGTAGGGATGGGGTGCTGTCATCAAGGGTGGCGATTCAAGGCAACAGCATAGCCTTAACAGCCACCAAAGCGGCTTGCCCGGCCATCAGCAAGCGCTCGATGTCGGCCTGCAGCGAACCCGCTGCGCCGGCCCGCAGACGGCGTTCAACATCGGCACACGCCTGGGCCAGATCAGCCGCCCCCACGCTGGCCGAGCTGGACTTCAAAGTGTGGGCCACGCCGACCACCACGTCGGCGTCACCGCCTTCGCGTTCGGCGGCCAGTTGCACCAGCATGCGTGACAGCGAAGTGTCGAAGGCCGTCAGCACCCGCTGCAACACCTTGTGGCGGCCGTCGGGATCAAGTTCACGCAGGCGGGCCAGTGCCCCCGCGTCCAGCGTCACCGGGCCTGGCGCGGGGGTGGGGATGTCGGGCGCGTGGCTCACGGTGGTACAGCGCCGGTCAAGCAAACACGGGGGCATGGCGCCAGAATGCGCAGCCACGCACCGGGCGTCAAGCCAGCCACACCGCAATTGAAAGTAGACATCGCGCTCTTGTTCACAACCAGACGCCGCTTGCACAGCACCGAGGGCCCGCAGGGGTGGGTCATGGACAGGTGTTTCGGCGGCGGGGCCGCGAACTTGAGCCAGGGCGGCTGCGGGGCGCTCCGTACAATTCTGCGCATGCTTGCATCGTGCCACGGCCGCCGACCCCCTGCCGCGAAAGGCGGCATGGCGGCCAAACTGCAGGCCCTGCGCCACACACTGCCCTGGTTGACCTTGTTGCTGGCCGCTTGCAGCACGGCACCCGACGCTGCCGACGCCCGAGTTTGGGGTTGGAGTTCGGGCGGGGCTTTGCTTGCGCTGTTGTTGGCCGCATTGTTGGCCGCCGGCGCGGGCTACGCACTGGGGGCGCTGCGCACCCGCGTGGCCATCGAACGCCAGTTGCGCGAGGCGCGCGCCGAAGCGCGCCAGCTGGCGGCGCTGCAAAGCGGCTGGTCTTGGCGCACCGATGACCAGCACCGGCCGCTGCTGTGGCAAGGCGAGGGCCAGGCGCCGGGTGATGCCGGCCCCTTGTTCGACGACGCTGCGCTGCGTGGCCAGTTGCGGGCCCGGCAGGCCTTCGGCGGTTTGCGCGTGCAGTTGCCGCAACCGCTGGACGGCAGCCGCGGCTGGCTGCTGCGCGCGCTGCCGCGGCAGGACGATGTCGGCCGCTTCTGCGGCTTTGTGGGCAGCGCCGAAGCCACCGACAAGGCCGACACCGCCCAAGCCAGTGCCGCCGCCCTGCCCGCGCTGCTGGCGCTGCAGCACGGGCCGGCGCTGACCGCATCAAGCCATGGCAACGGCTGGCAGCTGCAGCAGTTCAACGCCGCCGCAGCGGCGATGTGGCCGCAGCTTGCAGCCGGCGCGGCGATGCCGCAGGCCCTGCCAGGTTTGCCTGCCGCCGTGGTGGCGGCTTTTGCAGCCGCTACCGCGGCGGTGGCCGAAGGCTGGCACCTGCTGCCCGTGGCAGCACCGCCCGGCGGGCCGCGCACGCTGGTATTGGTGCAGGCGCTGGCGCAGCCCGGCGCGGCAGCGGCCGACGGCGCACAAAGCACCCTGCCCGCAGAAAGCGACAACTTCAGCGTCACCGTGTCGCACGACCTGCGGGCGCCGATACGCGTCGTCGAAGGTTTCACGCGCATCGTCAAGGAAGACTACGGCCGCCTGCTGGACCGGGTCGGCAACGACCACCTCGACCGCGTGCTGGGCGCCGCCGCGCGCATGAACCTGATGATCGACGCGCTGCTGACGCTGGCCCGCCTGTCGTCACAACCCCTGGCCCAGCAGCCGGTGAACCTGTCGCAACTGGCCGGCTACGTCATCGACGACCTCAGGCGCGGCGCCCCTGAACGCGAGGCCGAAGTCGACATCGAACCCGGTCTGACCACCCAAGGTGACCCCACGCTGCTGCGCCTGGTGCTGGAAAACCTGCTGGGCAATGCGTGGAAATACAGTGCGCGCTGCGCCAAGGCCCGCATCTCGCTGGCCACGGTGCCGCACGCCGGGCGCTTGGCCTATGTGGTGCGCGACAACGGTGCGGGGTTCGATATGCGATCTTCAGACCGTCTGTTCGGCCTCTTCCAGCGCCTGCACAGCGCCAGCGAATTCCCCGGCCACGGCGTCGGTCTGGCTTCGGTGCGGCGCATCGTGCGCCGGCATGGCGGCGAGATCTGGGCCGAGGCTGAACCCGGGCGCGGGGCGGCGTTTTATTTCACCTTGGCCGGCTGAAAGAATTCAGAGCGCCGAACGCGCCAGCTCTTCCACCGCGGCCAGCAGCCGTTGCGCTTGCGCCGCCACCGGCAATTGCTGTTCGCCGGCCATACGTTGCAGCCGCTGCCAGGCCTGGTCGCGCCGCAGTGAATGGCGGTGCATCAAGACACCCACGGCCAGCGCTACGGGGTCGGTCCAGGTCCTTTCAGCCGCCACCGCAGCCTGCGGTGCTGCACGGTCCGGTGGGGCTGCAACTGGGCCTTCCGGGCGCGACTCAGACCGCGCCTCCAACCTTGCAAACGCGGCCTGCACCGCCGGCACGATCTGGCCCACGTCCAGCGGCTTTATCAGGTAGTCCATCGCGCCCAGGGCCTGGACTTGCTGGCGCGTGGCTTCGTCGGCAAAGGCCGACAGGAACATGAAGGGGATGGCGTAGGCGTCGCGCAGCGTTTGCGCTACATCAAAGCCGCTTTTGCCTTCCATGCGGATGTCCAGCAGTGCCAGGCTGGGGCGATGCTCGCGCGCCAACAGGATGGCGTCGTCACCGTTGTCGGCGTCTATGACCTCATAGCCGGCCTGCGACAGGCCGTGTGTGACGGTGGCCAGCACGAGCCTGTCGTCGTCGACGACGAGGATCCTGCCTTTGCTGCCCTTGCTGCAAATATTGCTTGCTACCGTGGCCACCGCTGCGTTCATGCCCGGCATTGTGGCGTATCAGCCTGCGCCACCCAGCGCATTGGGCAGCGGCACGCGCACCCCCGGTGGGCGCAACTCCAGCGTGGCCACCACGTCGTCGCCTTCCTGCACCAGGGCCATCGTCGCGCTGCGGCGTGGCAGCAGCGCGCGCACCAGGCCCAGGCCGGACACACCGCTGCGCAGTTGTTTGAAATCGAAGCCGCTTTGCAGCGTCGCGGTGCTGGCAATGCGCACCAGCACGGTGTCGCCCTGCACCTGCAGGCGGCAGCGCACGTCACCACCCTGGCTGTGTTTGATGGCGTTGGTGAACAACTCGTTGAGCGTCAGCGCCACCGGGATCGATTCGGCCTCGGGCAGCAGATGCGGTGGGTCGCCCACCACGTCCACGGTGATGGTGCGGCCGAAGGTGCGCTGCACCGACTGCGCCACCGCGCGCAGCAAACTGGCCACCACCAGCGGCCCGCTGGCGCCGACTTGAAGCCCGTAGACCTGCGCGATGGCCTGCACCTGGCCGACGGCTTCGTTCAGGATGGTGGCCAGTTCAGGATGGCGGGCGACGTTCTGCTGCAGCAGGCCGGCCACGCCTTGCAGGTTGTTCTTGATGCGGTGGTGCACCTCGCGCACCAGCACTTCACGTTGCGCGATGGCAGCTTGCAGGCGCGCGCGTTCTGCCACCCGCTGTTCTGTCACGTCGCTGGCCACCAGCAGCAGTTGGGTGCCGCTGCCGGCGCCATCGTCACCGCTGCCACCCCGCTCGTCGAGCGCGGCAATGCGGCAGTCCCAGACGCGCGCCCCGGGCAAGGTGCCTTCGCCGTTTTCGCTGCCGCCGTCGCGCCACTCATGTTGGCGGGCAGGCCCACCGGCAGCGGCCTGTGTCAGCCATTCGCGCAGCGCTGCGGCCTTGGCGGGCGGCTGGATGTCGTCCAGGCTGGCGCCTTGCAACGCCGCCAGTGGCTGCGCGAAGAAGCTGGCCGCGGTCTGGTTGAGCTGCTGCACACGCAGCGTGTGGGCGTCGAACAGCGCAATCGCCAGCGGCGCGGTTTCGATCACGCGCTGCAACGAAGCCTGGGCCTGGGCGATGCGCACTTCGGCCTGGCGGCGGCGTTCGATGTCCAGCAGCGCGATCGTCAGTTCGCGCCCGCCGGCGCCGTGGGCCGTCAGCACGGCATTGCCGACGACCCAGAATTCACGGCCATCGCGGGCCTTCAAGCGACACTCAAAAGTCTCGGTCTGGCCGTCTTCCAGGCGCTGCAATTGGTCCATCTGGCGCAGCGGGTGGTCGGCTTCCGGTGTGGCCACGATGCTCATCGGTTCGCCGACAAAATCAGCCAGCTCGCCAGCAAACATGCGCCGCGCCGAGCGGTTCATCCACTGGATGCCCTGCTCTGACACGGTGACGATGCCCACCAGCACGGAGTTCAACACCGCGCGCGTGCGTTCGGCCTGGCCGGCCAGGGTTTCGCGGCTGCGGCGGCGCTCGTCGATATCGATGAACGAGCAGATCACGGCAGCTTCGGGTGCCTCCTGGGCCACCGGCCGCACCGCCACCTGTACCCACACCAGGCTGCCATCGCGGCGGCGCAAACGGCGTTCACCGCTGAAGCGGCCTTGTTCGCGCAGGGCCTGCGCAATGCGGGCTTCAAAGTCGACGCAAGCGCGCGTGTCTTCGTAGAGTTCTGCGGCGTCCAGCGTGCTCAGTTCGGGGCTGGCCCAGCCGGTCAAGCCGGCCATCGCCTGGTTGGCGCGTTCGATGCGTGAACCGCGCTGGTAGACGATGCCCACTTCAGACAGGCTGAACATCAGTTCGCGGTCGCGCAGCAGTTGTTCCAGCTCGGCCTGCTGGTTCTTCAAACGCGTGATGTCGGTGAGCACGGCCACCGCTTCGGGCTGCCCGCCTGCGATCTGCGCGCGGCGCACGGAAAGCGAATACCACTGCGGCGGTGCGTCGCCCAGCGCCAGCGGCAGCTCGGCCTCGAAGGGCTCGCCTTCGCCCAGCCTTTGCAGCGCCGCCATGGCTTCGCCCGCACCCTGCAGCGCGCCCATGCTGCGCGCGAAAATCTCTTCCAGCGTGGCCCCTGCAGCAGCGCCGGCCTCGAAGCCCAGCATGCGCTCGAAGCGCCGGTTGCAGCGCACCAGCACCGGCCCGCGCAGGTAGGCAATGCCGGCGGTGGAACTGTCCAGAATGGTCGTCAATTCGCGCAGCAACTGGTCGTTGCGGCGCTGCGCACGTTCCTGGTCTGTGACATCCAGCGTGACCACCGACGTGGTGCTGCGCCCGCCCGACAAGGCGCCCGGTTCCACCCGTGTGAGCAGCCAGCGCGGCCCCAGTTCGGGGTGGCGCACGGCGTAGCGCACTTCGGTGCGTTCACCGCTGCGCAGCGCGCGTTGCAGGCGTTCGAACTCGGGCAGCGACGCAGCCTCGACCAGTTCACGGCCGATGCCCAGCAACGCGCCGCAAGCGCGCCTGTCGGGCATCGGCGGCTGGCCGCTGACGGCGGCGCGTGCGGGTGCGCGTGAAGGCGTCGGCGGCTCGGGTGCCAGCCAGCCGCGGGTGGGATCGTAGGTGGCGACGCCGATGCTCGCGGTGTCCATCAAGATGCCCATTTCCAGCTGCGCCAGGTCGCGTGCGTCTTCGGCGCTGCGGTCTTGCACCACGGCCATCACGCGACGTCCGCCGCCTTCGCTGGCGTGGCACACCAGGCGCGCACTCAGGCGGCGGTGGCGTCCGTCGGGCATCGGCACCAGGGCTTGGGTGTCCAGCGCCGGTGCACCGGGCGCCAGGGCCGGGGCCAGCACGCCGGCCTGCCAGCCCAGCAGGGCCTGCAACTCTGGTGTGGCGGCTTGCAGTTCTTCGGGCACCTGTTCCAGCAGCGCTTCAAACGCGGCGTTGCAGCGCACGATCAAACCGCTGGCGTCATAGACCAGCATGCCGGTGCCACTGAGCTCAAACCACTGCGCCAATTCGTCCTGGGCGCGCCGCGCCTGTTCGCGGGCCACCACCTCGGCGGTGGTTTCGTGCCACAGCGTCAGCCACAGCGGCCGGCCTTGTTCGTCGGCCAGCGCCGACACCGCGCAGCTGAACCAGCGTTCTCGGCCCTGGCGGTCGAGCAGGCGGCGTTGCAGCGCTGGCAGTTGCGCGCCGGCCGCCGCAGCGGCCAGCATGTCGGCGCGTTCGGCCAGGCTGGCTTCGCGCGCGTCGGCCGCCTCCAGCGCCACCGGGTCGGTGCCCAGCAGCGCCGCACGCGGCACGTTCACCAGCATCACAAAGCCGGCGTTGGTGTCGATGAGGCGAAAGTCGTTGCCCTGCAGCGTGGCCGGTATGGGCAGCGCGGCCAGGGTCTGTTGCAGCGCCTGGGCCAGGCCGGCGCTCACGGTGTTTTCCGTTGCACCAATGTCAATGGTCAAGCTGGCGCGCCGCACGCAGCGCCACCAGCACGGCGCGGTTGACGGTGGCGTTGCCCAGCAGCAGCGCTTGGGCGTGTTCGCGGATGTCGAACAGCGACTCTTGTTCGATGGCACACACCAGGTTCAGATAAGGCAGGTAAGGCCCGCCCTCGCCGCGCAAAGCCTGCTGCACGCGCTCGGGCACCGGCACGTTGGGCAGCAGTTCTCTGAAAGGCTGTTGCAGCAGGCGGTCGAGCAGGCTGAAGACGCCGCAGATGAACATCTCGCCGCGCATTTCAGCGTCACCGTGCTCGCGGCACAGTGCTTCCATCAGCAAGCCCCGGCGCACCGCGGCGTAGATCACCGGCTTGGCGTTGGCGCCCTTGGCTGACGAGGCCAGCAGCAAGGCCAGCCAGCGCTTCAGGCGCTGGTAACCCAGCATCATCAGCGCATGGCCGAAGGAGTTGATTTCAACGCGCAGGCCGAGCGCGGGAGAGTTCAAATAGCGCAGCAAGCGAAAGGCCAGCGTGGGGTCGCGGCGCAGCACGGCTTCGAGTTCGGCCACCGGGCGTTCACGCTCGACGCCGTTGATGAGCGTCATCACCGTGTTCACGTCGCTGGGCACGCGGCCGCCAGGCGGCGGTTCGGCGTCGTCCCAGGGCCAGCCCAGCACGGCCAGCGCGCCACGCTGGAAGGCGGCTTCGATGTCGGCGCTGGTGCGCGCGCCGGCCCGTACCGTGGTCACGTTGCGCACGCCGGGCGCTGGCGGCGGGTTGCCGCGGCGGTCGTCGCCGGCTTCAACAATGCAATGGCTGAACAGGCCCAGCAGTTCGCTCGCCAGCGGCGCCAGCGGCCGGCCTTTGATGAGCAGCACGGTGCCGGCGGCGTGCAGTTGCTTGAGCACGGCGGCGTGGCTGGCGTCGCCGACCATGAAGGCCGGCACTTCGATCATCAACTGCGGCGCGGGATGGGCGGCCATCACCGCACGCAGCAGGCCTTCACCGGCCAGGTTCAAGGACACCAGCGGTGTCGGCGCGGCGGGGCGCGCGGTGCCTGCCCGGTCCAGCGGGCGCGGCGTCAATTTCAGCGGCGGGCTGGCGCTGTTTGCGGCACCGCCACCGGCACCCGCACCGTCGTCGTCGGGCCAGACATCGGCCAGCGCGGCCAGCAGCGCCGCGGGGTCGGGACGGGCGTCGGCGTGGGCTGGAAACACCGTCAACCGTGTCGCCATCACCGCACGCTGGCGGTCGATCATCGGGCTGTAGCCCAGGGCCACCTGGCCCAGCACGGGATGTTCTTGCATGGCCAAGTGCGGCGCTATTTGAGGTAGTCGAACAGCGACATGCGTTGCACCAGCGAATAGGTTTTAAGCGCTGCATCGTAGCCGCTCTGGCGCGTCTGGAAATCGGAAATGGCGCTCACCATGTCCAGGTCTTCGGCGCTGGAACGTTCGCGCTGCGCGTCCAGTTTGTTCTGGCTGATGCGGCCCTCGATACCGTCGGCGCGGTTCAGCGCTGCACCGGCGCGTGAACGCGCGCTGGAAAGGTTGGCCGCCGTGGCGTCGATCTGCGCCAGCCCGGTGGCCACGGTCTGCGTCACTTGCGCGCTGCTGCGACCCGGGGTGCGCAGTTCGGTCACGGCCTTGTCCAGGATGTCGAAGACGCTGAGCTTGGCACCGGGGTTGGCGGGGTCGGGCGCTTGCAGCCAGGTGGCGCGGCCATCCAGGCTGAGCGCGCTGCTCTCGCCCGCGGCTGCGTCAAGCTGGCCCGCGACACCATCAAACACCACGCCGGCCGCGGTGTCGCGCAGCGGCGATGTGGCGCTGCCCTGGCCGCCGAACAGGTAGCGGCCACTGCCGTCGCTGCGGTTGGCCACCGTCAGCAGGTCTTTGCGCAGGCCTTGCAGGGCGTCGGCGATGTCGCCGCGGTCGGCATCGGCGTAGCTGCCGTTGCCGGCGCTGACCACCAGTTCACGCGCGCGCTGCATGATTTCGCCGGCTTCGCCCAAGGCGCTTTCGCCCAGCTGCAGGGCGTTGCGGCTGGCGTCCAGCGCGCGCTGTTGTGAAGTGGCGCGCGCTTGCGCCGCCAGTGCGCGTTCGGCCTGGGCCGCACTGGCGGGGTCGTCGCTGGCCTTCAGCACGCGTTTGCCGCTCGTCAACTGCTGCTGCGCGGTGGCCAGTTGGGCCTGTCGCCGTTGCAGGTTTTGAACCGATGACTCGAAGGCGTTGTGGGTTGAGATGCGCATGGGGCTTCCGGGATACGGTCAGTGCTTCATTGGTGTTAGCGAGTGACGGCAGGTCAACGGCCTGCCGTCTGCAGCAGCGTGTCAAACAGGGCCTGCGCGACTTGCAACACCTTGGCAGCGGCCTGGTAGCTTTGCTGGAACTGGATCAGCCGCGCCGCTTCTTCGTCCAGGTTCACACCCGACTGTGATGCCCGCGTCTGTTCGGCCTGGTCGGCGGCCGAGCTGGCCAGGTCTGCCGACGACTGAGCGCTTTGCACGCGCACGCCGATGTCGGCCAGCGATTGCGACCATGCATCGGTGGCCGTGCGGCCGGCCACGGTGGCAGCGTCGCGCAGCGCCAACAGGGCCCGCGCGTTGCCGTTGCTTGAGCCTATCGCGCCCGCCGGTATGGGGTCCACCGTGACGCTGTCGCCGTCGGCCGGCACACCACTCATTTGCAACGTGAAGCCATTCGCGCCGCTGACCGGCAAACCTGTGCGCCAGGGCGTGCTGGCGCCCGTCAATGACGAGGTGTAGGTGTAGTCAAACCCGCCCACTGGCGGCACCAGCCGGTTGAAAACCAGTGTTTCGCTGCTGCCGGCAAAGGGCAAAGGCGTGGCCGTCACCGTCAGGTCGGCGACCGTGGCGCTGCCGGTATTGGCGGCGGCCGGTGCGGCCACCAGCGGTGCCGCTGCGGCGAGGTCCAGCGGGTTGTTCAGCAGCGCGCGCATGCCGTTGGCGGCACGGCTGACAGGCTGCAGCAAGAAGCGGTCGCCGACCTGCGGGTTGTTGATATCGATGCGCACACCGTCCACCACATCGCCGCTGTTGACGGTGCTGATCTTGCCGTCAGACAAGCGCGTCAGCTGCCAGCTACCGGGTGTACCGGGGCTTTCACGCAGATCGTATTCGCTGGCCTGCAGCGCGGCGGGGTCGGTGATGGTCAAGGCCACCGTGCCCAGCGGCAGGCCGCTGGCGTCTTTGGTGTTGCCGGCCTGCGGCTGGGCCTGCGCCGGGCCCATGCTGAACAGGGCCTGTGAAGGGGCGCTGCCCAGTGGCGGCTGCAAGCTGATGCCGCGCAACTGCTGGGCGTTGAACGCGCCGCCCAGCGCGGCGGCCAGTTGACCCACCAGCGCGCGGCCCTGCACCAGGTCTTGGTTCTGGAAGCGGATGACACCGGCCATCGCGCCACCACCCAGCGCCGCCGGGTCGATGGCGCGCACGGCCTGGCCTTCACGCAGCGCCAGCGCACTGCGGCTGGCGTCTGACGGGTCAGGCACCACCGTCAGCGGCACCGCCTCGGCGCCCAGCACCAGGCGCTGGCCACCGCCGATGAACAGGCCCACGCTGCCGTCGTCGGCTTCAATCCGCGTGACCTTGATTTGTCCGGACAACTGGGTGATGAGCCGGTCGCGTTGGTCCAACAAATCGTTGGGCGGCTGGCCGCTACCGTGCAGGCTGGCCAGGCGCTGGTTGGCGTTGGCAATGGCGGTGGTGAGCTGGTTGACCTGCGCCACCGAAGCCTTCAACTCGGCGTTGACGCTGGCCTGCGTTTCGTCCAGCGCCGAGCCGGCTTCGGCAAAGCGCGCGGCCATGTCCGCCGCGCGCGCCAGCACCACCTGGCGTGTGGCCAGGTCGCTGGGGTGGCTGGACAAATCGGTCATCGAACTGAAGAGTTCGGTGGCTGCGTTGCCCAGGCCCGATTCACCGGGCTTGAACACGCCTTCCAGCCGCTGCAGCTGCGCCACGCGGGCGGCGTCCATGGCCGCCAGCGACTTGGCGTTGACGGTTTCGCGGGTCAGGAAACTGTCGTGGGCACGGGTCACGCTGGCGAGGTTGACGCCGCGGCCAAAAAACCCGGCGCCGGTGAACTGGCCTTGCGCTGTGGCCAGCAAGACCTGCTGGCGCGAATAACCTTCGACGTTGGCGTTGGCGATGTTGTGGCCGGTGGTCTGCAGCGCGGCGTAGTTGGCCGCCATGGCATTGATGCCCAGCGACATCAGCGGTGAGGTTCCCATTCCTTGGCTCTCTTCGCTTGGCCGCTCAGGCCAAAGAACGCTGCAGGCGCAGCGTCGTGTTGATGACGCGCGTCAGCTTGTCGGCGTAGGCCGGGTCGGTGGCATAACCCGCGCGTTGCAGGCCTTGTGCAAAGCCGGCTGCGGCGTCGTGGCCGCGGGCGGTGCTGGCCGCACTGGCGACCACGTTCTGGTAGCGCGGACTGTGTTTCATCAGCTTGGCGTAGTCGGCAAAACTCTCTGCGTAACTGCCGTAGGCGCGAAACCTGGCCACCACCTTCTGCGCCTGGCCGTTGATGAATTCGGTGGTCGTCACCTCGGCCGTGGGGCCCTTCCAGTGGGCGCCGGCCTTGATGCCGAACAGGTTGAACGAAGTGCTGCCATCGGCATGGCGAATTTCCTTGCGGCCCCAGCCGGTTTCCAGCGCCGCCTGCGAGACCATGAAGGTGGCGGGAATGCCGGTCTCGGCTTCTGCCGCCTTGGCCGCATCGGTGTGCTGCTGCACAAAGCCGGCGGCACCGGCCTGCGGCAGCTTGGTGGCCGCTGGCGTGGCCGACAGCGGCGCCGGCGTGTTGTTGGCCGAGCCTGCGAACGGTATCGGCCCGGGGCTCATGCCCATCTGGCGTTCCAGCTGTTTCATGATGGCTTCAGACAAACCGCCGGGCTGACCGCTCAATTGAGTGGCGAACTGGGTGTCCAGCATGTCGGTGCCCAAAGATGCGCCGGCGCCAGCGCCGTCACCGTCGCTCTTCAGCGTCGTCGCGCGCATGCTCTTCATCAGCTCGTTCATGAACAGCGACTCGAACTGTTTGGCCACTTCACGCACCGCACTCCGCGGGTCCGCCGCGGCGCGTGATTTCAGCGCGTCCAGCGAACGGCTGTCGGTGCTCAGGCCCGCGGTGGCGGTTTGAGGAATGGCGGCCACGGCTAGATAACCTCGATCTCGGCTTGCAGCGCACCGGCTGTCTTCATGGCTTGCAGAATCGCCTGCAGATCCAGCGGCGTGGCGCCCAGTGTGTTCAGCGCCTTCACCACGTCGGTCAACTTGGCGCCGGCCTGCAGGTGGATGAGCGCACTGCCCTGCTGGTTGACGGAGATCTCCGAGCGCTGCGCCTGCACCGTCTGGCCCTGGCCAAAAGGCGACGGCTGACTGATGACGGGCGTGGTCGTGATGGTCACCGTCAACGCGCCATGCGAGACCGCGCAAGGCCCCAGCGTCACCGATTCATTGATGACCACCGAGCCGGTGCGCGCGTTCAGCACCACCCGTGCCGCGGGGCGTTCGAGTTCCACCGTCAGGCTGTCCAGGTCGGCCATGAAGCCAACGCGGTCTGCGGCCTGTTCGGGCAAGTTCACACGCACAGTGCGGCCGTCCAGCGCGGTGGCCGTGCCGGGGCCTTTGGATTTGTTGATGGCCCCGGCCACGGCGCGCGCGGTGGCGTAATCGGTGGCGTTGAGGTCCAGCTGCAGGCTGCGGCCTTCCAGCACCGGCATCGGCACGGCGCGCTCGACCGTGGCGCCATCGGGTATGCGCCCGGCCGACAGGTGGTTGATCTGCACCTTGGAGCCGCCCGCCGAAGCGCCGGCGCCGCCGACGATGAGGTTGCCTTGCGCCATCGCATAGACCTGGCCGTCCAGGCCCTTCAGCGCGGTGGCAATCAGCGTGCCGCCGCGCAGGCTTTTGGAATTGCCGATGGACGACACATTGACCGCAATGACCTGCCCCGGCTTGGCGAATGCCGGCAGTTGCGTCGTCACCAACACCGCGGCCACGTTGCGCAACTGCATGGCGGTGCCGGGCGGCACGGTGACGCCCATCTGCTGCAGCATGGCGTTCAGGCTTTGCGTGGTGAAGGGCGTTTGTGTGGTCTGGTCGCCGGTGCCGTCCAGGCCCACCACCAGGCCATAACCCACCAACTGGTTGGTGCGTGCGCCCTGGGCCGTGGCCAGTTCTTGAATGCGCACGGCAGCGGTGGATGGCAGGGGCCACCACAACGCTGCGCTGGCGGCCAGCGCTGCCAAGCCGGTGGCCCAACGCATGAATTTTTCTGACCTCAACATCATCGTCCTAGAAAGGCGCAAGGCTCAGGAACGCACGCCCCAGCCAGCCCATGGCCTGTGCTTCAGACTGCGCGCCGCGGCCGCGCTGTTCAAGCCGCACATTGGCGATGGCAGCGCTTTGCACGCTGTTGCCGGGCTGAATGGCGCGCGGGTCGAGCTGGCCTGAAAAACGCAGCACGTCGACGTTGTTGTTGACGCCAATCTGCTTTTCGCCAGCGATCAACAAATGCCCGTTCGGCAGCACACCCTGCACCACCACCGTGATGGTGCCGCTGAACTCGTTGCTGTTTTCCACCGCGCCCTTGCCGGCGAAGGTGTTGGCCGAAGTGCCTTCGGCGGTGGCGCGCGCAAAGTTGCCGGGCTTGATGCCGGGCAGCGCCGACACGCTGGCCGTCAGGCTGCCGCTCTTGTCGATGCTGCTGGTGCTTTTCTGTGTCGCCGCGACCTTTTCGATGATCTGCACCGTCAGCGTGTCGCCCACCAGCCGGGCGCGGTAGTCCTCGAACATCGGCCGGTAGCTGGCGGCCTGGAAGATGCTGCCGTTGCTGGGCGTGGGCTGCGGCATCGCGGCGGGCAGCGGCGGCGCGGTCTCGGCCACTTCCACGCGCGGCCAGAGGGTGCTGCAACCGGCGGCGACCAAGAGGCCCAGCGCGGCCATGAACAAACGCAGGCAGCGCATCACAGTTGCCCCAGCTTTTGCAGCATCTGGTCTGAGGTTTGGATGGCCTTGGAATTCAATTCATAGGCCCGCTGGGTGGCGATCATCGTCACCAGTTCTTCCACCACGTTGACGTTGCTGCCTTCGACATAACCCTGCAACAGCGTGCCATGGCCGGTGCTGCCGGGTGCGGCCGCGCTGGCGTTGCCGCTGGCCGCAGTCTCGCCATACAGGTTGCCGCCGCGCGCTTCCAGCCCCGCCGGGTTGATGAACGAAGCCAGTTGCACCTGGCCCAGCGACTGCGGCGCCACCTGCCCGGGCAGCGTGGCGTGCACGGTGCCATCGGGCGCGATGGCCAGGCTGGTGATGTTGGCCGGTACCGTGATGCCGGGCTGCAGCACATAGCCGGCGTTGGTCACGATCTGGCCCGCCGCATCGACCTGGAATGCACCGTCACGCGTGTAGCCGGTGCTGCCGTCGGGCATCTGAATCTGGAAAAAGCCGGGGCCCTTCACAGCCAGGTCCAGGTTGTTGCCGGTCTGCTGCAAAGCGCCCTGGTTGAAGTTGCGTGTGGTCGCCGCAGCGCGCACGCCCAGGCCGACTTGCAGGCCGGTCGGCAACTGGCTCTGGTCTGAGGTGGCGGCGCCCGCGGCGCGCAGGTTCTGGTACATCAGGTCCTCGAAGACGACGCCAGAACGCTTGAAGCCGTTGGTACCCACGTTGGCCAGGTTGTTGGCGATCGCGTCCAGCTTGGTCTGCTGGCCTTCCATGCCGGTCTTGGCTATCCACAGTGAACGGATCATGGGCTTTAAGCTCCTGGTCGGGGAGCGGCCATGTTGCGGCGGGCTTGAGCCCGGCGGTGGCCGGAAAAGGCGGCGTTTCCGGGTTCAAAACCGCATTGGGCTGCGGCCTGGCCGCGTCAGTGCTTTGCGCTGCCGGCCTGCCGCAGACGCAATGCGTTGGCGATGACAGACACCGAACTGAGGCTCATGGCCAGCGCGGCGATCATCGGCGACAGCAGCCAGCCGGTGAACGGGAACAGCACGCCGGCCGCCAAGGGCACGCCGAGCGCGTTGTAGACGAACGCGAAGCCGAGGTTCTGCTTCATGTTGGCGATGGTTTCGTTGGAGATGAGGCGGGCCGTGGCAATGCCGCGCAAATCGCCTTTGACCAGCGTGACCTGGGCGCTGTTCATCGCCACATCCGTGCCCGTGCCCATCGCCACGCCCACATCGGCCCGCGCCAGCGCCGGGGCATCGTTGATGCCGTCACCGGCCATGGCCACGACGCGGCCTTCGCGTTGCAATTTTTCAACCAACGCGAGTTTGTCGGCCGGCTTGAATTCACCGTGCACTTCAGCAATGCCCAGCCGCGCTGCGATGGCCTTGGCGGTGGTCAGGCCGTCGCCCGTGGCCATGATGACGCGCAGGCCAGTGGCACGCAGCGTTGCGAGTGCTTCGACCGTGCTGGCCTTGATCGGGTCTGACACGGCCAGCAGGCCCGCCAGCGCGCTGTCAACGGCCAGGAACATCACGCTCGCGCCTTCGGCCCGCAGCGCCTCGGCTTGCCGGGTCAGCGCCTGCGCGGAAACGCCGAGTTGATCCATCAGCACCGTGTTGCCCAGCGCCACCACCCTGGTGCCGTGACCGTCCACCAAGCGCCCGCGCACGCCGATGCCGCTACCCGAATCGAAACCCTCGGGCCTGCTCAGCGCAAGCCCACGTTGGCGGGCAGCGTTGACGATGGCGTCGGCCAGCGGATGCTCGCTGCCTTGATCCAGGCTCGCCGCCAGGCGCAGCACTTCTTCTTCGCTGAAGCCGGCCGCCGCCACAGCGCGGTCAAACCGCGGCTTGCCTTCTGTCAGCGTGCCGGTCTTGTCGACGATCAGCGAATCGACCCGGCGGAAATTCTCTCTCGCCGCGGCATCGCGGAACAGCACGCCCTGCGTCGCGGCCTTGCCGGTGGCGACCATGATCGACATCGGCGTGGCCAGGCCCAGCGCACAGGGGCAGGCAATGATGAGCACGGCCACCGCATTGACAAGGCCAAAGACCCAGCCCGACCCATTCGCCGACGTGGGCCCGAAAACACCCCAGGCCACGAACGTCAGCAACGCGATGCCGACCACGGTGACGACGAAATACCCGGCGACCTGATCGGCCATGCGCTGCATCGGGGCTTTCGATCGCTGGGCCTGCAAGACCATCTGCACGATGCTGGCCAGCACCGTCTGCGAGCCCACCTTTTCCGCGCGCATGACCAGCGCGCCGTTGGTGTTCAGGGTCGCGCCTATCAGCTTGTCGCCCACGCGCTTGGTGACGGGCAGAGGCTCGCCGGT
>JANMJI010000386.1:0-7641 GCA_031371275.1 Betaproteobacteria bacterium
GCCGGGCTGCGCCAGCGGGCGGCAGCGGCCCAGCGGCAGGTTCTGGATCGGGAAATCGCAGTCGGCAACGTTGGCCGAAGCGACCCAGCTTTGCAGCGCCGGGGCGTGGGTGGCGTCGGTCATGGTGGTGCTGCTCAAGGCGAGCTTGCGAAGTGGTCGGCCAAACCGGCCCAGCAGCCGGCGTAGCCGGCATCCAGCGCACCGCCCTGCAAGGCCCAGGCGGTGGGCTTCATGCGCCAGCGGCTCTCGAACATGAAGGCCAGCGTGTCGTCCAGCTTGTGCGGCGCGAGCGTGGCCGCGCTGGCCTTGGCAAAGACTTGGGCGTCGGGGCCGTGCGGCACATGGCTGTTGTGCAGGCTCATGCCACCGGGGCGGAAACCTTCGGGCTTGGCGTCGTACTGGCCCTTCCCCAGGCCCATGAATTCGGCCATCACGTTGCGGTGGTACCAGGGCGGGCGGAAGGTGTCCTCCATCACCAGCCAGCGCGGCGGGAAGATCACGAAATCGCAGTTCGCCACGCCCGGCGTATCGCTGGGGCTGGTCAGCACGGTGAAGATGCTGGGGTCGGGGTGGTCGTGGCTGATGCTGCCGATGGCCATGAAGCGCGCGGTGTCGTACTTCACCGGCACCAGGTTGCCATGCCAGGCGACGACGTTGAAGGGCGAGCTGGCGGCCTGTGTGCGCCACAGCCGGCCGCCGAATTTGCGGATGATTTCGGTCGGTCTTGGGTTCGCTTCGAAGGCAGCCACAGGGGCCAGAAAGTCGCGCGCATTGGCCAAGCCGTTGCTGCCAATGGGCCCCAGTTCGGGCAGGCGAAAAGGTGCGCCGTAGTTTTCGCAAACGTAGGCGCGTGTCGGGCCTTGCACGCTCACTTTGAAAGCCAGGCCGCGCGGCAACACCGCAATCTCACGCGGCGCCACATGCAGGACGCCCAGTTCCGTGGTGATGGCCAGCGCGCCCTGTTGCGGCACCACCAACATCTCGCCGTCGGCGTTGACCAACGCGCGCTCCATGCTGCGCGTGGCCAGCACCAGGTGCACGGCCATGCCGGTCTGCATCTCGGCGTCGCCGTTGACGAGCACGGTGCGCAGGCCGTCTATGAAATCACCCGCGTCGGCCGGTATTTCGATGGCCTGCCAACGCAGCGGGTCGGGCGGCGCGTGTTCACCTTCGGCCGCGCCCGTCTTCAGGAAAGCGTGCGGCAGCGGCGTGCAGGCGCCGGTCAGCACGCTGGGCTGGCGGCGGTAAATCCAGGTGCGGCGGTTCTCGGCGCGCGGCGCGGTGAAGGCGCTGCCGCTCAACAGTTCGGCGTACAGGCCCAGCGGCGCCCGCTGCGGGCTGTTGCGGCCCACCGGCAGCGCACCCGGCACGGCTTCGCTTTGAAACTGGTTGCCGAAGCCGCTTTGGTATTGAAGCTCGTTCATGCGGGGTCCTTGTCGGCGCCCATGGGCCGCGCCGCGGTGATGGCCTGGCGCAGCACCTGCACGTCGCCGATGTGGTTGGCCAGCAGCAACACCAGGCGCGCGTTCATCAACTCACTTTGCACGTCAGACAGGCCGTCGTGGCCTGCCACCAGCGCTTCATAAAAGTCATCGCCGGGGGTGTAGGCCTGGCGCGTGCGTGCGCCCGGCGTGTGGAAGTTGGGCTGCAGGTTGAGCGTGTTCATGGCGGGCTCATGGGGGGCTCATGCGGGGCCCATGCGGGGCTGTCTTGCGCTGTCGCCCGCGCCACCGCGGCGCGCACAAGGGCCAGGTCCAGCCGGCGCCAACGTGCGGCCACATGCTGGTCAGGGCGCAGCAGATAGCAGGTGCCAGGCCGGGCGTCGTAGCGCTGCGCCACAGCGCCTTGCAGGGTGGCCACGGTGCAAGGCGTCACCGGCACGGCGTCACGCGCCAGGGCCTGGCAGATGGCGGCCTGTGCGGCGCTGGGCTGCTCATCGAACAACAGCAGCGTGAAGCCGCCGGGCAGCATTTGCAACAACCACAGGCCGTCTGGCAAGGGTGCATCGTCGGCCGGCGCGCCCGGCACCATCCAACCCTCGAAGGCCTCTTCGTCGGGCGTGTTCAGCGCCGAATGCAGCAACACCGTGGGCACCGACAAACGCCCGCTGTTGACCAGCGCCCGCGCAAAGTTGGCCGCCGGCAGTTCGGCCGCCAGGCCCAGCACCGCGTCGCGCAGCGTGCGGCTGGCGCGGCTCTTGGGCGTCATGAAGTGGGTGCTGCGCGTGCTGTTGAGGATGTTGTCGTCGGCGGCCACGCTGCGTTCTGCGTCGTAGCTGTCCAGCAGCACTTCACCGGCGCGGCCCCGCATCACCAAATCCAGCTTCCACACCAGGTTGTCCACATCCTGGATGCCCGAATTTGCGCCGCGTGCGCCGAAGGGCGAAACCTGGTGCGCAGCGTCGCCCGCAAAGACCACCCGGCCATGGCGAAAGCGGGCCATGCGCCGGCACTGAAAGGTGTAGACGCTGACCCATTCCAGCGCGAAGCCGATGTCGGCCAAGCCTTGCGCGTCGAGCGCGGCGCGGATGCGCGGGCCCACCCGCTCGGGCTGCTTTTCGAGTTCGGGGTCGCTGTGCTTTTCAGTCGGCCAGCCCAATTGGAAATCAATGCGCCAGACCGCATCGGCGCCGCGGTGCATCAAGGCACTTTCGCCGCTGTGGAAGCTGGGGTTGAACCAGAAGCGGCGTTCGGCGCTTGCGGCCGGGAAGGGCTCGCTGTCGAGCAGCACATCGGCAATCAGAAAGCGGTCTTGGAAGACCTGGCCGACGGCGTCCAGCCCCAGCATGCGGCGCAGCGGGCTGCGCGCGCCGTCGGCGACGATGAGCCAGTCGCAGCGCAGCGTGTAGGGCCCGGTTTCGGTCTGCACCTGGAGCGTGGCGCCGCGGTCTTGCGGCGTCACCGACACCACCTTGTGCAACCAGCGCAGGTCAATCAGGGGCAGCGCCATCGCACGTTCCACCAGTATTTGTTCCAGGTGGTATTGCTGCAGGTTGACCATGCCCGGGCGGCGGTGGCCGGCTTCGGGCAGCAGGTTGAAGCTGAACACTTCATGGCTGCCGTGGAAGGTGCGGCCGACGTTCCATGTCACGCCCTTGCCAACCACCGCATCGCCCACGCCCAGACGGTCGAAGATTTCCAGCGTGCGTTTGGCATAGCAAAGGCCGCGCGAGCCGACGCTGACGGTGTTGTCCTCGTCCAGCAGCAGCACCGGCTGGCCGCGTTGCGCGGCGTCGATGGCCGCGCACAAACCCACCGGGCCGGCGCCCACCACGACCAGCGGCACCTGCTCGGTGCCGGCCGGCTGTGGCGGTGGCCGGTGCGCGTAACGCGGCCAGGTGTAGGTCTTCAGCATCGCCGTGCTTCAGGGCTCGAGCGCTTGCCACATCTCGATGTCGCGCTGCGCCGTCCAGATGCGCGGGTCGCGGTAGGCCGTGGCTTCGTCATAAGCCCGGCTCACGTCAAAGGGCATGCAGTGGTCGAAGATGACCCACTGGCCGTACTTGGGGCGCACGGCTTGCAGCGTTTCGCGGTACACGGTCTTCAAGTCCTTGCCGGCACTGGCGCCGGCTTTCACGGCACTGAAGACATCGCTGATGAAGCTGCGCGTGCTGGCCAGGCCGGCCGCCGCCTGGGCCTCGTTTTCCAGCGCCGGGCCGCGGCCGGGCACCAGCTTGACGGCTTGCAGCGCGGCGATGTGGTCGAGCGTGGTGGGCCAGTCGCTGAAGTAGGCGTCACCGGCATAGGGCGTGGCGTCGAATTCGACCAGGTCACCGCTGAACAGGATGCGCTCTTGCGGCAGCCACACCACCGTGTCGCCCTTGGTGTGGCCGCGGCCGAGCTGCAGCAACTGCACTTCCAGGCTGCCCAGCCACAGCGTCATCTTGCCGCTGAAGGTGAGCGTCGGCCAGGTCAGGCCGGCAGGCACAGTTTCAACGTTACGGAACAGGCGCGGAAAGCGGCCAATCTCGCTGGCCTTGTCTTGTTCACCGCGTTCCTTGATGAGGCCCAACGTGTCTTCGCTGGCGATGATGTGTTCTGGCGCGTAGGCCGAAGCGCCCAGCACGCGCACCGCGTGGTAGTGGCTGAGCACCACGTACTTGATGGGTTTGTCGGTGACTTCGCGGATGCGGCGTATCACGTCTTGCGCCATCACCGGCGTGGCTTGCGTGTCGATGACCATCACCGCGTCGTCGCCGATGACGATGCCGGTGTTGGGGTCGCCTTCTGCGGTGTACGCGTAGGCGTGGTCAGACAGTTTGGTGAAGCTGATCTGCTTGTCGGCCAGGTCGGCCTGGCTGGCAAAGGCTTTGGCGGGTGACGATGACGACAGGGTGGTGGTGGTTGTGGACATGGCAGGCTCACCGGCAGGCTGGGGGCTGGATGTTAGCGCGCCGGTTTGCCAATGTCTAACTCGTTTAGCATAGACAAATGAGCCGCGCGCCCCCCGCAACACCGCCGCAGCGCGGCATTCAAAGCATCGAGGTCGGCGGCGCTTTGCTCAAGGCGCTGGCCCATCACGGCCGGCCGCTGGCGCTGAAAGACCTGGCCGCCGAGGCCGCCATGGCGCCGGCCAAGGCCCACCCTTACCTGGTCAGTTTCGGCAAGCTGGGCCTCATCGAGCAAGACCCCGCCAGTGGCCGCTATGGCCTCGGGCCGCTGGCCATGCAGCTGGGCCTCATCAGCCTGCAACAGCTCGACCCGTTGGCGCTGGCCACGCCCTTGATCGAAGAACTGGCCAGCGCCTGCGGCCACACCATGGCCGTGGCGGTGTGGGGCAACCGCGGCGCGACCATCGTGCGCGTGGCGCAGCCGCCATCGGCCGTGCATGTCAGCATGCGCCACGGCACGGTGATGAGCCTGCGCGGCACGGCTTCGGGACGGCTGTTTGCAGCGCTGCTGCCGCCGGCCGCTGTGCTGCCGCTGCTGCGCGAAGAAAACCGCGGGGGTGGTCGCCCTGCAGGCCGGCGCGGTGCGGCCATCGACGAAGAACTTGCAGCCGCGCTGGCGGCCATCAGGCAAGCCGGTTTCAGCCGCGTCAAAGACCTGCTGCTGCCGGGCATCAGCGCACTGGCCGCGCCGGTGTTTGACGGCAGCGGTGCGCTGGTGTTGAGCCTGACCGCCATCGGCCCGACGCCGGTGTTTGACAGCCGCCCCGGCGGCGCGTTGGCACGCCAGGTGGTGGCCGCGGCGAAAGCGCTTTCGCTGCGGCTGGGTTGGCGCCCTTAAGCCAACTGCGATTTAAGCTGCTTGCGGATGTTGTCGCCGGTCACGGTCAGGCGCAGCGTGCCGCCATTCCATTCCAGCCAGTTCAGGGCCACGTAGCCATCGATGTAGCCGTCGGCAATCTCTGAAGCGCGGCGGCTTTGCAGCAGTGACCAGGTGGAAAGCAGGGCACCAAGCAACTCTTGGCGGCCGTGCAGCGGTGGGTGTGTGGCAGACAGGGTCACGCGGGTTCTCCAGCCTTGCCGCTCAGGGAAATGTGGCTGCGCCACTTGTCCCTGATCGCCCTGCGGGACGGCCGGGCTTGGCCGGCCTTGGGGCGCTCTTCAGCAGGTGGGCCACCATAGCACCGCCAGGTGTCTTGTGCCTATGGGGAACGGGCCAGGGTATGTCAGGTGGCCGGTTTCAGATGAATGTGCGCCACCGTCTTGCCTTCGTGGCGGTGGCGGTCGTGACTTTCGACGCTGATGAGGTTCAGCGTGCCATGGTGGACACCGCGTTCTGCGCAGACGGCGTCGGCAAAAGCCTGCACGGCCACGGCGGCACCGCGCAGCAACACGGTTTCCAGGCAATGTTCATGGTCCAGGTGGACATGGGTCGTCGACAGTGTCAGGTCATGGTGGGCGTGGTGCATGCTGGTCAGCCTTTCACCCAGTTCACGTTCGTGGTGGTTGTAGACGTAGGACAAGCAGGCCACGCAATGCAGGCCGGCCGGCGAACGGCGGCGCGAACGTTCAAGCTCTGCGCGCAGCAGGTCGCGCACAGCTTCAGAGCGGTTGGCGTAGCCGCGCTGGCCTATCCACAGATCGAAGGCCTCGGCCAGGTGTTCGTCGAGCGAGATCGTGAAACGTTCCATCGTGGGCCTGCTTCCTGCGGTGTGTAGCGCGCATTCTGCCCAAGCGTGGGCGGCGTGGGCGCGGTGGAACTGGTGGCATCAGGCTGGCGGGCGCGCGCGCCGGCGCCGCCACAGCCACCAGCCTGCAGCGGCCACCGCCAGCGCCAGCAGCAGCCCGCCTTGATAGATGCGCATCTGGCGCAAAGCCACCTCGGCGGCATGGCCGAACATCCAGCCGGCACCGCCCACCAACAATGCCCACAGCAGCGCGCCGATGGCGTTGAACAAAGCAAACCGCCACGCCGGTATGGGCGACATGCCGATGACCACCGGCCCGACCGTGCGCAAGCCGTAGGCGAAGCGCACCAGCACGATGACGGCGTCGCGCCAGCGCAGCATCAACGCGTGCACCCGCGCCACCCGCGCAGCCGCCGCCGGCCAGCGCGCCAGCAAGGCCGTGCCATGGCGGCGGCCAAGCCAGAAAAAAACCTGGTCGCCCGTGAAGCCGGCCAGCGCGGCCACGGCCATCACCACGGCCAGGTTGAGGTGGCCGCGGTGGGCGGCAAAACCAGCCAGCAGCAACAGCGTTTCGCCTTCCAGCAGGCAGCCCACGGCGAGCAGCCAATAGCCGTGGGTCTGGATCAGTGCCGGCCAGTCCATGGCGGTTTCATTCGCGGCTTCGGTTGGGGTTTCGGTTGCGGATTCAATCGCGCGGCAAGCGCAACATCATCATGCCGGCAAAGGCCAGTGCGCCAAGCGCGCCAGACAGCCACAGCACGCCCACGCCCCAGCGTGCGAGCGCCAGGCCGAACAGCCACGGCGACAACGCGCCCAGCAGGCGCGAAGGCAGTGTCAGCCAGCCCTGCCGCGCGCCATAGCCGGTGGCGCCGAACAAGGCCAGCGGCAGGGTGCCGCGGACGATGGTCAAGAGGCCGTTGCCGAGGCCGTGCAGCACTGCAAACGGCAGCGCGCCAGCGGCACCCAGGGCCAGCATGCACAGGGCCCCCAGCGGGTGGCCCAGCGCCGCCGCACGCGCGGCCACCAGCGGCGAGAGGCGGCGCAGCCAACCCATTTCCAGCAACCGCGCCAGCACCTGCGCCGGGCCCACCAGCGAAGCCACGGCCACCGCCGCGGCCAGGCTCACGCCAGCGGCCTGCAACAGGCTGGGCAGGTGGGTGGCAATGCCGGTGCTGACGACGGCCATCAACGCGAACAGCAAGGCCAGCAGGGGCGCCAGGTGGCGCGGCACGGGCGCTGTGGGCTGTGCGGACGCGGCGGTTTTCGGTGCCGCGACTGGTGCCGCGACTGGTGCCGCGGACGGTGCGGCGGACGGTGCGGCGGATGAAGCGCCGGATGAAACAGCGGACGGTGCGGCCGATGAAACGTCCGATGAAGCAGCGGGCGCCTCACCTGCATCGGCGGCCATGGGCCCATCATCGCCAACCACGCGCGGCAGCAGCGCATTCAGCGGCAGCGCCACCGCAATGTGCAGCGCCGCCCAGACCCAGCAAGCGCCGCGCCAGCCCAGTTGCGCTTCCAGCAGCGCGGTCAGCGGCCAGCCCACGGTGCTGGCAAAGCCGGCGA
>JANMJI010000001.1:0-7544 GCA_031371275.1 Betaproteobacteria bacterium
CCCGGGCGCTGGCGGCCACCGCCCAGCGCCACCACGGCCAGGCCCAGCGCGCGCACATCGGCAGCGGCCAGCACGCCCGCGTGCGGCGCCGGCACGTCAAGCTGCACGGGCGCGCTGACGAGGCCGGCGTCTGCAAACACATCGGCCGGCCCGCCCAGCAGGGCCACCATGCGCGCAAAACGTTCGGCCGCGGCACCGCTGTCCAGCGCCGCCTGCGCCTGCGCGCGACCGGCTTCGACGCTGCTCGAAAGCCCACCCAGATGCAGCATCTGCGCAGCCAGTGCCAGCGTCACTTCATGCAGCCGCGGTTCGCGCGCCGTGCCGCGCAGGTAGTCCAGCGTCTCCCGAATTTCCAGCGCATTGCCGGCCGTCAAACCCAGCACCTGGTTCATGTCGGTGATGAGCGCCCGCGCCGGCAGCCCAGCAGCAGCGGCCACGTCCACCAGGCTGCGCGCCAGCGTTCGCGCACCTGCCAGCGTGGGCGTAATGGCGCCGCTGCCCACCTTCACATCCAGCACCAACCCGTGGAGCCCGGCCGCCAGTTTCTTGCTCAGGATGCTGGCGGTGATGAGCGGCACGCTCTCGACGGTGGCCGTGACATCGCGTATGGCGTAAAGCCGCCCGTCGGCCGGGGCTAACGCTGCACTGGCACTGACGATGGCGCAGCCGGCGCTGCGCAGTGTGGCCAGCAGCACTGCACGCGTTGGATCAACGCCATAACCGGGCAGCGCTTCCAGCTTGTCCAGCGTGCCGCCGGTGTGGCCCAGGCCGCGGCCACTGACCATCGGCACCACAGCGCCGCTGGCCGCGACGATGGGCGCCAGCATCAGGCTCACCTTGTCGCCCACGCCGCCGGTGCTGTGCTTGTCGATGACAGGGCCGTGCAGTCCGTGAACACCCAGCTGGGCCCACGACAAGACCTCGCCCGAATGCGCCATGGCCAGCGTCAGCGCCACCGTTTCCTCGCGGTTCATGCCGCGCAGCAGCACGGCCATGGCCAGCGCTGCGGTTTGGCTGTCGCTCCAGCTACCGTCCACCAGGCCTTGCACAAAGGCGCCAATCTGCGCCGGCGTCAGCACTCCGCCGTCGCGCTTGATGCGTATGACTTCCGGCGGCGCCGTATTCACGAACAAGCGCTGTGCTTCAGTTGACGCGCACGATGCGGTTCAGCACACCGGGTGCCAGGCCGGGGTTGTCGCGCACAAAGTACTCCAGCGCATCGACATCCATCACGCCGGTGACGCGCTGGGTGCCCAGCTTGAACATCGGGTAGCTGTCGCCACCGCCGGCCATGAAGGCGTTGACAGTGACGCGCAATTGCGCCGTCGGCAACAGCGGCTGGCCGTTCAAGCGCACGCTGCCGGGCACCACGCGCTGGCCTGGCGGCTGCTTGCTGTCCCAGCTGTAGGTGAAGCCCTTGCTGACATGCATGACACGGCCGCCGTCGATGCGGTCGGCCCACTGTTGCTCCAACAACTGCAACACCTGCGCACCACTCAGGTTCATCGTTACCAGGTTGTTGTAGAAGGGCTGTATCGAGAACAGGTCTTCGTAGCGCACCTGGCCGTCGGCCGGCATCAGCAGCGCGGCGCGTATGCCACCGGGGTTCATGAAGGCCACCTGCGCGCCGGCGTCGCGCGTGGCGGCCAGTTGCGCGTCGGCAATGATCTGGCCCAGCGCGTTTTCGCCCGCCGCGTTGTTCTCGCGCGGCAGCGCGGCGGCCACGCGCCCCACCACACGCTTGGCCAGCGCGCCGGAAAGCGCTTCGTACTGCGCAATCAGCGCCGTCTGCCGCGGGTCTTTGGCAAAGCGGGTGCTCAGCACCAGGTGGTTCTCGGCCGTGGCGCTGATGACATCGCGCGTGGCCGGGTCGAGCACCAGGTCGATCTCGCTGACGATGGTGCCGTACTTGTCGCCGCTGGTCACCAGCCGGCCGTCGATGCGGCAGTTGTAGGCGCGGTGGGTGTGGCCGCTGATGACGGCGTCCACCGCCTTGTCCAGGCGCTTGACGATGTCGACGATGGTGCCGTTCAGCCCCGGGCATTCGTTGTAGTCGCCGGTGGGCGTGCCGCCTTCGTGGATGAGCACGATGATGGCCTCGATGCCCTGCTTTTGCAGCACCGGCACGAGCCGGTTGATGGTCGCGGCCTCGTCGTCAAAGCGCAACCCGGCGACACCGGCCGGCACCACGATGCCGGGCGTGCCTTTCAGCGTCAGGCCGACGAAGGCCACCGGGATGCCCTGGAAGGTTTTGATGTGGTACGGCGGGAACAGCGTCTGCCCGGTGGCTTCAACCACGGTGCTGGCGGCCAGGTATTTGTAGGTCGCGCCGGTGAACGGTTTCGGGCCTTTGCAGCCTTCGGGGTTTTCGCAGCCGCCGCGCTGCATGCGCAGCAACTCGGCCGCGCCCTTGTCGAATTCGTGGTTGCCCACGGCGCTGGCTTCCAGGCCCATCAGGCTGAGCGCCTCCACGGTGGGTTCGTCGCGGAACAGCGCACTGAGCAAAGGCGTGGCGCCGATCAAATCGCCCGCGGCCACAAAGATGTGGTTCGGGTTCTTGGCGCGCAGTTGCGCGACGGCCGTGGCCAGGTATTCGGCACCACCGGCATCCACATTCACCAGCTTGCCCGCCGCATCGCGCACGCGGATGCCCCCCGGCGGCGGCTTGAGGTTGCCATGGAAATCATTGATGGCCAGGATCTTGACCTTGACGGGTTCGGCGGGCGGCGCGGGCGGCGGCGTGGCGCAGCCGGCGAGCAGCAGGGCCGCGGCCAGGGTGGCGAGCAGGCTGGACAAGAGGGTCTTCTGACGGGGCAGGCGCATGGCGATATTTTCCATTCTTCAAATCTCCAGCGCCTGCACCACCGCCACCAGCGTGGCCACGGCGCGGGCGCTGGCGGCGTTGGCGGTGGCCAGGGTGTGGGCGTGGCTCAGTGTTTCGTTTTCCATGCCGGCGGCCATGTTGGTCATCATCGACATGGCCAGCACTTTGATGCCGGCCTGGCGCGCGATGATGGTCTCGGGCACGGTGCTCATGCCCACCGCTTGCGCACCCCAGCTTTGCAGCATGCGTATCTCGGCCGGTGTCTCGAACTGCGGGCCCAGCACCCAGGCATAAACACCTTCAAACAGCGACGTGCCCATGGCCAGCGCGGCAGCGTGGGCCTGGACGCGCAGCGCGGGGTCGTAGGCTTGCGACATGTCCTGGAAACGGCCATCGCCGGGCTCGCCGATCAGCGGTGAACGTTGCACGACGTTGATGTGGTCGGTAATCAGCATCAGGTCGCCGGGGCGCATGGTGGCGACCATGCTGCCGGCGGCGTTGGTTTGCAGCAGCAGACCCACGCCCCAGGCCGCCAGTGTGCGAATGGCGCCCAGCATGCCGTCGGCATGGCCGGTCTCGTAGGCGTGTTTGCGCCCGGCCAGCACTGCCACCGGCGTGTCGCCAATGCGGCCCGCGCGCAGCAGGCCTTGGTGGCCGCCGACGGCAAGCAGGGGGAAGCCGGGCAGGTCGGCATAGGGAACATCCACGGCGCCCTGCACTTGCTGTGCAAACGGGCCCCAGCCGGAGCCCAGCAGCACGGCAATTTTCGGTGCCGGGCCCAGGCGCTGTTGCAGGGTGGCGACGCAGGCGGCGATGTCGGGTGTCATGGCGAGGGGCGGGGAGCAATGCACGATTGTGGCGCTGCTGGCCGGGTCTCAGGCGCGGTGTCTGACGGCATCACATGCCCCGGCGCACGGCCCGACAAAGCGGGCGCGGCGTGTCACGGGCTCGAGCCTTGCGGTGCCCCGCCGCCAATGCCTACAACGCGTTGTGCAAATACGCCTTCGTCTTGCAATCGAATTCGAAGTAGTCCAGCAGGTGACTGCCCTTGCTGAAGGGCTCCTGCGGGCGTGGCACTTCAAAGTAGCGACCGACGAGCAAGCCTTTGCTGATTTCAACGCGCAGAAATCCGTGGTGGTCGTCGGAATAGATTTCCAGCGAAACAGGATCGCCCTGCGCGTCGTTGAAGACCACAGGCGGCACCATGCGCTGGCCGTTCACCTTCATGATCTGGTGCAGGTTGTGATAACCGCCAGCCCCGGTGACGAGGTAGAGGGTTTTGGTGCCGTCGGCGTGGTGCTTGGTCAGCCGTTGGTAGTTGTGGACATGCCCTGCGAGCACCGCATCGGGGTGCCGTCCGGCGGCGGTGCCGGCCTGCTCCAGCAACTGCTTCATGTAGGTGCTGCCCGAGTGGTGGTTATCAGCCGAATAAATCGGGTGGTGCAGCGCGACGAACAACGGCACGCCCTTCGGCAGGGTCTTGAGTTCGTTGATCAGCCACTCCTTTTGCGGCGACCTGACGTCGCCCCCTGCGGGCACGTTGCTGTACAGGCCCACGATGTTGACTTGCGGCGTGAGCAGGGTCCAATACACATTCGGCTGAACCATCGCAGTGCGCTGCGAATCGCCCGATTCGGGCATCTTCACCGGCTTGGCGGCGCAGAAGTTTCTGACGAAGCCGTCCAGGGTCTTGTCGGTCGGCAGGTTCTCGCCATCGTGGTTGCCAGGCACCGCAAAGATGGGTGCGAGGTAGAACTCATAGGGCTGGTAGAACTGCTTGTAGTACTCGGAGATCTGGCCGTTGAAATACACGCAGTCGCCCGTGATGTACAAAAACGCAGGAAGCTGGCCGCCGCTGGCGACCGATTTGAAATCCGCTTCCATCCCGCTGGCGACCAATTCCTGGGGCACCGCGTAGGCGATGCCGCCCATGTCGCCGTTCAGATGAAAGATGACCTTCTTCGACTTGACCATGGCGGCATAAACCGGCGCCGCGACCACGTCCTTGATGTTGAGCCGAAACGGGGCCTTGCCGGTGGGCGCCGGAAGGTCGCGGAAATGCGTGTCCCGCAGGGGCGACGTGTGAATGGGATAACTGCCCGTTTGCGAAGGGCGTTGCTTGCCGAATGTGTGCGCCGCAATGCCCTTGACCAATTTGATCATGTTGATTCCTGTGCGCCCAATGGGCGACGATTCAGTATGGGCGCCGTTCCCGCAATTGCCATGCTCGAATCTAGGGAGGTGCCCAGGCCGCTGCGAGGCAAAGCAATGATTCAACATGCCGCCAGCCGCGCTGTCGAATGCTCGGCGGCGAGCAGGTTCGGGCGGGCACAGTGCCGCTGCGCGTACGGCCACAGGATCGGTGGCTGATGTACCGCCCTGCGCTGTCGAAGCCGTTACGGTCGGCAATCAGCAGGCCGCATCAGGCCTGCCTGGCGCAATATCGGGTGCTTCATTCAAGCCCACAAAGTGCGCCGGCACCCAGCGCTCGCGCAGTTTCAAAAAGGGTGCTTCCACCGCGGCATACAACAGGGCGCCCACCGCCACGCTGGCGGCGACCACCGCTCATTTCAGATGTTCGGGTCCGAAGCTGTGGGGCAGCAAACCACCCAGCGAGTAGGTGGCCCGCAGACCGTCGGCGTCGGCCACCCACACCGGGCAATCGTCAGCCGCAAATTCACGCAGCCTCTGGCGGCAGCCGCCGCAGGGCGTCACAGGCTGCGGCGCCACCGCGCACACCGCCACCGCCAGTGCACGTTGGCCGCCGGCCAGCACCATGGCGGCCAGCGCCGACGCTTCGGCACACCAGCCCTGCGGATAGGCGGCGTTTTCGACATTGCAGCCGGCGTGAATGCGGCCTTGTTCGTCCAGCACCGCAGCACCCACGGCAAAGCGCGAGTAGGGCGCATAGGCGCTGCTGCGGGCGATGGTGGCGGCGGCGATGAGCGCGGCTTGCTGGCCTGCAACGTCCACCGACTCAGCGTTCTTTGACATACGGCCTTCCCAGCGCCGCTGGCGCCACGCTTTTGCCTATGAAGCCGGCCAGCAGCACCACCGTCAGGATGTAGGGCAGCGCCTGTACCAGCTGCACCGGCACGGCGCCAACCCACGGCAGCGCAGCGCCTTGCATGCGTATCGACACCGCGTCCAGAAACCCGAACAGCAAACAGGCCCACAGCGCACCCACCGGATGCCACTTGCCGAAGATCAAAGCCGCCAGCGCCATGTAGCCGCGGCCGGCCGTCATGTTGGGTATGAAGCTGGGGTTTTGTGCGACGACCAGATAGGCCCCGGCCAGCGCCGAGAGCACGCCGTTCAGCGCCAGTGCTTGATAGCGCAGCGCTTTGACGCTGACACCCGCTGCGTCGACCATCGTCGGGTTCTCGCCCGCAGCGCGCAGCCGCAAACCGAAGCGCGTGCGGTACAGCAGCCACCACACCGCGGCGACCAAGGCCAGCGCGCCGTAGACCATCAGGTTGTGGCCGAAGAAGGCCAGCGACAGCGCCTGGCCCACGCCCGGCACCTGTGCCACCAGGTCGCCAGCGCCGACAAACCAGCGGCCCAGGCGCACCGCATCGGGCACTGGCGGCGTTTGCCCGCCCTGTGCAAACCAGGCAATGCCGAGCACCACCGTCAGCCCTGCGGCCGTCATCGTGATGGCCATGCCCAGCACGACCTGGTCGCCGCGGTGGCTGACGCAGGCATAGGCGTGCAGCATCGACAAAGCCACGCCCACCGCGATGGCCGCCATCAAGGCCAGCGGCAGTGAACCCGTGGCCACGCCCACCGCGGCGGTGGCAAAGGCCGTCATCAGCATCTTGCCTTCCAGCCCCAGATCAATCACGCCCGATCTTTCGCACAAGACACCGGCCAGCGCGCACAGGATGAGTGGCACGCTAACGCGCAAAGTGCTGGCCACGAGGGTGCCGATGAAGATCTCATCCATGGCTGCGGTCTGCACCCGGGTTGTTCGCAAACACCAGCCACAGCTTGAACAACAACGGCGCTGCCACCTGCGCCATCGCGCCGGCAAAGAGCACGATCAGGCCTTGCAGCATGAACACCATGTCGCGGCTGAAACCGTTGATCTCGAAGGCCAGCTCAGACCCGCCCTGGTACAGCGCGCCGAAGAGTATCGAGGCCAGCACGATGCCCGTGGGATGGTTGCGCCCGATCAGGCTGACGGCAATGCCCGCAAAGCCCGCGCCGGCGACGAAATCGGGCAACAAGCGGCCATGCACGCCGGCAATCTCGTTCACACCCACCAGCCCGGCCAGCGCGCCTGATGCGGCCATCGCCAGGACGGTCAAACGCCTGGGCTGCATGCCGGCGTAAACCGACGCATCGGGCGCGAAACCCACCGCACGCAGCGCATAGCCGCCTTCGGTTTTCCACAGCGCCAGCCACACCAGCAGGGCCGACGCAAGCGCCAGCAGCACGGTCAGGTTCAGCGGCGTGCGCGGCCAGTCCAGCCCCAGCCAAGCCAGCGCTTCGTGCACGCCCGGCATGTGCGCTGAAGCGGCGAAAGCGCGGCTCTCGGGCGTCATGTTGCCGGGCTCTTTCAACTGGTTGACGAGCAGATAGCCCAGCAGCGCCGCGGCGATGAAATTGAACATGATGGTGGTGATGACGGTGTGGCTGCCGCGCCAGGCTTGCAGCGCACCGGGGATCGCCGCCCACACCATGCCGAACAGCGCAGCGCCCAGCACCATCAGCGGCA
>JANMJI010000183.1:0-7438 GCA_031371275.1 Betaproteobacteria bacterium
GGAACACGCGGGCCGGGTGCTGGCGATGTGGGAAGGCGGCTCGGCCTACGCACTCGACCCCCAAACCCTGGCCACCCAAGGCCCCGTCACCTGGCGCGCCGACTTGCAGCAAATGCCGTTTTCAGCCCACCCCAAGGTCGATGCTGCCGGCCACCTGTGGAACATCGGCAGCGCGGGCCCGGCCATCGTGGCCTGGCACATCAACCCGCAAGGCGCGCTGGCCCAGGTGCAGGTCGGCACGTCGCCCTATGCAGGCGGCATGGTCCACGACATGGCCGTCACCGAGCGCTGTCTGGTGGTGCCGCTGCCGCCGGTGAAGCTGGCTTTCAACCAGGCGCCCACTGAAGGCCCGCGCCGCTTTGCGATGCAAGCCGGCCAGCCGCTGCGCGTGCTGGTGACGGACAAGGCCGACATCACCAGACAACGCGTGTTCGAGTTGCCGCCGCAGATGGTCTTCCATGTCGGCAACGCCCACGAAACGCGCGATGGCCAGATCGTGCTGAGCTACATCGCCGCGCCCGACACCTGGTTTCTGGACCAGGCCGCCGTGGCCCTGATGTCGGGCCAGCCGGTGCCCGCGGGGCGCGTGAATCTGCAAGTGGCCCGGTTGAACATGAAGAGCGGCCGCGCCGAAGTGCAGGGCTTTGATGGCGACGTTGAATTCCCGCGCATCCATCCGCAGCGCACCGGCCTGTCGGCGCGCTGGCTGCTGACGGCCGCCGCCTGGAAGCGATTTGACAACCGCAACCACGCGCTGCTGCACGGCGTGCAGCTCTTCGACACCCAAACCGGCCGCGCGCGCCGCTTTGACTACGGTGACCAGGTGGTGGTGGAAGAACACATCGTGGTGCCCAAGCCGGGCCGGTCTGGTGAAGGCGCAGGCGAACTGGACGCCTGGCTGTTGGGCACCACCTACGACGCCCGCCGCCAGGCCACGGTGCTGAACCTGCTGGACGCCGCGCATGTCGAAGACGGGCCCATCGCGCAGGCCGTGCTGCCCTACACGCTGCCGCTCGGCTTTCACGGCAACTTCACCGCAGCGTGACAATGCCGCGATCAACCGGGTGGACCCCACCCCAAGGACCGCAGCATGAACCTCATCGGCACCATCCTCCTGGGCCTCATCGTCGGCGCGCTGGCCCGCGGCATCATGCCGGGCAAACAGCAGATGGGCTGGATACTGACCTGTGTGCTGGGCATTGCCGGCTCGGTGCTGGCGGGGTTCGCCGGGCAGGGGCTGGGCTGGTACGCACCGGGCGAAGCGGCAGGCTGGTTTGCTTCGCTGGCCGGTGCGCTGGCGCTGCTGTTTGTGGTCGGCCTGCTGCGCGGGCGCAGCGGGCCTTGAACTGAAGGCAGCGCGCATCCGCCCCCAAGCCCCTGCATGGCCAACAAAACCATCTACACCTGCCGCGAATGCGGCGGCAGCAATGCCAAATGGCTGGGCCAGTGCCCGCACTGCAAGGCCTGGAACACGCTGGACGAAACGGTGGCCGAACCGGCGGGTGCGGCGACAAAGAACAACCGTTTTCAAGCCCTGGCGCGCAGCCAGCCGGTGGCCACGCTCAGTGAGATTGACGCCGCCGAAGTGGCGCGCACGCCCACCGGCCAGGAAGAACTCGACCGCGTGCTGGGCGGCGGCATTGTCGAAGGCGCGGTGGTGCTGATAGGCGGTGACCCCGGCATCGGCAAAAGCACGCTGCTGCTGCAGGCGGTGGACGCGCTGTCGGCGCAGATGAAGGTGTTGTACGTAACGGGCGAAGAGAGTGGTGCGCAGATTGCCCTGCGCGCGCGCCGTCTGGGTTTGAGCGGCGCCAGGGTGCGCGTGCTGGCCGAGATCAACCTTGACAAGATCGTCGCCGCCATCGAAGCCGAATGTCCTTTGGGTGAACCGGCCTTTTGCGTCATCGATTCGATACAAACCGTCTACAGCGACCAGCTCAGCAGCGCACCCGGCAGCGTGGCCCAGGTGCGTGAATGCGCGGCCCACCTGACACGCCTGGCCAAGACCCGCGGCTGCACCGTCGTGCTGGTGGGCCATGTCACCAAGGAAGGCGCTTTGGCCGGGCCGCGGGTGCTGGAACACATCGTTGACACCGTGCTGTATTTCGAAGGCGACACGCACAGCAGCTTTCGCCTGGTGCGGGCCATCAAGAACCGCTTTGGTGCGGTCAATGAGATCGGTGTGTTTGCGATGACCGAGCGCGGGCTGAAAGGCGTTAGCAACCCGAGTGCCATCTTCCTGTCCGCCCATGGCGAGCCGGTGCCCGGCAGTTGCGTGATGGTGACGCTGGAAGGCACGCGCCCGCTGCTGGTGGAAATTCAGGCGCTGGTCGACAGCGGTGGCGCCAGCCCGCGCAGACTCAGTGTGGGCCTGGACCGCGACCGCCTGGCCATGCTGCTGGCCGTGCTGCACCGCCACGCCGGTGTCGCTTGCGGCGACCAGGACGTGTTTGTGAATGCGGTGGGCGGGGTGCGCATTGGTGAACCTGCGGCCGACCTGGCGGTGCTGCTGGCCATCCACGGCAGCCTGCGCGGCAAGGCCCTGCCACGCGGCTTCATCGCCTTTGGTGAAGTCGGCCTGGCCGGTGAAGTGCGGCCGGCGCCGCGCGGCCAGGAACGTTTGAAGGAAGCCGCCAAGCTGGGCTTCAGCGTGGCCGTGGTGCCCAAGGCCAACGCGCCGAAAAAACCCATCGAAGGGCTCACGGTGCACGCGGTGGAGCGCATCGAGCAGGCCATCGAAGCGGTGCGCCACTTGACCTGATACAAGACTGGCGAACGGCCAAGCTGTTTTGCACAGCGGCCACCGACCTTCGGCGTCAAGGTCTTGCGGCTTCTTCGATGCAGCTAACGCGGCTGTGCAGTGGCTTGCCGCCGTTCGCGCAGTGTCTGCGTCAGGCCGTAGACGAAGCGTCGCCATTCGTTGCCCAGCCGGTACAGATAGGCGGGCAGCCGCTGCGTCCAGTGGAATTTGCGGCTGCTGCCCGGCGGCGCCACGATGGTCGATGCAATCGCCGCGTCGTGCCCGCAAGGCGTGGGCGTGACGAGTCGAAATTTCAGCTTGAAGCGCCAGCCCTGGTCGAAGACATGGTCGTAGGGCAGGCTCATCGGCAGCAGGCCGCCCGGCTCTCGCAGATAGGCCTGCGCCGCGCGGCGGTTCAGCACATAGGCGCTGCTGCCGGTGCAGCGGCTCAACATCACCGCCAACTGGTGGCCGGGGGCCACTTCCAGCACCGGCTGCGGCGTGCCGCGGTGCACGGCCGACAGCTTCACCACGTCCCAGCGGTCGGCGTGTTGCAGCAGCCCTTGCAGCACCGCGGGCAGGCTGTCGTGCAGCAGCACGTCGTCTTCCAGCACCAGCGCAAACTGCGCCGGGCTGGCCAGGAAGCGCTGCATCGCCGACACATGCGACAGGTAACATCCCAGCTCACCCGCCAGCGGCGCCATGCCGTGCTTGCGCCGGTAGGCGGCTTCGTCCAGCTTGCTGCGCTGTTCGGGTGTGAGCGAGTGCGCATCCACCGCCGCCAGGCGCGTGAAGGGCAGCTGAAGGTGCTGCAATTGCGCGCTTATCCGCGCCAGCCGTTGTGGCGCCCTGTCCAGGTTGATGACCCATGTTTGCAAGCCGTTCATTCAAACCATTTTGCGCGAAGCCTCTTGCATCACGCCGTCGGGCTGGCGCATGAACCAGGGCTGGCTGGGCTGGGCCCTGGTGGTGGTGGCGGTGGCCGCGGGTTACGGCAGTTATGGCTGGCAAGGCGTGGCGCTGGCGCTGACGCTGACGGTGTTCTGGCTGCTGCTGCAATTCAGCCGCGGCGTGCGCGCCTTGCGTGACGCCAGCGGCCGGCCCGTGGGCGAGGTGCCCAACGCGGTGATGCTGCACAGCAAGCTGGCGCGCGGCATGCGGCTGGCCCAGGTGCTGAAGCTGACGCGCAGCCTGGGCCGCGTGCTGAGCCAAGCGCCAGAGACCTACGCCTGGGCTGATGCCGGTGGTGACGAAGTGCAGGTGGAGCTGAAAAACGGCCAGGTTGCACGCTGGGAATTGAAACGGGCTGCGAACTAAACTCCCTGCACCTTTAACAGCCAGCGAGCAAGGAGTTCCCATGTCGATGTCCGACAAAGACGGCAAGATCTGGATGGACGGCCAGCTCGTCGAATGGCGCGATGCGAAGATTCATGTGCTGAGCCACACGCTGCACTACGGCTGCGGTGCATTTGAAGGTGTGCGGGCCTACAACACGGCGCGCGGCACGGCCATCTTCAGACTCGCAGAACACACCGAGCGGCTGTTCAACAGCGCCAAGATATTGCGCATGAAAATCCCCTTCACGCAGCAAGTGGTGATGCAAGCGCAACGCCAGGTGGTGCGTGAAAACAAGCTGCAAAGCTGCTACCTGCGCCCGCTGACCTGGATCGGCGACAAGAAGCTGGGCGTCAGCCCCAAGGGCAACGACATCCACCTGATGGTGGCGGCCTGGGAATGGGGCGCCTACCTGGGTGAAGAAGGTCTGCGGCGCGGCATCCGCGTGAAGACCAGCAGCTACACGCGCCACCATGTGAACATCACCATGACGCAGGCCAAGGCGGTGAGCAACTACACCAACAGCATCCTGGCCAACATGGAAGCCACCGACGAAGGCTATGACGAAGCCTTGTTGCTGGACGCTTCGGGTTTTGTCAGTGAAGGCGCGGGCGAGAACATCTTCATCATCAGGAAAGGTGTGGTCTACACGCCCGATCTTTCGGCCGGCGCTTTGTACGGCATCACGCGCGACACCATCTTCAACATCTGCCAGGACCTGGGCCTGCAGCTGGTGGAGAAAAGAATTACGCGCGACGAGGTCTACATCTGCGACGAAGCCTTCTTCACCGGCACCGCCGCCGAAGTGACGCCGATACGCGAACTCGACCGCATCGAGCTGGGCGCAGGCAGCCGAGGGCCCATCACCGAAAAAATCCAGACCGCTTTCTTCGACATCGTCAACGGCCGCAACCCCAAATACGCCGAATGGCTGACGTTGGTTGACGAATGAGCAGCGCACCGAAAGCCACCGTCGAACTGTCCGCGGCAGACCTGCTGGGCCCTGGCGTCACCTTCTGCCCCAACCCGCGCATGCCGCTGTGGAGCAACCACCCCAAGGTCTTCATCGACGTGGCGACAGAGGGCATGGGCCGCTGCCCGTATTGCGGCACCGTGTACCGGCTGAAGGCGGGTGAAAAGGTGCACGCTGGCCATTGAGTCTGTAGCCCTGCCCGCGCTTCAGTCCAGCACGTAGACGACGGCCGTGCGCGGCGGCACGGTCAGCGCGCCGGTGGGCGCGTGCCAGCGTGACAGCGCCGCCGGGCGTGGGTCGGCTGCCGTGGCCGCGCGGTGCACCGGGTGCAGCACAAAGGGGCGGCCTTGCAGTTCAGGCAGCTGCAGCGTCGCGCTGCTAACCCGTCTTTCTCAATTTGCCCCCGGCACTGCGGCTAAGTTGTTGATTTGATTTGAGCGAGACCCGTAGGTCTCCACTACAGGAGGAGGTCTGCGATGGCTTGCTTCGCCTGGGCGGTGGTGATCTTTGGTGGCGGCTGGCTGGGCAGGCTCAGTCGCAGTTGGTCCAGCAGCATGCGGTGTTCAGGCTCGGGCTGCGTGTAGCGCGACAGCGTGAGTTCGCGACCGTCGGTGGTGGGCAGCGTCACGTCCACCATCTGCATGGTTTTGAACTTGGCGATGACCTCGCGCGGCGTGGTGCCGCCGGCGACGGCTCGCAGCTTGGCCTTCAACGTGACTTGCAGGCAGTACGCCAGGAAGGCCACGAAGATGTGGGCCTCGATGCGCGCTTCGGTCTTGTGGAAGATCGGCCGGATCGCCAAGTCGTGCTTGATCTCTTTGAACGCCTGCTCGACCTCGGTGAGTTGGATGTAGAACGTCCACAGAGCCTCGGGTTGGTGCGCCGTGAGGTTGGTGCGCAGCAGGTAGCGCCCCTCGCGTCGGCGCACCTGTCGCAGCCGGTCGCGGTCCAGCTTGAACTCCAGACTCGCCGTGCTCGTTGCCTCCTTCGGCCACCTCACCTTCACCAGGCCCGCCGCTCGGCCGGCGTCGTGCTTGGCCGCACCCAGCTTCATCAGCAACTGGTCGCGTGTCAGGCTCTGGCCTTGCAGCGCCTTCAGTCGCTCAATGTAGCGGCGCAGCCGCTTGCGCCGCATGGCGCGCTCCTTGTCGATGCGCGCATCGCTTTGCGCCAGCACGTACACATCCTCCTCGGTGGCCAGCCGCTTGACCTGCACGCCGTCGCGCACCTTTGCCCAGGGCTTGTTCAGGAAGGCCTGCTCCAGCTTCGTCAGGCGGCCCTTGGGGGTGCCCACGAGGTAGCTCGCGCCGATGCCGCGCATCTTGGCCAGGCTGTCCTCGGTGGGGATGCCGCGGTCCATCACCCAGATGCGGTTGGCGCGGCCATAGCGCTTCTCGATACGGTCCAGGAAGCCGCTCAAGGTGGTGGAATCAGCCGTGCCTCCGCCCATCACCTCGTAGCTCAGCGGGAAGCCCTCGGGTGTCACGATCAGCGCGATGACGACCTGCCTGCAGTCGCCCCGCTTGTCGCGGCTGTAGCCGAACTGGCGCAGGTCATCTGGCCCGCGGTCTTCGTCGGTCTCGAAGTAGGTGCTGGTCAGGTCGTACAGCAGCACGTCGAACTTCGCACCGAACAGCTCACCCCAGCGTCGCACGAGGAACTTGAACAGCTCGTCCTTGTGCTCCACGAGCCGGTCCAGGCAGCGGTACAGCGTGTTCTTCTCGGCCAGCGCGAAGTCCGATTCCAGCAAGTCGGCCATCGCGCTCGAATCGAACCACTGTCGGTGCAGCCGCCACTCCGAGCCCGGATCGACGAGCCGGTAGACCACCAGCGTCTTGAGCACCTTCAGCCACGGTGTACTGCCCTGGCATCGCGCCAACCGCGGGCGCCAAAAGCTGTCGAGTTCGAGTTGCTGCCACAGTTGCAGGGCCAGCCAGCACGCGCCCCACTGACGCGGCCGGCGCAGGCTCAGCTCGCTCAGGCGCACGCCGATCGCATCGACATCGTCCACCGGCATCGAACCCGCAGGAAACAGCGCCACTTGGCGTCGCGTGCCGGCGTCCTGCAACTCGATGGTCTTGCGCCAGGCCTGGCGCTGGCTGGCGTTGATCTCGCCCAGGTACAGCACCTGGCGCTGCACGACACGACCGTCGCCGCAGCGGCGGTTCTCCACCACGCTCCAGTAGTCGTGGGCCTTGCCGTCCTTCTTGCGTCGGTTGCAGCGCAGGAACATGGACCCAAATTCTGGGGAGGCAAAGCCCCGGGCGCAAGGACCAAGGTCTCCACTACAAGCCCCGTCGCCGCGACGCCCTTGCAGATCAACAACTTGCGCTATCGCTGACGCTCAACTCACAGGTTATCCACGGAAATCTGAGAAAGACGGGTTAGGC
>JANMJI010000032.1:0-8854 GCA_031371275.1 Betaproteobacteria bacterium
TGCACCTCGCCATCCTCGCGCAGACGTCGATCATGTATCTGTACAACCTCGAGACCTCGCATTCGATCGGCATCCGCTCGTATATCGGCACCCGCAAGCCGGCCTTCTGCACCTGCGAAGGCCGCGCCATGCTCGCCTTCGGGCCGCCCGAAACGCTGACCGCGGTGCTTGCCGAAGGCCTGGTCGCGCGCACGCCCAAGACGAATATCGATGCCGATGCGTTGCGCCGAACGCTCGACGAAGTGCGCCAGCAAGGCTATGCCATCGACGACGAGGAAAGCGAGGTCGGCATGCGCGGCGTGGGCGCGCCGATCCGCGATATCTCGGGCAAGGTGGTCGCCGCGGTCGGCCTGGCCGGTCCGATCCAGCGCCTGACCAAGAAGGATTTGCGCGGCCTCGCGCCCCAGGTCATCGGCACCGCCGAAGCGATCTCCACACGGCTCGGATACCGCCCTCGCTGAAGCGATGTGATGTCGAGCCCGATGTTCAAGGTGCGCGTCGCCGGCAGCGATGTCGCGTTCGACTGCGCCGCCGACGACACCGTCCTGCGCGCCGCGCAGCGCGCCGGCATCGCCTTCCCCTACGAATGCAATGTCGGCTCGTGCGCCAACTGCAAATTCGAACTGGTCGAGGGCGACGTGCACATGCGCTGGAGCGAGGCGCCGGCCTGGACCGAACGCGACCGCCAGCGCAAACGCTACCTCGGCTGCCAGGCCGAGCCACGCAGCGACTGCACGGTCAAGCTGCGGCTCGATCCGCGCTGCGCGCCGCCGCACCGGCCGTGCCGCGTCGGTGCCGTCCTGCAATCGCGCCGCGACCTGACGCACGACCTGCACGAGTTCGCGTTCCGGCTCGAGCAGCCGCTTTTCTTCGAGCCCGGCCAGTACGCGCTCGCCTACCTGCCCGGCGTGGAAGGCGCGCGCGCGTGGTCGATGAGCAACCTTGCCCACGACGGCACCACTTGGGAGTTCCAGGTCCGCCGCGTCCCGGGCGGGCGTGGCAGTGCAGCACTCTTCGATGCGCTGCCGATAGGCGCGCGCATCGAGCTCGACGGACCCTATGGCATGGCGTGGCTGCGCCGCGATGCGCCGCGCGACATGCTGTGCCTGGCGGGCGGCTCTGGCCTGGCACCGATGCTCAGCATTGCCCGCGGCGCAATGACTGAGCCCCGACTGGCCGAACGCCAACTGCACTTCATCTACGGTGGCCGCACGCCGGCCGACCTGTGCGGGCGCGACATGCTGCAAGTGCTGCCCGGCTGGGGCACGCGCCTGAGTTACCGCGCCTTTGTCTCCGCACCAGCAGCCGAAGGCATGGCCGGCGCAGCGGGCGCCGCGCATGAAGCCGCCGACTACGGCCACGGCTTCGTGCACGAAGCCGCGCTCGCCCTGCACGGCGAACGCCTGCGTGCGATGGAGGTCTACTTCGCCGGCCCCCCCGCCATGGCCACGGCCGTGCAACGCATGTTGCTGGACGCCGGCGTGCCACCAGACCAGCAGCACTTCGACCAGTTCTATTGACATGGGTGCGGGGCACAGTCTCAAAGATCACCAGTGGGGCGACCTCAACGCCGAGCACGGCGACGCGCGCGGGCATGCGCACGAGCACGGTGACGACGCCGACCACGAGCACGACGACAGCTTCACGGCCGAGCTTGGGGATGCAGGCCCAGCCGGCGCTGAACACGCGCTGTGGGTGCAAGACAACGTCGTCCTGCACAGCGTGGGCATCGACATCGGTTCTTCCAGCACGCAGGTGGTGTTCAGCAAGATTCACTTGCAGCGTGTGGCCGACCAGCTTTCCACGCGCTACGTGGTGGTGTCGCGGCAAGCGCTGCACCACGCGCCGCTGGCGCTAACACCCTACCTGAGTGACACGCTGATAGACGCCCAGGCGCTGGGCCACATCATCGAAGCCGCCTACGCCGGCAGCGGCTTGCATGCCGACGATGTCGATGCCGGCGCCGTCATCCTCACCGGCGAAGCGCTGCGCCGCGAAAACGGCCAGGCCATTGCGGCGATGCTGGCCGAACAAGGCGGTGAGTTCGTCTGCGCCAGCGCCGGCCACCACATGGAAAGCAGGCTGGCCGTCTACGGTTCTGGCGCAGCACGGCGTTCTTTCGACGCGCAATGCCGCATTCTGAACATCGACATCGGCGGCGGCACCACCAAGCTGGGCCTGGTGGAAAACGGCGAACTGCTGGCCACCGCAGCGGTGCACCTGGGCGGGCGCTTGCTGGTATCTCAAACCGACAAAGGCGGCCAAGGTGTCATCACGCGCTTGGACCCGCAAGGCCGCGCTCACGCCCGCCGTGCCGGCTTTGACTGGGCCTTGGGCAGCGTTGTCACACGCGGCCAGATGGCCCATGTGGCCGACGTTATGGCGCAAGCGCTGCTGCGCATCTTGGCGGGCAAGGCCACGCCGGCCGACCTGAGCGAGCTGCTGCTCACCGACCCGATTGAAGACTTCGGCGCCGTGTCGGGTGTGATGTTCTCTGGCGGTGTCGGCGAATACGTCTACGGCCGCGAGGCGAATGACTACGGCGACCTGGGCAAGCTGTTGGGCCACGCGTTGCGGGCGCGACTGGACGCCGGCGCCTTGCCCTGGCCGCTGCTGCCGGCCGGTGAATGCATACGCGCCACCGTGCTGGGCGCCAGCGAATACAGCGTCCAGCTCAGTGGCAACACCACCTTCGTCAGCGCGCCACGGCTGCTGTTGCCACGCAGGAACCTGCAGGTGTTGCCGCTGTCGCTGGCCCTCGGTGAAAACGCCGTCGAAGCCGCGGCCGTGACCTTGGCCTTGCAGCGCGCCTTCACCGCCCACGACCTGGCCGAAGGTGCGCAGGACGTGGCGATTTCACTGCGCTGGACGGGCCCGCCGGCCTATGCGCGGCTGGCAGCACTGAAGCAGGGCCTGATCGACGCGCTGCCCCACACTTTGGCCGCCAGCCGGCCGCTGTACGTGGTGGCTGACGGCGATATAGCACTGACACTGGGCTATCTGCTGCACGAAGACCCGCGGGTGAACGGCGAAGTGCTGGTCATAGACGGCATCACGCTGTGGGGCTTTGACTTCATAGACCTGGGCCGCATCCGCATGCCTTCACACACGGTGCCGGTGACCATCAAATCACTGGTCTTCAGCGAAGACCCGCGTTCACACGGCAAGCGCAGCGCCCATGTCAGCCCATGAAACCGAATTGAGCGCCACCTCGGCATCCGGGCTTGGGGCCGAACTGGCACTCGCCCTGGCGCTGCTGGAGCGCGAAGAAGTCATCGACTTCAACGGCCACTTCAGCGCGCGCTTGCCTGCACGCGCGGGCGCTGCCGGCCTGCTCATCAATGCCGGCGATTCGGTGCGCAGCCGCATCACGCCAGAGGATTTCATCGCCATCGACTTTGCAGGCCGGCCGTTGCAAGGCACGCGCACGCCGCCGATGGAATTTCACCTGCATGCGCAAATTTATCTGGCGCGGCCTGACGTGATGGCCGTCGTCCACACCCACCCGCGCTGGAGCACCGTGCTCACCACCGCAGGCCACGTCTGGCTGCCGGTGACGATGCAGGCCGCCGTGGTGTGCGCGGCAGGCGCCGTGCGCACCTTCGGCAAAACCGCTTCCATCAACTCGGCCGCACTGGGCGCCGAGGTGGCCGCCTTCCTGGGTTCTGCCAAGGCCGCTTTGATGCACCGCCACGGCGCCGTGACGGTGGCTGCCAGCGTGCAAGACGCCTTTGTGCAGGCCATCTACCTGGAAGAAAACGCCCACCGCCAACACCTGGCCTTGCAGATCGGCACCCCGCAGGCGCTGACCGCCGAAGAATGCGAAGTGATAGGCCGCAACCTGTCGCGCCCGGCGCTGTTGAAGAAGGTCTGGGACTACCACGCGGCCAAACACTTCCCGCACGGCCTGCTGCATGGGCGTTGACGCTGCGGGTGCGGGTGCGGGTGTGGGTGCGGACGGCGGCGGCGCGGCGCTTGCAACACCCCGCTCAGCCACCGAGTTATTCCTGGCCTTCAGCGCCTTGTCGTTGCAAGCCTTTGGCGGTGCGCTGGCCTTCATGGAACGCACGGTGGTGCAAAAAAAGCGCTGGCTGACGGCGCCGGATTTTCTCGGCCTGTACGGCATCAGCCAGGTGCTGCCTGGGCCCACCGGCATCTCTTTTTGCGTGCTGCTGGGCGACCGCTTTTTTGGCCTGCGCGGCGCCGCCGCGGCACTCGCCGGTTTTCTGCTGCCGCCGGCCGTGGTGGTGTTGAGCCTGGCCGCGCTGTTCCAGCAGTTCCAACATCTGGCCTGGGTGCAGGGCGCGCTGCACGGCATGGGCGCGGCCAGCGTGGGGGCGATCATCCACACCGCAGCACGCATGGCACGCACGCTGCGCGGCCGGCGCGTGGGCGTGGCCGTGGCGCTGCTGGCCTTCTGTGCGGTGGGGCTGGCGCGGCTGCCGGTGGCTGCGGTGGTGTCGACGCTGGGCATCGCATCGGTGGCTTGGGCGTGGCATCGCGCGAAGGTGGCCCTGTGACTGCGCCGATGGCTACGTTCATGGCTGCGTTCATGACCACGTCCATGTCCACGCACGAACTGCTCGCGCTGTTCCTGCACTTCCTGTCGCTGTCCATTTTCGCCACCGGCGGCGCGATTGCATTGGCCTCGGACATGCACCGCTATGTGGTCGATGAACACCACTACATCAGCCACACCCAGTTCGTGAACAGCATTGCGCTGGCCCAGGCCGCACCCGGCCCGAATGTGTTGTTCGTCACCGTCTTGGGCTGGCAGATAGCCGGCCTGCCTGGCGCGCTGGCCACCACGCTGGGCTTGTCATTGCCGGCGCTGGTGTTCCCGGTGCTGGTCTCGCGCGCCAGCCGGCTGCGGCAGTTCAGCCGCTTGCTGGCCGCGCTGCAGCGTGGCCTGGGCCCGGTGGCGCTGGGCCTGATGGCCGCCACCAGCTTTCTGTTGCTGCGCGAAGCACCCGGTGTGTGGAAGGGCGCGGCCATCATTGCGGTGACGCTGGCGCTGTTGACACTGACCCGGCTGCCGCTGTTGTTGTTGATCGTCGCGGCGGGCATCACCGGCGCGTTTGTGCCCTGGTAGATCACCGTCAAGGAGACTGCGCATGAAGACGCCCGCGTTGCTGCTGATGCTGTTGGCAGGCCTGCCGCTGTGGGCAGCGGCCCAGGCTGTCAGCTCGCCCGTCGTGTCACCCGGTGCGGCAGACGAGGTCGAGCGTGGCCGTGAACTTTTCATGGCCAACGGCTGCTTCAGTTGCCACGGCACCGTGGGCCAGGGCGGTGAGCGCGGCGCCGGCCCGCGGCTGGCGCCCGACCCGTATCCCTTGGCGGCCTTTCGTGTGCTGGTGCGCACCCCGCGTGAAGCCATGCCACGCTTTGATGTGAAGTACCTCAGCGATGAACAGCTACAGCTAATTCACCGCTATCTCGCTTCGGTGCCCAAAGGCCCGGCAGTCAAGGACATACCGGCGCTGGCGGGTTTGCAGCGTTGAAGCGCTGCAAGCCCGCTTGAGCGTCAAGCCTTCTGTTCGCAGTTGAACATCCAGCAAATGCCGAAGCGGTCTTTCAGGCTGCCGAAGTAGGCGCCCCAGAACATGTCGGCCAGCGGCATGTCGACTGTGCCGCCCGCGGCCAGCGCGTTGAACAGCCTTTCGGTGTCGGCCCGCGTATCGGGTTCCAGGTTGATGTGGACATTGTTGCCGGCCACGACCTTGAAGCCCATCGATTCCGGTGCGTCGGTGCCCATCAGCACATGGCCGCCCAGCAGCGGCAACTCGACATGCATCACCATGTGCTTGCTGGCTTCGTCCAGCGGCGGCTGGCCGGGCGCTGGCGGCATTTCGCCCATGCGGTGGACGGGGCCGTTGAATTCACCGCCAAACACCGAGCGGTAGAACAAGAAGGCGGCTTCGGTGTTGCCGTTGAAGTTCAGGTAAGTGCTGACGCGGGCCATGGGGCTCTCCGGTGAGGGTTGCGGGCTGTGATGCCCGTGCTGGTCGACGAACGGCCGATACCAGGATCGACAAAGCTGGCGCCGACGAGCTCAGGCAACGGGTGCGAAACGCGGCTGCGGCACGCCATCGATGGTCACGGTCTCAAAGAACATTGCATGCGGCCGTACCCACAAACCACCCTGGCCGTACAGCGCGCGGTACAGCACCAGCGGCGCCAGCGTTTCGCTGTGGCGCACGCTGCCCAGCACTTCGTATTCGCCACCTTTGTAGTGGCGGTAACGGCCTGGTGGTGTGGCGGGCAGAGCGGGCAGATCGTTCATGGGTGGCGTGGAAAAGTCGGCCAACAAAGCGCGAGCATACGGCCGCGCGGCCGACGCAGTGAGCACTCAAGCGCCCAGCACCGCGCGGTACACCCGCTGCTTGAACTCGAAAGAATACGGGTGCCAGAAGCCCATTTGCCGCTGCGTCATCAGCAGGCCGGCCAGCTTGTTCTTTGGCGATATCCACCAGTGCGTGCCGGCAATGCCACCCCATTGGAATTCACCCGTCGCCTGCGGTGGTTCTGCCGACGATGGCGCCAGCGTCACGCAGCCGCCCAGGCCAAAGCCTTTGCCTGTGATCGTGCCTTCATTGGGGAATCGTATGCATTGCCCCGGCGGCAGATGGTTTTGCATCATCAGCGCGATGGTGGCGGGCTTCAGCAGCGTGGGCCCGCCAGGCAACAGGCTGCGCAGCAAGGCCAGCATGTCGGGCAGGCTGGTCACCAGCCCACCGCCACCTGACAAGCGTGCAAAAGGCTGCCGATAGGCCTGCGGGTAGGGTGCGTCGTCGATGCGTGTGAGCCCGGGTTTCATCGGCTCGGCGACGTTGGCGCCAGCGTAGTAAGCCGTCAGCCGATGTTGCTGGTTCAAGGGCACCATGAAGCCGGTATCGACCATGCCCAGAGGTTCAAGGATGCGCTTGTGGATGAAGGCATCGAAGGCCTGGCCGCTGACGACCTCGACCAGCCGCGACAGCACGTCGGTGGCGACCGAGTATTCCCAGCCCGTGCCGGGGTGGAACAGCAGCGGCAGGTCGGCCAGCGCGTCCATCATCGCGGCCAGCGTCGCATTCGGGTTCAGCATCCGGCGTTCGTTGTAGGCCTTGAACATCAGCGTGCCGGGGTCGAGCAGACCGTAGCTCAGGCCAGAACTGTGCGTCAACAACTGGCGGATGGTGATGGCACTGCGGGCTGCTTCGGTATCGTGCAGATTGACCGCGCCGGGCCGCAGCACGCGACGATGGGCCAACTGGGCAATGAAGGGGTCTATCGCATCGTCAAGCGCAAAGCAGCCTTCCTCGAACAGCAGCAACACCGCAATGCTGGTGACGAGCTTGGTGTTGGAAAAGGCGCGGAACAGGTGGTCAGGGCGCAGCGGCGTGGCGGCTTCCTTGTCGGCCCAGCCGGCGCAATGCAGGTCAGCCAGTTCGCGCCCCACCAGCACCGCCGAAGACACGCCGGCCAGCAGGTGGCCATCGACATAACGTTGCAACGCAGCGTGTACGGCGTTGAAGTTCAGGCCGCGGGCGTTGACGGTGAGGTCTTGCATGTGTGTCCTAGTCCGCCTGTGCTCGTGACGGGCGAGGCTAACAGGCCGGCCAGCGCAGCCAGCGCGGCCTGGCCGGCACCACCGGCATCACCTGGGCTGGCACACCACGTCCACCAGCGCCGGCCGGCCGCGCTTGACTTCGGTCAAAGCCCGTTTGAGCGCCGCGTTCAAGAGTATCGGATCGTTGATCGGCCCTTCGGCATAGACGCCATGCGCCTGTGCCAGCTTGGCGTAGTCAATCGCCGGGTTGTCGATCTCGTTGCCTATCAGCGCCGTGTCGGGCCGGCGGCGGTGGATGGCCGCCATGCGCTGCAGGTGCATCACTTCCTGGTAATAGCCGCGGTTGTTGTGCATCACCATCAGCAGCGGAATCTGGTGGTGCGCCGCTGTCCACAACACGCCCGGCGAATACATCAAATCACCATCGGGCTGGAAGGTGACGCTCAGTAAACCTCTCTCGCGGTTGGCCAGCGCAGCGCCCACGGCGCCCGGTGCGGCATAGCCCACACCCTGGCCGCCGCTGCCACCCAGCATCTGGTGGTATTGCGTGGCCGGCCACAGTGAACGGGCCCAGGGGATGCGGTCGCTGACGACCAAAGCCCAGGGCTCGTGCTTGATGACATCGTAGGTCTCCATCGCCAGCCGCGCCGTCGTCACCGGGCTGGCGTCCCAGCCGCGGGCGGCCGATTCCAGCAGCGCCGCACGCGCCGTGCCCGCTTGTTTGCCCAGCGCCGTGCTGCGCTCTTTGGCCAGCCGTTGGCGCTCTGGCGTCATCAGCCTGCGCACCTGTTCGGTCAGCGCCGGCAGGCTGGCCTGGGCGTCGCCGTTGATCGACAAATCGGCCGCCTGGTAGCGCTGAAAATCCTGGTAGTTGCTGCGGATGTAGACATCTTGCATGGACAAGTTGACGATCTTCACGCCCGTCTGCGCCACGAAGCGCTGAATCTTGTGCGGGTCGCTGAAGGTGTTGAACTGGCCCCAGGGGTCGGCCACTTCCAGCAGCAGCACCACGTCGGCATCGCGCACCAGCGCACGGCGGCGTTCGCTGTGGCACAGCGGGTGCTGGTTCGGGAAATTCAGCCGCCCGCCCATGTCCACCACCGCCGCGCCCAGCGTCTCGGCCAGTTGCACCAGCGCGTCTACACCGGCCTGGCTGCGCGACATGCGGTCGGCCACGATGACCGGGAACTTGGCTTCCACCAACCACTTCGCGGCCTCGGTCAGCGCCGCGCTGTCGCCCATCGGCGGGATGCTGCGCGACAGTTTCGGAATCTTCAGCGCGCTGTCGTGGACGCCGTCTTC
>JANMJI010000054.1:0-11806 GCA_031371275.1 Betaproteobacteria bacterium
GAAGCGGCCACGCGGTTTTTCCTGGATGCCCAGCCAGACCACGCCGCCTTCGCCGTTGGCCATGGCGCTGTAGGTCTTCCAGAAGTCTTCCGGCAATTCGCCCTGGCCGTCGCGGCCCTGCGCGGCCTTGCATTCCACGTCCACACGCTCGGCCAGCGCGGCGATGTCTTCCAGGGTCAGGCCGGTGTCGTTCATGCCGCGATCTTCTCTTTTCGACCACGGCGGGCAGGCGCCTTGGCGTCGGTGATCTCGCGCGTGGCGCGGATGCGCTCAAGCAACACGCCGGCTGGTTCGTCGTTCGGGTCTTGCGGGACGAGTTGGCCGGAGAAGGCGGCGCGCAGGATGTTTTGGCGTTGGGCGGTGGCCATGGCGAGGGCGCGGTTGATGGCTTCCTCTTGCTTTCCAATTGCGTCGAGTTGGTCACGCAACATCCGAATAATCTGCCGCTGTTCGGCTGCCGGTGGAACGGGTACAGGAAAGGCACGGAGGATGCGTAGGTTGATCGACGCCAGGTTGGTTGTTTGCTTGCCCGCCGCTTCGAACCAGTGCTGACCGAATGAATTGCCGTAATGCGATACGAATTCAGGTTCGACCTCTGCGAGGAAAGGGCGCATGCGGAATACATGGTTCTGGTGAATGCACAGCGGCAGTTCCCCGTTCCACACCCAGCCACGGCCCAGCTTGTCGCGGTCTCCACCTTCGTTGAAGAGCACGTCGCCAGGATGCAATGCAAGCTCCGCAATGTCGCGCGCTGTCGCAGGAATGTGCTTCACTTCGCCAAGATCGAGACGGCCACGCTGAACGTTGGCGACGCGCAAATAGGGAACCTCGCGCAGCGGCTCGTCAGGCTTGGTCTTTGAGCCCTTGGCGATACCGGACGCAATATCGCCCAGCATGTCGAGGCTGGCCCAGGCCCAACCATCCGGCACAACGGGCAGACCATCGACTTGCGGCTGCACCGCCCCAACGTACTGATTCGCAGTACCTCTACCCCGGCGCGTTGCTGACCATAGAGCATGGCGCTGGACCAGAAGGCGTGCGAGCAACTCATGACCTGTCTCCTGCGCCGGGTTGTCGCGACGCCACTCTGCTGTCAGCGTGCCTTCGACGGCGGACTTCAGCAGGGACTGGCGGTAGAGGGCGAGCTTTCTCCAGGCCGCAAGCAGTTCTGAAACCCCTTGATCCATTTCAGATAGAACTTCGTCCAGAGCTTCAACCACGCGGCGCTGCTCTGCCACTGGAGGTACGGCGATAGGCCATGATCGAACGATGCCCTGCGAGATGTTTGGTTGCGCGCCACCTTTGCCTGCCTTTGCAAAGGCATCTGCTTGGCTCAACAGGAAATAGTAGAGAAATTCACTACTCACCAGCGTCGGAATACCCACCGCGCAGGCTTGGTTGGTTGCCGACTGCACGCCAAGAATCGAGGTCTTGCCGATAGTCGCGCCGTACATGGCCAAAGCCACGGCGCCTTTCGGGAACAACTTCGCGCTAGACGCCGAGAGGCCGAGGCCGGTTAGCTGCTCTTCCGAGCGCACCAACAAGCGTGGACCCAGTTCCCCGGTTTTGAACCAGGGCACGCTACCTCCGAAGTGTTCCGACCGGGTGCGCGACGGTGTTCCGCCAGAGGCCCAATCTGCGACATCGTCCAGGGTTACGGCCATCCAACCCTTGGGCACGCGAGAAGGCTCACTCAAGCCACCAACCCCTCATTCATCTCCACCATCACCGCATCCAATTCCGCCCCAAACAAGCCCCAGGCCTTTTGCAAGCCACCCCGGTTCGCAAACTCTGCGTAATCAAAATCCCCACGCGCCACCGAACAACTGGCGGCGATGTGGTCCTTCATCAAACGCAGCCATTCGGTCTGCTCGGCTGTGAAGGCGGTGCCACGCTTTGCGTTGTGGCGGAATATCCAGGCCTGGAACCGACGGTCTACCGCATCGCGGAAAGGCCGCAATTCCGTATCCAGCCCGATCGCAAAACGCACCAGCTGCACCAGGTCGGTCAACTGCCGTTTCACATCCACGCCCTGCACCTGGCTGGCCTGCACCCGCACATACGCGGCCCACAGGCGTTCGGTGCTCAGCATCAGCGGTGGGCGGGTCAGGCGCAGGTGCAGGTCTTCCACCATCTCAAAGGTTAGCGCACGGCGCTGGTAGGGCTGGGCGTAGAAGAAGGCCAGCGCTTCGATGCTGTCCTTGTGCTGCTGGATGAAATCGGCAAAACGCCGCACGTCGCGCGCCGCCACGTCTTGCGCCTGGGCACCGTAGCCGCTGAAGACCAGCGCGTCCAGGTTGATGTGGTCGATCAGTTGTTCAGCGTCGCGCCGTGCGCCTTCGATGGCGTCGCGCAGTTCAGGCTGGTCAAAGGGCGCGCAGGCCGTGGCCACGCGCGCGGCGCGCGCTTCGGCCAACTCTTCCGCTGTCAAAGTGTCTTCGTTGCGTGTGATGCCGCGCGCGGCGGCGGTGGCCAGCGCGGCTTGTGCAATGGCGTCCGGGTCCAGCGCACGCAGCAGGGCCTGCCCGAGTGCGCGCACCTGCACACCGCCCGCCGCCTGTGCCACACGCGCCAGGCCGTCGGCAGGCAGGGTCTGCGCCAGCCGCAGCAGGCGGTTGGCCAGCGACGCCACGGTGTCGTCGTCGCGGTGGCCCATTGCCACGCCCAGCAACAGGTCGCGCATCGGCACGGTGGGCTTTTTCTCCAGCGGGCGGCTTTCGGTCTTGTTGCTTTGCTCTACGCCCACCGCGTCGATCAGCACAAAACGGCTCTTGCCACCTTCGGCGCTGGCGCTGACACGGCGCAGCGCGTCGGCACCCAGGCTGCGCACGCCGCGGCCCTTCATCTGCTCGTAGTAGCCGCGGCTGCGCACGTCGCGCATGAACAGCAGCACCTCCAGCGGCTTCACGTCGGTGCCGGTGGCAATCATGTCCACCGTGACGGCGATGCGCGGGTTGAATTCGATGCGGAAATCGGTCAGTGCACTTTCGGCGTCAGGTGCGCCGCCGGTGATCTTGCGGCAGAAGGCATTGCCCTGGCCGTAGACGTCGCGCACGGTCTGCACAATGTCGTCGGCATGGCTGTCGGTCTTGGCAAAGATAAGCGTCTTGGGCACTTCCTGGCGGCGCGGAAAGATCTCGGGTTCCACCGCCTGCTTCATGGCTTGCAGCACCAGGCGTATCTGGTGCGGGTTGACGACGCTGCGGTCAAGATCCCTGCCCGTGTAGGCGGTGTCTTCGTCGGTCTGCGCCCAGCGCCTCTTGCGCGTCTGGCGTTCGCGGTGGTCCACCCATTCGCGGGCGCTGACCGTCTGGCCGTGGCGCGTGACCTCGGTGACGATCTCGTACACGTCGTAGCCCACATTGACGCCGTCGGCCACGCTTTGTTCGTAGCTGTACTCGGCCACGATGTTGCTGTTGAAGAAGCCGAACGTTCGCTGGTCGGGCGTGGCCGTCAGGCCGATGAGAAACGCGTCGAAGTAGTCCAGCACCTGACGCCAAAGGTTGTAGATGCTGCGGTGGCACTCGTCGATGACGATGAAGTCAAAGCTTTCCACCGGCACGGCCGCGTTGTAGCGCACGAACTTGGCTTGCGCCTGTAGCTGGCGCAACTCAGCCAGCGGCGTGTCTTCGGCCGCTTCCGCAATGGGCTCATTGGCCAACACCGCGTACATGCGCTGGATGGTGCTGATGACGACCTGGGCGTGCGGGTCGATGGCCGGGCCTGCCAGACGCTGCACGGTGTACAGCTCGGTGAACTTGCGCGCGTCGTCGGCGGGCTGGTAGGCCATGAATTCCTGGTGCGCCTGTTTGCCCAGGTTGCGCGTGTCCACCAGAAACAGCACGCGCTTAACGCCGGCAAACTTCAGCAGCCGGTACACCGCGGTGATGGCAGTGAAGGTTTTGCCCGCACCCGTGGCCATGTGCACCAGCGAACGCGGGCGGTTCTGCGCCAACGCCGATTCCAGCCCGGTGACGGCGCCCACCTGGCAGTCACGCAGGCCTTGCGCGGGCAAAGGCGGCAGGCTCGCTGCCAGCCGGCCGCGCAAGGTGTCGGGCCGGGCCTGCCATTGCGCCAGTTGTTCGGGGCGGAAGAAATGGAAGATTTCGCGCGAGCGCGGCGCCGGGTCGGCCAAATCGGTGAAGCGGGTGATCTGGCCGGTGGCCTCGAACAAGAAGCGCAGCGGCCGGCCGGCCTGGCGCCACTTCAGGCGGGCGCGCGCGTAACCCTCGGTCTGCGCTTCATGGGCGGTGATGCGCTCGCCCTCTTCGTCACGCTTGGCCTCGATCACGCCGACGGGTTCGCGGTCCAGCAGCAGCACATAGTCGGCCGGGCCGGTGTCGGTGGGGAATTCGCGCACCGCCACACCGCGGGCTGCGGCGGGGTTCAACTCGGCCATGTCCTGCAACAGCCAGCCAGCTTGCTGCAAACGCCGGTCGATCAGCGCGCGCGCTTTTTCCTCCGGTTTGCTCAATCACACTCCCTGGGGCTGTTGGACGGGGCTGGGCCGGGCTGCGCCGCCCGTGTCGCAGCAGAGTATGCGGCGGGCGTGGCCGGCGTTACACCACCAGCGCGGGGTCCAGTTGGCGCAGCCGGTGATCGACGTAATAACCCCCAAACTCGGTGTACTGCAGGAAGCCCCGGCCGCAGGTGCGGCAGGCCCAGACTTCGCAGCGGTTGTAGGGGAAGAAGGCCGGCGCGATGGGGGCGTTGGGTGATTCGTAGCGCGAGCCGTCGTTGTGCTTTTCTTCAAACGTCGGCTCGACCACTTCCACATCGCGCAGCGTGCCCAGGCGCTGCAACAGCGGCTCACCGACTGGTGCACTCACGCTTTCCCAGCCGGCGCAATTCAGCGTGGCGCAGGCGCAATCGGCGGGTGTGTTGGCGGGGGCTGGCAAGCGCCGCAGATCGTCGGCGCTCAGGCGTGCGGGCAATCAGTCCGCCTTGATGTTGTTGGCCTTCACCACCTTGGCCCAGGTGTCGATCTGGCCTTCGATGAAAGCTTGCGCCGCCGCCGGCGTACCGATCTGGATCACGATGCCTTGCGCCGCCAGCTTGCCGGCCACGTCAGGGCTTCTCAAGGCCTTGTTGATCTCGTCGTTCAAGCGCGCCACGATCTCGGGCGGGGTCTTGGCAGGGGCCAGCACCGCCCACCACGCCGGGGCGTTGAAGCCGGCATAACCGCTTTCGGCCAGCGTGGGCACATCGGGCAGTTGCGCACTGCGTTTGTCGGTGGTGACGACCAGCGGGCGCAGGCGTTTGCTGTCGATGTGCGGCTTGGTGACGAACACCGAGCCGATGCTCAGCGGCACGTGGCCGGCCACGGCGTCGTTCATCAGCGGGCCGCCGCCGCGGTAGGGCACATGCGTCAGCTCGAAGTGGTTGCCCTTGGCCAGCAGCGTCATCGCCAAATGGCCCAGGCTGCCGTTGCCGATGGTGCCGTAGCTGACATTCTTGCCCGCCTTCACCGCGGCCACCACGTCGGCGAAGGTTTTGTAGGGTGAATCGGCATGCGTGGCAATGACCATGGCGCTGGTGCCGATCAAGGCGACCGCGGGCAGGTCTTTGCGGGTGTCGAAGGGCAGGCTGGGGATCAGGCTGGGGTTGACGCCGTGGGTGTCAAAGACCACCGCAAAGGTGTAGCCGTCGGCCGGTGCAGCAGCCACGAAACCGGCGCCAATGGAGCCTGAGGCACCGCCCTTGTTGTCGACGATGACCGTCTGCCCCAGTTGCTGCTGCAACGCGGGCTGCAGGATGCGCGCCACCTGGTCGACCGAGCCGCCGGGCGGGAACACCGCCACCAGCTTGATGGGTTGTTTGGCGGGCCAGGCCTGGGCTTGCGCGGCCAGCGGCGCGACCAGGCTGCACAACAGCGCTGCGGCGCGCAGCAGGGGGAAGGACACCGGGTTGAAGGTCATCGAAGGTTCACCTTGAAGGTTTGCCGGGCGGTCTGCCCGATGTTCTGCCAGGCGCGCCGCCAGGCCCCCGCGCCGCGCCGCGGTCAATGCGTTCATTTCGGTTGTTAGGCCACGGACCGCGCTCGGCGCGTTGTGGTTCAGCGCGCGGGTCTTGCCGCGGCGCCGGCGGGCGCAGTTCACGTTCTTGCCGGGCGACCACGAGTTGGGCTTCCAGCTCGGCTTGCCCGATGCGCTTGAGGACGCAGAAATTGGCGCGTGTCAGGGTCGATGCTTCGTAAGAACGCAGCAGCGCAGCGCGGTCGCGGCGGGCTTCCAGCTCGGCCGGGCTGAGCAGGGGTGCGGCCGGTGGCGCAGTGCGGGCGGGCGCTGCGGCCGGCGCTTCAGCCGGGCATTGCGCAGGGGCCGCAGCGCCTTCACGGTCTTGCTGCGGTGGCTGTTCGGGGCGCGGCTGCATCGGGCGCGGTGGCCGTGGCGTTCGCTCGCCTGTGGGGCGTGGGCCGGCGCCCGTGTGTGCGGGCCGCGCAGGCCGTGGCGGCCGTGCGCCATGCGGGCCGGGCCCATGCCCATGCTCAGGCCCAGGCCCGAGCCCGGGCCCTTCACGCCGGGCGCGGGGCGGGCGGCGCTTGTCGTCGGCCTGTGCCGGCAGGGCGCCGGCGGCTTCAGTGCTGTCTTCAACGGGGGCTGCACCGGGTACGGCGGGTGCGACGGGCACAGCAGGAGCAGGGCGGCGGGCCTGGCGCTGCGCGTCGCGTTCTGCCTGGCGGCGGGCTTCAACGATGCCGCGGCGGCGTTCGACTTCCGCGGTGGCGGCGGCGCGGTGTTCTTCGGCCACGTCGCCGGCGGCGACACCGTCCAGGTCGAAGCGCTGTGGGTGGTTCACCAGCGCACGCAGGTAGGCGGTGCTGGTGGTGTGGCGGTGCAGAAAGATCGACAGCGTCTTCTTCGTGAACAGCCCCGGCGCACGCTGCTGGATATCGGCCTGAATGCGCAGCTTGATGGGCAGCGCGCGGCCGGCGTTGAACAGCGCCGGGAACCGTTCGGCCAAGAGTGCAGCGCAGGCGGCGGGGGAGAGGTCGGGCACGGCGGGGGCCGGCGGCGCAGCGGGCGCTGCTGGATCGGCCGACCCGGCTGACTCGACGGGCTCAACCTGCGCAACCTGCGCAACCTGCGCAACATCACCGACCGTGCTTCCCTCCGCCATCGCTTCACCAGGCAGGACTGCGGCTTCGGCTGGCACTTCGGTGGCCTGCGCTTCGCCCACCTGTTGCTGCGCCGTCGCCGCGGGCTCTTTGGGCAGGTCGGCCAAGGCCGGGGCGGGCGCCGGCACGTCTTCTGGCGACGGGTTCTCTGCGGATTCGGACATGGACTTCGGTGTCAACGTGGGGACGAACTTGGGGGATGAATGTGCGCCGGGCGGCAGCGGTGCAGGCGGCGATTGTCAACGCTGCGCTGCGCGCCGGTGACGCCGACGCAGGGTCGCCGACTGAATGCGGCTGCGGCAGCCTCGGCGGCTTCGGTATTGTCGGGAAAACCAGACAGCCGCCAGACCATGACCCCACCCATTCCCGAACGTTGGACCCTGGCCGCTGGCGACGCTGCCTCGGCCACGCTGCACATACCGGCCGACGCCCAACGCCAGCGCCGTTTCGAGATTGCCTGCGCGGCCACGGTGTGTGTGCCTGAAGAAGCGCCGCCGGCGGCCTGGCTGCAGCTGACCGTGCTGGCCAACGGCGTGCAGCAATGGCGGCGGCGGCTGCCGGCCCACAACCGCGGCGCTTTCGACGGCCTGGACTACCGCTTCAGCCGCAGCGTGCCGGTGGGCCAGGCGCTGCGCATCACGGTGACGGTGGCTGGCGCGGGTGTGCGGCGCAAGACGCTGGTGATCGAGGCCGACGAGTTGTAGTTGCTGCTGCCGCGGCAGCCTCCATCAACGCGCATCAAGGCGCATCAGCGCCGCTGCCAGTGCCCACCAATCCAGACATGGCGCCCACCCATCGGATTCCAGAAGCCGCTGATCCAGATGTAGCCCGGGCCGGGCGCCACACCTATTACTTCCACCTGTGGCGGTGGTGCCGCGACGACCACCGCGGCCTCGCCGCCTCCGTCAGCGTAATAGCCACCATGGCCGCGGTGGCGCCCGCCCACGGGCACCACGATGCAGGCACTGAGCAGGCTGGTGGCGGCCAGCGTCAGCGCAAGGGCGAGACGAAAACGTTTGGGCGGCAGCATCTGCGGCTCCTGGTTGAACGGGGTGCCTGTTCAACGCCGGCCCCGCTGCGGCTGACGACCGGGTTGCTGCGGGCTTTACGCAGCTTCACCGAGTGCGCGGCCTGTGGGCGATCAGTCCAGCGGCCAGCCCGCTGCCTTGGGCCAGGTCATGGGCGCGGCAGGGGCGCTGTGGGCCTGTTCCACCCCGCGCCACCAGGGCAACACGTTGTCGACCTGCACCGGCTCTATCGCCTGGCCCAGTTGCGGCATCAGCAAATGCACGCCTTGTTTGGGCGCCAGTTGCAGCAGCGTCTCTGCCGGTGCGTCCCAGGCGTGCATGGCCAGGCTGAAGGTGCCCCAGTGCACCGGCAAGAAAGCGCCGCCGCCCAGCAGTTGCAGCGCTTGCAAGGCGTTTTCCGGGCCCAGGTGGATGTCGCCCCAGGCGGGGTGGAAGGCGCCCACTTCCAGCATCACCAGGTCGAAAGGCCCGAGCCTGTCGCGTACCAATGTGTACTGGTCGGTCAGGCCGGTGTCGCCGCTGAAGAAGACGCGGTGCCTGGGCCCGCGCACCACCAGGCTGGACCACAGCGTGGCGTTGCGGTCTTTCAAACCGCGGCCTGAAAAATGTTGTGACGGCGCGGCCGTGACTTCGACATCACTGCCGGCAATGCGCTGGCTTTGCCACCAGTCCAGCTCGAAGATGTGTTCAGGCGCCACGCCAAAAGCCTGCAGGTGCGCACCCACGCCCAGGCTGGTGATGAAGGGCACGCCGGTTTTGGCTAACGCGCGAACTGTGGGGTGGCACAGGTGGTCGTAATGGTCGTGCGAAAGCAGCACGGCGTCGATGTGCGGCAAGGCTTTCAGCGCCACCGGCACGGGCTGAAAACGCTTGGGGCCGGCCAACTGCGAAGGCGATGCGCGGGCGCCCCACACCGGGTCGGTCAACAGCCGCACGCCGTCGACTTCCAACAGCACCGTGCTGTGGCCCAGCCAGGTGGCGCGCAGGCCGCTGGCGGGGGCGCGCAGCCAGGCTTGCCGAGGGTCCAGCGCGGGCAGCGGCACGGTGGGCACGCGGCGTGTGCCGCCGCACAGAAATTCAGACAGCGTGGGCATCCTGGCCGCCGGGTCGCGCAGGCCGGGGCGTATCGGCGCGACGTTGCGAAAGCCGTTGCCGCCCCACAGCGGGCTGGCCTGCATGCGTTCCAGCCGCAGGCCTGTAGCGCGCGCGCCCAACGACTTCATGCCAGCGCCTTCTTTTGCTCGGCGGCCCAGCGCTGCATGACTTCACCCAGCACGTCCAGCGGCACCGAACCGGTGACCAGCAGCACGTCGTGAAAAGCCTTCACGTCGAACTTCGCGCCCAGCGTTTTCTGCGCTTCATCGCGCAGCGCCAACAGGCGTAGCATGCCGATCATGTAGGCGCAGGCCTGGCCGGGGTTGACGACATAACGTTCAACCTCCTGGGCACCGATGCCGTAGGCCATGGCCTGTTCGCGCGTCCACCGCTTGGCGTGCAGGCCGGTGTCGACCACCAGCCGGCGGGCGCGGAAAAGCTGGCTGTCCAACGCGCCCAGCAGCGCCACCGGGTCATCGGCATACCAGCCGTTGTCGATGGCCAGGCGTTCTGCGTACAGGCCCCAGCCTTCGCTGTGCGCGCTGCCACCGCCAAAGATGCGGCGCTGGCGCCAGCGCGGCAGGCTCGTTTGTTCCTGCTGGATGGCGAGCTGGTAATGGTGGCCCGGCACCGCTTCATGCACGGCCAGGCTGCGCATGCCGGCGATGTTGAACAGCGGCCCCGGCAGCGGTGCCCAGAACACGCCCGGGCGGCTGCCGTCAGGGGCCGGCGTGCTGTAGTGCGCGGCGGCGGTTTTCTCGGTCAGCGCGGGTTCGCGTTTCACTTCCACTGGCGCTTTGGGCAGCAGGTTGAAGAAGGTCGCGCTGCGGCGGATGTTGTCGCGCACGTACTCGGCATGTTTGGCGATCAGCGCCGGGCGCGGGTCGGGCTCGGCCGGCGGTTGCAGGCTGGCTTCCAGCGCTTTCATGCGCATGAGCACCGTGCCTTCTCTGCGGCCCAGCCTTTGCAGCACACGGTCCATCTCGCCTTCAATGCGCGCCACTTCACGCAGGCCGATGGCGTGAATCTCGTCAGCGCCCAGTGTGGTGGTGGTGAAGGTGGCCAGCGCCGCGGCGTAGGCCGCCGCGCCGTCGGGCAGGCGCCACAGGCCGGCGTCGGCGGTGGTGCGCGGCTGCAGCGCCGTCATGAAGGCATCCATGCGCTGCCAGGCCGGTCGGATGCGGCTGGCCACGATGTCGGTGGCGTCGGCGATGGCTTTCTGGCGCGCTGGCGTTGCCAGACCGGCGATGTTTTCGCTGCGCCGGGTCAGCGCCTGCACAAACAGGTTTTGCGCTGGCGGCGGCACCAAAAAGGCCTGCACCTGGGTCTGCACACGCTCGAGGATGAAACGTGGCGGCAGCAGGCCCTTGGCGGCAGCGCCGCGGGCGCGGGCCAGGGCTTCGTCGATGCGCAGGTCGACCTGGCGCAGCCGTTCGACATAGGCATCGACATCATCGGCGTTGCGCATGGGGTGCGCTTCGCTCATGAACGACACCAGGCTGACTTGCGGGCCGCCGAACTGGCTGAACAGGAAGTTGTGGTCCTCAAAAGGCTCGGCGGCGATGCTGCGTTGCAAAGACCAGCGCAGCGTGGCGGCGTCGGTGCGCTGGCTGGGGCTCAAGGCGCCGGTTTCATAGGCCGCCAGTTGGGCCAGGCCAGTGCGCGCCAGTTCGCGGCTGCGGGCGCGGCGCTCGGCCGTCTGCGGTGTCAATTGGCGTTCGAACGCGGCTTGCTCGGCGCCGCTGAAGTACTGCGAAAAGGTCACGCGTTCTGCCGACTGGCGCACCCAGTCGGCGGCGAAGTTTTCGGCCCAGGCGTCAAAGCCGGCGGGGTTGGCGGCGGGGGTTGCGGGTGTGGCGGGTGCTGCGGCGGCGGCAGGGGTCGCAGCGGTCAACGCGCAGCCTTGCTGTAGCTGCAGCAGCAGCGCAGTGCCTGCGGCCAGCGCCAAGGCATGGCGGCGGTGGATGCCCACGGCCTGGGCTTCGGTGGGGGTGGTCTTCATCGTCGTTTCCGTTTAGGTCAGCGCCTGTGCCAGCGCCTTGGACGCGGCGTGAATGGCGGCGCGAATGCGCGGGTAGGTGCCGCAGCGGCACAGGTTGCCGGCCAGTGCGGCGTCGATGTCGGCATCGCTGGGTGTCGGCTTGGCTTTCAGCAACGCGGCGGCGGCCATGATCTGGCCGCTTTGGCAGTAGCCGCACTGCACCACGTCCAGCGCCAGCCAGGCCGCGCGCACGGCGTCAACGACCCTGCCTTGCAGGCCTTCGATGGTCGTGACCTGGCGCGTGCCCACCGCGGCGATGGGCGTCACGCAGCCGCGCACCGGCTCGCCGTCCAGGTGCACGGTGCAGGCACCGCACAAAGCCATGCCGCAGCCGAACTTGGTGCCGGTCAGCTTCAATTCGCCGCGCAGCAGCCACAGCAGTGGCGTGTCGGGTTCGGCTTGCACTTGCACGGGCTTGCCGTTGATGTTCAGGGTCTGCATGGCGGTGGGCGGTCCGTGTCAGCTCAGTTCGAGGGGTAGCGTGCGCAGCCGCTGGCCAGTCAGTGCAAAAACGGCGTTGGCCAC
>JANMJI010000075.1:0-4563 GCA_031371275.1 Betaproteobacteria bacterium
GGAAGCCATGCTGGTGGCCGCCGATGAGCCCGACAGCGGCATGGACGACAAGCAGGTGGCGGGCAACGTGCTCATCATGCTGCTGGCCGGTGAAGACACCACCGCCAACACCGTGGCCTGGATGGTGCATCTGCTGTGGCAGAACCCCGGCGCGCTGGCGCGGGCCACCGAAGAAGTGCGGCGCATCTGCGGCGACGGCCGCGCGCCGACGATGGAACAAATCGCCCAACTTGACTACGTCGAAGCCTGCGCCCACGAAACCATGCGCCTGAAGCCGGTGGCGCCGCAGAACGGCATGCAGGCGCTGCGCGACACCACGCTGGGCGACGTGCAGATCACCACCGGCATGGTTGTGCTGGCCTTGATGCGGCGCGATTCGGTGAGCGAAAAACATGTACCCAACGCCGCTGCCTTCGACCCCCTGCGCTGGTTGGGTGAAGGTGGGCTTGGGCCCGGCCAAGCCGCCAGCGCCGCCAAACGTATTTCCATGCCCTTCGGCGCCGGCCCGCGCATCTGCCCGGGGCGCTATCTGGCGCTGATGGAGATGAAGCTGGTCATGGCCATTCTGCTGGGTGGCTTCGATATCGAAACCGTCGACACCGCCGACGGCCAGCCGCCGCGCGAACTGCTGCAGCTGGCGATGGCGCCCGTGGGCCTCAGGATGCGGCTGCGCGAACGCGCAGCCATGGCCTGAGCAGCCCGGTGCTCAGCATCAACGCGCCCAGCGTAAACAGTGCGAAGTCAACGCGAAGGGCAGCGCCGGGTTCAGCAGCCCGACCACGGCGACGGTGCGTCAGAACCGGCACCGCGCCGCGGTTTCGCCGCGCCACAGCAGCCGCCACTCAGCCCGGTCACGCCGGGCCATGTTCAGGGTGAGCCCTTCATGCCGCGTGCTTCACACCAGCAACGCGCCTTCCAGCCGCAGCAGCGCTTCCTTGCGCGGCAGGCCGCCGGCATAGCCTGTGAGTGAGCCGTCGCGCCCGACCACGCGGTGGCAGGGCACGATGATCGATATCGGGTTGCGCCCGACCGCCGCGCCCACCGCGCGCGCGGCGTCGGGCCGGCCCACCTGGCTGGCGATGTCGCCATAGGTGCACAGCGTGCCCATGGTGATGCCCCGCAGCGCCTGCCACACCTGCTGCTGGAAGGGCGTGCCCTGCGCGTCCAGCGCCACGCTGAAGGCGCGTCGGTTGCCGGCGAAGTACTCGCCGAACTCGCGCGCGGCGGTGGCCAGGAGCGGGTGTTCGGGTTGTTCTGGCGCGTCGACCTCGTCGCTGCGGTGGGCCTGGGCGTCGAACCAGGCCAGTGCCAGGCCGCGGGTGCTGGCCGCCAAAGTGAGTGGCCCCAGGGGCGTGTCGATGCGCGTCTGCGCAGCCAGGCGGGGCGTGTTCATGCCGGTGTCTCCAGGTGGTGCCACAGCCGCATCACGGCATAGGCGCGCCAGGGCCGCCAGGGCTCGGCCAGCGCGTTCAGTTGTTTGATATCCCGTGTGCCCAGCGCATTCATCAGCCCGATATCGCTGGCCGGCCAGGCGTCAGGCCAGGCCAGTGCGCGCATGGCCACCACCTGCGCTGTCCAGTCGCCGATGCCGGGCAATGCGCGCAGCGCGTCCAGCGTGGCCTGCAACGGTGCGCCACGGTGCAGCGCGATGTCGCCAGCGGCCACCGCCGTGGCCAGCGCTTGCAAGGCGCGCACGCGCTGGCGCACGATGCCCAGTTTGCCCATCACCTCGGGGTCGGCATCGCGCAGCGCATCGGCATGCGGGAAGACATGCGTCAGCGCAGGAAAAGGCGTGGCGATGGGCGCGCCAAAGCGGTCGACCAGCCTTTGCACCAGCGTGCGCGCGGCCTTCACCGTGACCTGCTGGCCCAGCACCACACGCACCGCGATCTCAAAGCCGTCGAGCCCGCTGGGCACGCGGGTGCCGGGGCGCAGCGGCACCGGCAGCAGGGCCATCACGGGGTCGATGAGGCCGGGGTCGGCATCCAGGTCCAGGCCCTGGCGCACGCGCTGCAGCACCGCGCCCAGCAGCGGCGCCAGGCTGGCCGATGTGCTGACATGGACCTCGTTCTTCTCGGGCACAAAACGGCTTTCCAGCCAGCCGTTGACGCGCACGCCGCGGTGCATCCAGCCCACCGTGCGGCGCAGCGCCAGGCCCTGCACATCTTCCACGCCCTGCACCTGGCGGCGCGAGAAAAAGTCGAGCACGGCCTGCACGTCATAGGGCGGGCGGTAGGCCAGGCGCAGCGGGGTGTCGGCCATGGCGCTGCGGGGGGTGCTTTGGGTGAGGCTGCCAGTGGGCGCACGTTCACGCCGCAGTTGTGTGGGGTTGAAGCGGTAGCGTTGCACAAACGCGGCGTTGAAGCGGCGCAGGCTGTCGAAGCCGCTGGCCAGCGCCACCTGGGTGATGGGCTGGTGGGTATCGGTCAGCAGGTGCTTGGCCAGCAGCAGGCGCTGGGTGCTGAGGTAGTCATGCGGCGCCACGCCATGCGTGGCCTGGAAGATGCGCCGCAGGTGGCGGTCTGTCACACCCAGCCTGGCCGCCAGTTGCGGCAGTGGCAGCGCTTGCCCGTTGTGCACGGCGTGTTCGATGAGCCGCGCCGCGGTGTCGGCCAGCGTGCGTGATGAGTCGGTGTGCGAAAGGCCCGGCGCGATCTCGGGCCGGCATTTCATGCACGGCCGAAAAGCCGCGGCTTCGGCCTGTGCGCGGGTGTCGAAAAAGCGGCAGTTCTCGCGTCGCGGCACGCGCACGCGGCAAACCGGGCGGCAGTAGATTCCGGTCGACGTGACACCCACAAACAGGCGGCCGTCGAAGCGCGCATCACGCGCTTTCAGGGCCAGGTAGGCAGAGTCTGCATCGAGAACCATGCCGCCATGATAGGCCGCAGCGAAGTTCAGACTCGCCGTTTTCGGACCTGTCCTTTCTGGGGTTTCCGGCGCTTCGGGCGGGCGCTGTTGCACTGTCCATCGCACCATCCATCACAGCGGCCAGCCGCAGCGCGGTGCGCGGTTTCAGCGGCCGCGGCGAAGCGGCTGGCTGCGACCACGCCGCGCGGGCTGTCAGTGTGCTTTGCGCGCCGCGGCAATCGCCGCGGTGGCCGCCAGCTCGGCGTTCAAGGCCGTGTCGAGTGGCGCCCGGCACAGGCCGGCAATCTCATAGCGCAGGTTTTCGTACAGCTCGGCCGATTGGGGCGCGGCGTTCAGCAGCAGGTGCAGGTGTTCGTCAGGCTCGGCTTCGGCCAGCAAGCGCATGACCTGCTGCGCCACGCCGCGGTACTGCTCGGGGCTGGCCGAGGTGGGCGCCCGTTCCAGCCGTTCCAGCAGGCCGGCCATGGCGGCCAGCGCGTGCAGGCGGGCCGGCAGGGGGTGACGGGTTTGTGTGCTCATGGGTGAGGAGATCGGGCCGCTCGGCGCGGAATCAAGGGCCGGCGGGGTATCGTGCCCGCCATGCCCGTGCCGAACGCCACACCCCACGCGCTGACAGAGGTGCGACCAGACGCCCTGACAGACGCCCAGACAGACGCACCGCCGCCTGCCCAGACCTTCACCGCACTCGGCCTGCACGCGCCGCTGGCGCGCGCTGCCGCGGCTGCTGGCTGGGCCACGCCGCGCGGCATACAAACCGCGGCCATCCCGGCGGTGCTGGCCGGGCGCGATGTGCTGGGCCAGGCGCCCACGGGCTCGGGCAAGACGGGTGCCTTTTTGTTGCCGCTGCTGCAGCGCCTGCTGGCCACGCCCGGCCTGGCGCAAGAGCAGCCGCGCCGCCTGCGCGTGCTGGTGCTGGCGCCCACGCGTGAACTGGCGGTGCAGACGGCCGCTGCCGCGCATGCGCTGGCGCCGCAGCTGAAGACCGTGGTCACCGTGGGTGGCCTGTCCATCAACCCGCAAATGATGGCCCTGCGTGGTGGCGCCCACCTGCTGGTGGCCACGCCCGGCCGTTTGCTGGACCTGACGCGCCAGAACGCCGTGCGCCTGGCCGACCTGCAGACGGTGGTGCTGGACGAAGCCGACCGTTTGCTGGATGCCGGTTTTGCGCAGGAAACCCAGCGCGTGCTGGCGCTGCTGCCAGCGCAGCGCCAAACGCTGCTGTTCAGCGCCACGCTGCCGGCGGCCGTGCTGGCGCTTGCCGATGCCGTGCAGCACAACGCCTTGATGCTGCACGACGCCAGCGCCGCGCAAGACGCCACCGCGCCCGACATCACGCAGCGCGCGATTGAAGTTGACACCCCGCGCCGCACCGCGCTGCTGCGCCAGTTGCTGCGCACCGAGGCCTGGCCGCGTGTGCTGGTCTTCGTCGCCACGCAGCACAGCAGCGAACATGTCGCCGACAAACTGCGCCAGCAGGGCGTCAGCGCCGCGGCCTTGCATGGCGAACTGAGCCAGAGCCGGCGCAGCCAGGTGCTGGCTGACTTCACAGCCGGCAAGTTGGCCGTGCTGGTGGCCACCGACCTGGCGTCACGCGGTATCGACATCGTCGATTTGCCCGCGGTGCTGAACTACGACCTGCCGCGTTCGGTGGTGGACTACACGCACCGCATCGGCCGCACCGGGCGCGCCGGCCTG
>JANMJI010000110.1:0-7990 GCA_031371275.1 Betaproteobacteria bacterium
CCCAGCGGCGGCGTTTGTGGCAGCACGTTGACCAGGCGGCCGGCGGCGATGTCGGCGGCCACCATGTAGGTCGGGTGAATGGCCAGGCCGCGCCCGGCCAGCGTGGCGTGTTGCAGCACTTCACCCAGGTTGGAACACAAAGCACCCCGCACGCGCACCGCGACATCGCCTTGCGGGGTGGCAAAGCGCCAGTAAGCGGTGGGCGACTTCAAGGTGTGTACGAGGCATTCATGGCGCGCCAGTTCTTGCACGCTGGCCGGCTGGCCGGCGCGCTGCAGGTAGGCCGGCGCGGCCACCAACACCTGCGGCGCCTTCAGCAGCGACTGCGCCACAAAGCTGGCATCGTCCAGCGCGGGCGCGATGCGTATCGACATGTCCAGCCGTTCGGCCACCAGGCTGGCGCGGCCGTCGTCGGCTTCGATCGTGACCTGGATGTCGGGGTGCAGGGCCGTGAAGCGCAGCACCAGCGGCAGTAGCTGGTGGACGCCGAAAGACGGCGGCGTGCCGATGCGAATGACGCCGCGCGGTGTGGCAATGGCGTCGCGCACCTCGGCCTGCATCTCCTCAAAACGCTCCAGCAATTGCAAGCTGCTGTCCAGCAGGCGCTGGCCGGCGCTGGTCAAGCCCACTTCCTTGGTGGTGCGCGCCAGCAGTTGCGCGCCCAGCGTTTGTTCCAGCCAGGCCACATGTTTGCTGACCGCCGAACGCGAGATGGCAAAGCGCTGGGCTGCGGCGGTGAAGCTGCCGCCACGGGCCACTTCGGCAAAGATTTCAAGGCAGCGCAGACGGTCCATTGGGGCGCGACTTTAGGGCTAGGGCTGGACTGCCATTGTTTCCGATATGGAAAAAGCAATTTCGCATCAAACGGCTGTCGCAGGCGGGCGTCAGGCCCTAGATTCACGTTCGATCAAAGGCACCGGAGAACCCCATGCAAATCACCCCCACCGGCCTGACCCTGGGCGCACGCGTCGAAGGCATCAACCTGGCGCAGCCGCTGTTGCCGCCACAGCTTGACGAGATCATTGCCGCGCTCGGCCGCCACGGCGTGCTGAACTTTCCTGCGCAGACGCTGACGCCGCTGGCGCTGCGCAACTTCAGCGCCCATTTCGGTGCGCTGGAAGTGAACGTGGCGAATGCTTACCAAGAACCTGGGCTGCCCGAGGTGATGACGCTGTCGAACATGGTGCTGGACGGCAAGCCCATGGGCCTGGCCGATGCGGGGCAGGACTGGCACACCGACATGTCGTACAGCCGCATGATCGCCTTCACGAACATCTTGTACGGCTTGAAGATTCCCATGCGCGACGGCGTGTCGCTGGGCAATACCGAGTTCTGCAACATGCATGCGGCTTACGACGAACTGCCGGCCGATTTGAAACAGCGGCTTGACGGCATGACGGCGACGCATGACTTCGAAAAGTTCTGGGAGATGATGCGGCGCGAAAAGGGCAGCACCCGCCCGCCGCTGACCGACGCGCAGCGCGCAGCCAAGCCGCCGGTGTCGCAGCCGCTGTTCCTGACCCACCCCATCACCGGCCGCAAGGTGCTGTACTGCAACCCCGGCTACGCGATGCGCATCAACGAACTGCCGCAGGGGCAGAGCGACGAGTTGCTGGAATTCCTGTTCCAGCACCAGACGCAGGAACGCTTTCGCTACCGCTTCAGCTGGGTGCCGCAGACGGTGCTGATGTGGGACAACATGGGCACCATCCACAACGCCGTGGCCGACTACAAGCCCGATGAGCACCGCCTGATCAAGCGCTGCCAGGTGGCCGCGACACGGTTTTTCGCCGCTGCATGAAACTCGTCAGTTTTCGCGCTGACGGTGGCACTGGCAGTGGCGCTGCGCACCTGGGCATGGTCGCGGGTGGCCGCGTGTTCGATGTCGAAGAACAGGTCACGCGCCTGGTCATTCCGTTGGACGTGGCGGGCCGCCTGGCTGAACACGGCCTGGCACCCGCCAGCGGTGGCATGTTGCGGCTGCTGCAGGCGGGGCCCGACGCGTCGCAGCAACTGGCCTTGCCGGCCGGCGCTGGCCTGGCGCTGGCGGCTGTGCAACTGCTGGCCCCGGTGCCGCGCCCCGGCAAGATCGTGGCCATCGGCCGCAACTATGCAGACCATGCCAAAGAGACCGGCGTCGCGCCGTTCGAGAAGCCGCGCATCATCGGCAAGCTGCCCAGCAGCGTGTGCGCACCCGGCAGCCGCGTGCGCCGGCCCGACGGCGTGGCCAAGCTCGACTTCGAGGTCGAACTGGCGGTGGTGATGGGCGCCTTCGCGCAGCGTGTGCCGATGGCGCGTGCGCTCGAACATGTCGCCGGCTACAGCGTGCTTGCCGATGTCAGCGCGCGCGACTTCCAGTTCGACATCAACCCCGCGCAGACCACCTTTGCCAAGAGCATGGACGGCTTCTGCCCGATGGGCCCGTGGCTGGTCACGCGCGACGAGATCGGCGACCCGCAAACGCTGGACCTGCACTGCCATGTCAACGGCCAAGCCATGCAGCACGGCCACACCGCCGACATGCTGTTCCCGGTGGCCCGGCTGATCGAATACATCAGCGCCTACATGACGCTGGAGCCGGGTGATGTGATTGCCACCGGCACGCCGGCCGGCATCGGCGCCTTCCGCACCCCACCGCTGTGGCTGCAGCCTGGTGACCACATCCGCATGGAAATTTCGCGTATCGGCGTGCTCGAACATGAAATCGCCTGACATGCAAAGAACGAGCTTGCAACGAACCACGACACCCGGAGACCCGACCATGAAATTCAACCGACGCATGCTCGCTGCCGCCACCCTGGCGCTGCTGGCCACCAGCGCTGGGCCCGCGCTGGCGCAGGGCTTCCCGAACAAGCCAATACGCATGGTGGTGGGCTATGCAGCGGGCGGCCCGACAGACGTGATTGCGCGGCTGGTGGCGCAAGACCTGCAAGCCGCGCTGGGCCAGACCGTGGTCGTCGAGAACAAGACCGGCGCGAACGGCAACATCGCGACCGAAGATGTGGCGCGCGCGCCGGCCGATGGCTACACGCTGATCGTCAACACGCTGTCGCACAACGTCAACGCCTTGCTCGGCGCGGGCAAGGTCAAGTACGACCCGGTGAAGAATTTCGCACCCGTCAGCCTGGCGGTGGTGCTGCCGCAGGTGTTGGTGGTAGGGCCCGATTCGCGCTTCGCCACACTGGCTGATTTGGTGAAGGAGGCCAAAGCCAAGCCAGGCACTGTGTCGTTCGGCTCGGCCGGCAATGGTGGCTCGGCGCACCTGTCGGCCGCACTGCTGGAACTGCGCGGCGGCGCCAAGATGAACCACATCCCGTTTCGCGGCAACGCACCGGCGCTGACCGAGGTCATGGCCGGCCGCGTTGACTTCATGTTCTATCCGATGATCGGCGTGGCCGACCGCGTGGCCGGCAAACAGCTGAAGGTGATGGCCATCACCACCAAGCAACGCCATGCCGACTTCCCCGCTGTGCCGACGATGGCCGAAGCCGGCTTCCCCGGCTTCGAGGACTACGTCGGCCCGGTCGGCTTTCTGGCCCCGGCCGGCACACCGGCGCCGGTGCTGGCCAAGCTGAGTGGCGCCATTCGCGCCACGCTGGCCAAGCCGGCGATTCAGGACAAGCTGCGCGGCCTGGGCGCCGTGGTCGTCGGCTCATCACCCGATGAGTACCGCGAATGGCTGAAGAAGGACCACGAACGCTGGGCGCAACTGATCAAGGACGCTGCCGTGACGGCGGAATAGCGCGACCACGCAGCCGGCAGCCGGCAGCCGCCGGTCGACTACTTCTGCTGAATGAAGAGCAACGCGTTGCGACATTTGGCTGCGACACGCGTGGCGACCGAGCCGAGCATCGTTGCGACAAATCCGCCTACGCCATGCGACCCGATCGCAAGAATGTCGAGCTTGTTCTTCGCGGCAAACGCGGCAATCGCATCGCCGGGGTTGTTGCCCTTCAGCTGCGCTTCGACAACTTGCAGCGCGGTGGCTTTCAGCAGTTTTCGCGCTGGTGCAAATGCACGCTCGAACGCCGCGCGCTGCATTTCTGCAACCTGCTCCGGTTTGAACCCGGGCACCGGCGCATTGGCAAAAATGCCCGGCACGCGCAGGCTCGACAGGTCCGGCACGACATGGATCAGCGTCAGCGTTGGCGCTGGGCCGAAGAGCGCAAGGTGCTTGATGATGAAGCGAACGGCTGCCAGCCCGTACTTGCTGCCGTCGAGTGCGATGCCCAGTTTCAACGGCCCCTTTTTGGGCACTGCCTCACTGCGCAGCACCAGCAGCGGCGTCTTGCAAGACGCCAACACCGCCTGGGTTACCGATCCGAACAGCAGGCTCTTGAACCCGGTGTGGCCGTGCGAGCCCATGACGATCACGTCTGCGGCATCCTCGGCCGCGATGCGGCCGACCTCAACGCCCGGGCTGCCGACCACGCTCTTCGTGCGCACCAGCAAGCCTGCCCGTTTGAGCATGGCCAAGGCCGGCTTGGTGACTGTCTTCGCCTCGGCCTCGTGATACGACCGTACGAGTTCTTTGCCTGCATAACGTGCGGCCCGTAGCGGCACCGGATACTGGACATTGAGCAGTTCGACATCCGGCTGGCTTTCGATCAAGGTGCTGCGTGAAGCGACAAAGGCCAGTGCAGCTTTGCTGTAAGGGCTGCCGTCGATGGGCATGAGAATTCGCATGGGGGTCTTCCTGGTTAAGGTGAAGGTCAGTGGCTGCTTGGGCCGGGTCTTTCTTTTGCAATCGTCATGGTGTAGGGCTCTCGTCGTTCCGCGCCCAGGTTTGGCAGTGAGCTTTTGTTTTTCATCCTTCGCCAGCAGACCACCGCGAACTTGCGCGCTTCGTCCAGCAACAGCCCGCTGGCCGCCACGCCGGTGGCCAGCAGCCAGTCGCCAAGGTTGAAGGGCACGGTGTCGAAGACAAGCTGCGCCGGGCTCGAGTTCACCACCACCACCTGCAACACCAGCACGCCAGCCAGCGCCAGCCACAGCTCGCGGTTGTCAAACAGGTGGCGGTTGAACGCGGTGCCGGCGTCGAAGCGGGCGTTCATCACATGAAAAAATTGGAACAGCACGAACGCGTTGAAGGCCAGTGTTGAGGCGTAGGCCTGGTCGCCGGTTTGCAGCCCATGGCCATAGACGCCGATCGTGCCCACCGCCATGGTGCTGCCGTAAGCCATCAATCGGCCGAAACGGGACAGCGTCAGGATGCGCGCATCACTGCGGCGCGGTGGCTCGTTCATGATGCCGGGCCGCGATGGCTCCAGGCCCAGCATCACGGCGGGCGGGCCGTCCATGATGAGCGCGATCCACAAGATATGGATGGCCGTGAACGGCATTGGCAAACCCAGCAACTGCGCACTGAGAACGGTGAGGATGGCAGCCACGCCGGTGGACCACTGGAAGCGCACGAACCTGACGATGTTGTCGTAGATGGTGCGGCCTTCTTTGACGGCGCCGACGACGGCGGTGCCTTCGATGTGGCGCGACAACCCGGCCACGTCGATACAGTCCAGCTCAGCGCCCGTCAGCACCGCGCCATGCAGGCCCAGTTCGCGGGCTATTGCCGCTGCGCTCAGGGCGTGGTCGCCAGTGATCATCTTGACCTGGATGCCGGCCTGCTTGCACAGCGCAAGGCGTCGCCGGCTGCGCCGAGGAAGCGGCTGGCACGCGCCGGCAACACGCCGTGCGCACCCTTCACCAGCATCCGCACCTGCTCACCGTCGCGGTGGAAGGTGGCCATGAATTTGTGCGTTGAGTCGAAGGGGATTTCAGCGCTGCGCAAACTGCTGGCGGTCAGGCCGGTGAGGCTGGTTTTGCGGTTTTCATCGCACTCAGCACCGCCCTTGCCGGCCAACGCCGACAGCGCGCCTTCGGTCGGGTCGCCGATCAACTTAGGCGTCACGGATGCTGCTGTCATGGCACAGCACGGCAGGAACCATCAAGGCCTGAAAGTCCGGCAGCGGCAAACCGTCTTGCGCGCTGATGGTGCCTGCATCGGCATAACCTTCGCCCGATACGGTGAAGTGCCTGCGCCGAAAAAACACGGCGCGCGCGGTCATCTGGTTCAGCGTCAACGTGCCGGTCTTGTCGCAGCAAATCACGGTGGTTGAACCCAGCGTCGCCACCGCAGAAAGCTTCTCCACAATTGCGCGGTCGCGCGCCATGCGGTGCATGCCGATGGCCAGCGTCACCGTCACCACCGCGCCGGCGGTGCCGGCCAGGCTTTTGCCCAGCGCATCGATCTGAATTTGCAACGGCGTGGGCTGCTCGGGCGCGGCGTCCAACAAGCCGCTGATGCGGCCCATCTCTGTGTGCATGCCGGTCGTGCACGCCACCGCTTCGATGCGACCGCGCGTGACCACCGTATTCATGAAAACCATGTTCAGGCGCCCGGCCAGCGCGTGATCGCCCGGCGCCAGCAAGCCAGCGTGTTTGGCCACGGCATGCGACTCGCCGGTCAATGCCGCTTCGGCCACTTCGGCGTTGTGCGCGACCAGCACGCGCGCGTCGGCGGGCACGCGGTCGCCGGCTTCCAGCAGCACGATGTCACCGGGCACAAGCGCTTCGGCATCGACTTGCAGCACTGCATCGTCACGCCGCACGCGGGCATGCCGGGCCAGCATTTGCTTCAGCGCTGCCAGCGTCGCTCTGGCGCGGTGCTCTTGGTAAAGGCCGAGGCCCGCGTTGAGCACGATCACCACCAGGATCACCACCGCGTCTTTGGTGTCGCCGATGGCGCCGGCCAGGGCCGCAGTGCCGATCAGCACCAGCAGGTTCTTGAATTGGTCGATGAATTTCAACCACGTCGGGCGCGGCGGCGTTTCGGGCAACCGATTCGGGCCGACCTTGGCCAGCCGTTGTTGTGCGTCGGCAGCCGTCAACCCCTGGGCCCGCGACTGCAAATCGGCCAGCGCCGCCACAGCCCCCATGCACCAGGGTTCTCCGGGCACGTTCATGGCCAGCATTCCTGTTCGCGCACGCGGCGCATCGCTTCATTCATGGTCGCTGCTGTTCGCTTGAACACCTTGAGCCGCGAATCTTCAACGCGCGCTTCAAGCCGCGGCTTGATTTAGCGCAAACGCTCCGCTGCTGCGGACGCCAATACTGCTGTGGCGGTTCGATCGAAACCAAATACACGGGCAGCGAAGCCCGTCAAAGAGGAGCCCGGCATGGCCATCGACGGCGGCAACCCGAGCCTGGCGCCCGCCGTGCCGCGCAGCCGCCAGGCGCTGTCGGTACTGATCGTCAGCACACTGGCCTTCACCGTCTGCTTCATGGTCTGGATGATGTTCGGCGTGATCGGCATCCCGATCAAGAAAGCGCTGAACCTGAATGCCACCGAGTTCGGGCTGCTGACCGCCATGCCCGTGCTCACGGGGTCGTTGATTCGCGTGCCGCTGGGCATCTGGACCGACCGCTACGGTGGCCGCATCGTCATGACGATTCTGATGGCAGCCACCGTGCCCGCGATCTGGCTCATGTCCTACGCCACACAGTACGGGCACTTCCTGGTCATAGGCCTGTTCGTCGGCCTGGCCGGCGGTTCCTTCTCGGTCGGCACGCCGTATGTCGCGCGCTGGTTTCCGCAGCACCGGCAAGGCTTTGCGATGGGCGTGTACGGGGCCGGCAACTCGGGCGCGGCGGTCAACAAGTTCATCGCGCCGGCGCTGGTTGTGGCGTTCGGCTGGGCCATGGTGCCGCAGGTTTACGCCGCGATGATGCTGGGTGCCGTGCTGCTGTTCTGGATGTTCAGCGCCAGCGACCCGTCTCACTTGGTGCCGCAGACGGTCACCTTCGGCCAGCAGTTGAAGACGCTCAAAGACCCGAAGGTGCTGAAGTACTGCCAGTACTACAGCATCGTGTTCGGCGGCTATGTGGCGCTGTCGCTGTGGATGGTGCAGTACTACATCGGCGAATACGGCCTCGACATCCGCGTGGCCGCGCTGCTGGCGGCCTGCTTCTCGTTGCCCGGCGGCGTGCTGCG
>JANMJI010000135.1:0-2406 GCA_031371275.1 Betaproteobacteria bacterium
CCGCACCCGCACCCGCACCCGCCCAACTGCGCAACGCCGTGCAGGCATCGGCCACGTCGGGCAGGCCCAGGCGGGCAACCAGCGTGTCGGGCATCTTGGCGCCCAGGGCGGGCACCAGCACCATGTCAGGCCGGGCTGCAAGGGCTGATGGCAGCACCGGCACCGTCAGGCCCTGGGCGGTGTGCACGCGTCGGCGCACGCCCACCAGCGCCACTTCCAGCGCTGCCGGTGCGTCGGGCAATGTGGCGGCCAACGCATTCGCGGTGCTGAACGTGTCGGTCAGCGCGGCCAGGCCCAGATCGAACACGCCATCCAGAACGAGCAGGTGCAAGCGCATGGCGGGAATGATATCAATGTTGTCATTCCTGCCACTGGCCCGAACGCAGGCGCGGGGCCAGACTGCACGGCGTTGTTGCAGCCGCAGCCGCAGCCGCAGCCGCAGCCTCAACCACAACCGCGCCCGCCCGTCACCCTTCACCGATTTCAGGAACCCCCATGGTCAAGCTTGCCCTGTTCGTCCGTCTTGAAGCCAAACCCGGCCAGGAAACCGCGCTCGCCAACTTTTTGGCCGGCGCGCTGCCGCTGGCCAATGCCGAAGCCGCCACCAGCGCCTGGTTTGCCCTGAAATTCGGCCCCAGCACCTTCGGCATCTTCGACGCCTTTGCCGATGAAGCCGGTCGCACCGCGCACCTGCAAGGCCCCATCGCCGCGGCCCTGATGGCCAACGCCGCGGCACTGCTGGCGGTGCCGCCGACGATAGAGAAGGTGGATTTGCTGGCGGCCAAGCTGCCGGGCTGAACGAAGCCGCGCAGCGGCGCGTGCAACCGCCGCGCCCGTCGCGCGCAACAGGGGCAAAGCCGGGTCGGCCCCGGGCCTCCGGGCGCTGGAAGCCGGGTACATTGCTTTGAGCCACGCCCGGCCAAGCCCAGCCCAGCCCAGCCCAGCCCAGCCCGCCATGTCCAACGCCGTCAAGATTTTCCAGGGGCGCTTCGGCCGTGTCGCCTTGCTCGACATGAGCGCACCGCTGATCGGCCATGCCCACCACCATTGCCACATCCTCATCAAGGCCGGCGGTGCCGACAGCGCGTTCAGCGTGCGCGGTGAACACGCGCCGCTGACCGACGACAGCGCGGTGCTGGTCAACGCGTGGGAACACCACGCTTATGAACATCCGGTGGCGCCCGGTGAACGCACGCTGATCCTGGCGCTGTACATCGAACCGGGCTGGCTGGCCGAGATTCAACGCTCGCTGGTGCTGTCGGGCCACCCGCGCTTTTTTCCGCAGCGCTGTGTGCACATCAGCGCGGCCACCCGCAAGATTGCCGAAGAGTTCGTGCTGGAGCTTTGGTGGGCCGACGAACTGGCACCGGCGCGGCTGGAAGACCTGCTGTTCAACCTGATCATCGCCGTCATCGAAAGCTATTCGGGCTGGCGTGACCTGGTGAGCCTGCTGCGCAGCAAACCGCCGGTGGCCACCGACCCGCGCATCCGCCGCGCCATTGCGTTGATGAAGCAGGACGTGGGGCACGAACTGGACATGGACGCGCTGGCCGCGCAGGCTGGGCTGTCACGCGCGCACTTCTTTGCACTGTTCCAGCGCGACACCCAGGTCACGCCGCTGGTGTATGCCAACGTGCTGCGGTTCGAGGCTGCGGTGCAGCGGCTGACGCAGGGCAACGAGCCGGTGGGCGATGTCGCCCACGACCTGGGCTTTTCAGCCCCCGGGCACTTTGCGCGCTTCTTCCGCCAGCACCTGGGCATCACACCCAGCGACTACCGGCGGGTGGTGAATTTGTTCGAGCCACCGGCAAGCCCGGTGCCCGCGCCGCCGGTGATTTGACAGTTTCGGGTCTGCCTTCGGGTCCAATGGCGGCATGGACCCAGACCTGCACACCGAACAGCGCCTGACCGACCTGGAAATCAAGGCCAGCTTCACCGAAGACACGCTGGACAGCTTGAACGCGGTGGTGGTGCGCCAGCAGCAGCAGATCGACGGGCTGCTGCGTGAACTGGCCGCCTTGCGCGAACAAGGCGACACGTCGGAAGGCCCGGCATTTCGCAGCCTGCGCGACGAACTGCCGCCGCACTATTGATTTGCTGTTGAACTGATTGAATCTACTGTGGCGCTGTTGGCGCGCTGTTGACCTGCTGTTGCCGCGCCGATGACGTGGTGTTGCCGAACTGATGACGTGCTGTTTAAAAGTTAGGCAGACGCCGTGCCGCCAGCGCGCTTGATGTCGCGCAGCATGAACAGGTACAGGCTTTCCACCTTCTCGCGCGCCCACGGTGTCTTGCGCAGCATCTTCAGGCTGGAGGCCACGCTGGGGTCGCTGGTGAAGCAGCGCAGCGGCACCCGTTCACCCAGGTCGGCCCAGCCGTAGTGCGCCGCCAGCGCTGTAACCATCG
>JANMJI010000148.1:0-21142 GCA_031371275.1 Betaproteobacteria bacterium
AATCCGTGTGCACCGCAGCGACATACTTGGAAGTGGCGCTGGCGGTCTCGCAGCCCCAGGCATCGGCAGCCACCGCGGAAGCGCTGCTGCTTTGGTAGACCTCAGAGACCGTGGTGCGGCAAGCCGAGGCAGCCAGCACGACTTCCGAGATCTTCGCCTTCTTGGTGTAATCCTGATAAGCCGGCAAAGCCACGGCAGCCAGGATGCCGATGATGGCCACGACGATCATCAGTTCGATCAGGGTGAAACCTTGTTGGACACGCTTCATGGGTAAAACTCCTAGGGGGCGGGTTGGGGGCGGATGCAAATTGTCAGCTAGACACCCCCTTGAATGCAGGGGACGTGCCAGGGCCTTTTGAAGGCCCTAGCGTGCGTTTTGCACGCCAATTGACAAGTTGAGTCACATCGGTTTCAAGCCGTTGGGCCACCGGCCGCCGGAACTGACAAAAATTGTCAGGCTTGCCAAACCCACCGCCCTCGTCAATCGGCGAGTTCCATCACCTGGCCGGTGGCCAGCGCGCGAATCCGGTGGTGGCTGTGCTGGGCGCTGATTTCAGACATCACAGCGTCCACTTCACCGGGCTTGATGTGGGTGATGAAGACCTGCGCTGGCGTCTGCAGCCCAGCCAGTTCGGTTTGTAGCTGTGCCGGGCACAGATGCTGGCTGATGCGGGCCAGCGCATGTTCGTCGTCGCGGAAGGCGGTCTCTATCACCAGCGCAGCCACCGGCAGGCTGCGCAGGCGTTGCCACAGTGCCGGGTTGGGGCCTGTGTCGCCGGTAAAGACCCACGCGCCCTGGCTGCCCAGCACGGCATAACCCACCGCCGGCACGGTGTGGCTGGCCGGCAGCACTTCAAGCTGGCGGGTGCCCAGTTGCAGCACTTGGCCGACGGCCACAGGCTCGAAGCGCAGCACCGGCTGGGTGGGGTTGGGCAAGCGCGTGAAATCGGGCCAGATGATGCCGTTGAAGACATGCTTTTGCAGCGCGGCGATGGTCGCCGGCAAGGCGTAAACCACGATCGGTGGCCGCCGCGCCGCGGTGCGGCGGCGTGTCACGCTGTCGGCCAGCAAGCCGATGGACAAGACATGGTCCAGGTGCGAGTGGGTGATGGCGATGTGGTCGATGCCCGTCAACTCGTCCAGCGTCAGGTCGCCCACGCCCGTGCCAGCGTCGATGAGCACGTTGTCGTCGAGCAGGAAGGATGTGGTGCGGTTGCCCGCAGCGATGGAGCCAGAACAACCGAGGACGCGGATCTGCATGTGAAAAAAGGTAAGCCGCACGAAACGTCGGCATATCGGGCAAGACACCGATGCTGAACGCGCACACCGCACCCCGCAAGGCACCGCGTCGCATTTGATCCCCCGGTGGAGCGAGATCAGCGCCGCGCGTGAACCCCGTCACGCCGCCGCAGCGCCCGAAAGGCGGCGAGCCAACGCGGCCCACGTCAAGTTGAGCGGCGCGGCAGCGTCCGCTCGAACGCGGCGAGATAAAACGGCGCCGAATGGCGGCCTTTTTATCGGAAGATGAATTGCATCTGGGTGCCGGCGAGTTCGATGACATCGCCGTTGCGCAGCGGCACCGAATCGCCCACCAGCGGCACGCCGTTGATGCTGGGCCGCGTGGCCCCTTCGACGTGCGCAAATGCATAGCCGTTGGGCCGCCGCGTGATCGAAGCCACCTGCACGCCTGGCTTGCCCACGGTCGTCACGACCTTGGTCAGCGTCACTTCACGTCCGGCTGCTGCGCCGTTCAGCACCTTGATCGACGCCGGCTGAACCACCGGCGGCGGCGGCGCGGGCGCTGCACCTGCCAGTGCGCCAAAGCCCGAATTCGCAGCCGCATAAGCCGGGTGCGCTGAAGCGGTGGGGTGGGCCGAGCCCAGCGGCGGCGCGCTGCTGCCCGGCCGCATGATCATGGTCTTTTCGTACTCGCTCGACTCGTCGACCAGGAACTTGATCTTGTACTTGCCGATTTCCACCGTGTCGTTGTGGGTCAGCAATTGTTTCTTGATCGCCTTGCCGTTGATGTAGGTGCCGTTGGTGCTGTTGAGGTCTTCGATGAAGACATCGGCACCCACCATCTGCAACACCGCGTGCTCGCCGCTGACGGCCAGGTTGTCGATGACGATGTCGTTGTAGGGGCGCCGGCCAAGCGTAGTCTTGTCCTTGGTGATCTGGACTTCCTTGATGACCACACCGTCGAGCGAAACTACCAGCTTGCCCATGCCTGCCCTCGTTTCAACCCGCTGCCTGTCGCAGCGGCCCTGGCGCCCTGCGGCGCCTTTGTATTGAAGCCTTGCGGCGCCCTTGTTTTAACAGCATCAGTCTGCGCTGATTTAGCGCCGGAATCGCCACCACGACCGCGTCGGGGCGCTGGCACCGCCCAAAGCGCGCACCAGTATCACGGAGATATTATCCTTTCCACCCGCATCATTGGCCGCATCAATCAGCCCGCGACTGCTTGTTTCCAGTGAGTCGTGTGCCTGCAACACCTGCGCAATGCCGGCGTCGTCCAGCATGTCGGACAAACCGTCGGAGCACATCAGAAAGGTGTCGCCCGGCAGCACGTCGTGTTGATGGGTTTCCAGCAGCACCGCGTCTTCCACGCCCACGGCGCGGGTGACGAGGTTTTTGTTGGCCGAGAAGGCAGCCTGTTCGGGCGTTATCAAACCGGCGTCGATCTGCTCTTGCAGCAAGGAATGGTCACGCGTGATTTGCTGCAAACGGCCAGCGCGCAAGCGGTAGCAGCGTGAATCGCCGACATGGCCCAGCAGCACGCGGTCTTCGCGGAACACCGCCACCACCAGCGTGGTGCCCATGCCGGCGTACTGCGGGTTGCTGTTGGCGGCGTTGAAGATGGCGCGGTTGGCGTTGTCCACGCAGATGTCCATGGCGCGGCGCACTTCGGCGTCGCTGGCCTGCTGGCTGGCTTCACGCAGCCAGCGGCCGAGTTCTGTGCGTATGAAACTGGTGGCCATGTTGCTGGCCACTTCGCCGGCGTTGTAGCCGCCCATGCCGTCGGCCAACACGGCCAGCGAGACGCCGTCATCGGTGGCCACCGAATCTTCGTTGTTGCTGCGTGCCCGGCCGGGGTCCACCGCAGCATGGATCTCGATCGTCATGGGCACAGGGGCAGCGGGCGGCAGCGCGCGAAGTGAAGCGGTGGCGGATTGTGCATCGGAAAGTTGGCCTTGCCGCAGGGTGGGAACCCAGGTCAACCCGCCGGTGGCAGACGTTGCGGCACGCGTTGCGGCAGGCTTTGCGCTGCGCGGCGCAGTTCGGCCGCCAAAGCGTCGCCATCGGCCGCGCGCTCGGCCGGGTTCTTGGCCAGCAGGCGCGCTACCAGGGCGCGCAAGTCGGCCGGCAGCGTGGGCGCCAGCGCGCGCAAATCGGGTGGCGCGCTGCTGGCCACCTGGCGCAACAGCTCGCCCATGGACGTGGCCTCGTGCGGCAGCCGGCCGCTGAGCAGCTGGAACAGCAGCGCACCCAGCGCGTAAAAATCGGTGGCCGGTGTCGGCAGTTGCCCGGACAGCTGCTCGGGCGCCATGTAGGCTGGCGTGCCCAGCACGATGCCGGTGCCGGTCTGGGCGGCATCTGCGGCCCGCGCCAGGCCGAAGTCGGCCAGCTTGACGGTGTTGCTGGGCCAGTGCACCAGCACGTTGGCCGGCTTCAGGTCGCGGTGCACAACACCCTGGCGGTGCGCGTAGGCCAGCGCCAGGGCCAGGCGTTCTGCCACCTGCATGACCAGCGCTTCGGGCAACAAGCGGCTGGCTGCGGTGTAGCGCACCAGGTCGCTGCCTGGCACGGGCTCCATCGCCAGCCAGCCGGTGGCACCGTCCACCCCCGCGGCGTGCAACGCGACGATGCCCGGGTGCACCAAGCGGCGGCCGACTTCGGCCCCACGCAGAAAAGCGTCGTGGGCGCGCACGGCACCAACGGCCATGTCCAGCGGCACCAGTTTCAGCGCCACGGTCTGGCCGCTGTCGGCGGCTTCGGCCAGGTACACCGCGCCGTGCGTGCCCTGGCCGATCAGGCGCAGCAAACGCCAGCCGGCCACGCTGCGCTGGGCCGGGGCTTGGCCGTTCATGGGCCCGGCTGCTTCAGGAAACGGCTGCGCCCGCGGGCTTCTTGCGCGCCGCCAGCCAGCGACCCACCAGCACCACACCCACCGCCCCTGCCAGTTCGATGATGGTGGTGGAAGCGCGGCCGGCGCTGTGGAAGAAGGCTTCGACCGCACGGTCGGTGACGAGCATTTCGCCCGCAACATACCCCAGCAGCGCCGCACCCAGCGTGATGATGACGGGGTACTTCTCCATCACCGTCAGCAGCAACTGGCTGCCGAAGATGATGAGCGGTATCGACAGGCCCAGGCCGATGATGAGCAGCAGCAGGCGCGACTCGGGCGGGCCGCCGTCGGCCGCCGCTGCCACGCCGATGACGTTGTCCAGGCTCATCACCAAATCGGCGATCAGGATGGTGCGTATGGCCGACCACAAATGGTCGTGCGACCTGACGCCGCCTTCGTCGTCGCCTTCGGGCACCAGCAGTTGCACGCCGATCCAGAACAACAGCAGCGCGCCAACGATCTTCAGATACGGGAACTGCAACAGTTGCACCGCGAAAATGGTCAGCACGATACGCAGCACGATGGCTGCGGCACTGCCACCGAAGATGGCCTTCTTGCGCTGGTCTTCGGGCAGGCTGCGCGCAGCCAGCGCAATAACCACCGCGTTGTCGCCCGACAGCAGGATGTTCACCCAGATGATCTTGGCCAGGGCGACCCAGAAGGTCGGCTCGGTGATGTGCTCCATCGTCTCCTCCTCGTGCCGCGGCTGTTGCTGCAGTGCCCGGGGAGTTTAGGCGCAGGCCCTGGGCTGGAGCCTGCGGGAATTACATAGCCGGTCGGCTTGTTCTTACAGCAAAGCCTTCAGCAAACGCGCCATCTCCGACGGGTTGCGCGTGATCGTGAAACCGCAGGCTTCCATGATCGCCAGCTTGGCGTCGGCGGTATCAGCGCCGCCGCTGATGAGCGCCCCAGCGTGGCCCATGCGCTTGCCGGCCGGGGCTGTGACGCCGGCGATGAAACCGACGATGGGCTTCTTCATATTCGCCTTGCACCAGCGCGCGGCTTGCGCTTCATCGGGGCCGCCAATCTCACCGATCATGATGACGGCGTCGGTGTCGGGGTCGTCATTGAAAGCGCGCATCACGTCGATGTGCTTGAGGCCGTTGATGGGGTCGCCGCCGATGCCGACGGCAGTGCTCTGCCCCAGGCCGATTTCAGTCAGCTGCGCCACCGCTTCGTAAGTCAGCGTGCCCGAACGCGAGACGACGCCGACGCGGCCCTTGCCGTGGATGTGGCCCGGCATGATGCCGATCTTGATTTCTTCCGGCGTGATGAGCCCCGGGCAGTTGGGGCCCAGCAGCAGGGTCTTCTTGCCACCGGCGGCTTCCTTGGCCAGCATCCGGTTGCGCACCATCAGCATGTCCTGCACGGGGATGCCTTCGGTGATGCAGACGACCAGATCCAGCTCGGCCTGCACCGCTTCCCAGATGGCCGCCGCAGCGCCGGCGGGCGGCACGTAGATCACGCTGACGGTGGCGCCGGTGGCGTCCGCGGCTTCTTTGACACCGGCGAAGATGGGGATGCCCTCAAAACTTTCGCCGGCCTTCTTCGGGTTCACGCCCGCCACAAAACAGTTCTTGCCGTTGGCATAAGCCTGGCACCCGCGGGTGTGGAATTGGCCCGTCTTGCCTGTGATGCCCTGGGTGATGACCTTGGTGTCTTTGTTGATGTAAATCGACATGTTCGTGTTCTCCGTCGCACAGGGCTTACTTGACCGCTGCCACGATGGCAGTAGCAGCTTCGGCCATGGTGTTGGCCGCGATGATGGGCAGGCCCGAACGGCTCAGCAACTCCTTGCCCAGGTCTTCGTTGGTGCCCTTCATGCGCACCACCAACGGCACGTTCAGGTTGGTGGCCTTGCAGGCGGCGATGACGCCTTCAGCGATGGTGTCGCACTTCATGATGCCGCCGAAGATGTTGACCAGGATGCCCTTCACGGCCTTGTTGCCGAGCATGATCTTGAAGGCCTCGGTGACCTTTTCGGCGCTGGCGCCGCCACCCACATCCAGGAAGTTGGCAGGCTCGCCACCAAACAGCTTGATGGTGTCCATGGTGGCCATGGCCAGGCCGGCGCCGTTGACCAGGCAGCCGATATTGCCGTCCAGGCTGATGTAGGCCAGGTCGAACTTGCTGGCTTCCACCTCGGCCGGGTCTTCTTCGTCGAGGTCGCGGTAGGCCACGATGTCGGGGTGGCGGAAGAGCGCGTTGGGGTCGAAGTTGAACTTCGCGTCCAACGCCACCAGCTTGCCTTTGCTGTCGCGGTTCAGCGGGTTGATTTCCACCAGCGAAGCGTCGGTGGCCATGTAGCAGGCGTAGAGCTTGCGGAAAACGTCGATGGCCTGTGCCGTGCTGTTTGCAGGCAAGCCAATGGCGTCGGCAATCTTCTTCGCCTGCTCGTCACCCAGGCCGGTGAGCGGGTCGATGTACTCGGTGATGATCTTCTCGGGCGTGCTGTGCGCCACTTCCTCGATGTCCATGCCGCCCTCCGAAGAAGCGATGAAGGCCACCTTCTGCGTGGCGCGGTCGGTGACCAGCGAAACGTAGTACTCCTGCTGGATGTCGGCGCCTTCTTCGATGTACAAGCGCCGCACCTTCTGGCCCGCGGGGCCGGTCTGGTGGGTCTTGAGCTGCATGCCCAGAATTTGCCCAGCCAGTGTTTCCACTTCGGCCAGCGTGCGCGCCAGCTTCACGCCGCCGCCTTTGCCGCGGCCACCGGCGTGAATTTGCGCCTTCACCACCCACACCGTACCGCCGAGTTTCTGCGCCGCTTCCTGGGCTTCACGCACGGTGAAGGCAGCGTAGCCCCGCGGTACGGGCACGCCTGCGGCACGCAGCAACTCCTTGGCCTGGTATTCGTGAATCTTCATGGCGTGGGCTCCTTCGCTCGCACTTGCAATCGGGACGTTGTTGGGAACGTCATTCGGGATTGGTTTCTGGGAATCGGGCAGGGCCCATCAAGAGACAGGCGTGGGCCGGTACCAGCGCGGGTACTGCAAGCGCACGACTTCACCTTCGCTGCGCAGCGCATGGCAACCGTCGATCTGGAACGGCTTCCTGGCGTCTTCGGCGGTGCCGCGGGTGTCTGTCACCTCGCCCACAAAAGCCTGCACCACGGCGGTGGGCAACACCTGGGCCAATTCGGTGATGTGGGTGCAGCCCAGCACGCCGCCGACCCGCGCGCGCAAGGCCTTGCGGAAGTTTTGCAGCAGGTTCAGCCCGACCAGGAGGGCGTAAATGTCGCCATGCTGATTGCAGGTGCCGGTGTAGGGCATCCAGCGTGTCTCTGAACCAGCTTCGACGATGTCGAGCTGCTGGTTCACGACCAGGCGCAGCAGCATGTCGTGGATGGGTGTGCCCGCCGGGCGCGGGCCTTCGCGCATTTGGGCGGTGCGGGTCTTGGTGTCGGTGAGCACGGCGTCCACTTCCCACAAGCCATTGCCGCGCGCGTAGACCTGAACGTCGATCTGGCGGCGGTGCTTGAGCTGGCGTTCGGCAGCCGCTTGCGGAAGGGTCATCTCTGGTGTCGGGCGGGGCGCTGGCGCAGCGCGGCGGCAAATTTAGCATGCTGCTGTGCAGCAGCGGCTTACAAGCCAGTCGCCCGGCGGGCCCGTGGCCGCCGCCCGGCACGCCACGGCAGCGCGTCATTCCCACTTCGACGGCACTTCAATCGTCGTCGTCTTGGATGCGCAGCACACGGTGAATCACATCACCTTCAAAACCGCGGCCGGCCAGAAAACGCATCTGCCGCGCGCGCTCGGCACCGTCGGCCGGCAGGCTGCCAAAACGGCGGCGCCAGACCTCACGCGCCCGTTCCAGTTCTGTGCCACGCACCTGCTCCAAAGTGCTGGACACCAAAGCCGGTGCCAGCCCCTTCATCTGCAGTGTTTGTTTCAGCCGGCGTGCGCCGTATCGCGCGCCCTGGCTGGCCACCACCTGCTCGGCCACTCGGGCTTCGCTGAGCAAGCCTTTGGCCGTCAATTCGTCCAGCGCGGCAGCAATTTGCACCCGCGCGCTGGCGTCAGGCTGGTCTTGCACATGGCGGGCCAGCTTGCGTTCCAGCTCAACACGGGAATGTTCGCGCTGCGCCAGGCAACGCAGTGCACGGCCCTTGACAGAGAGCGCACCAAAAGCCATGGCGCAGTGGAAGGCTCTGCGCTCACGCCACCTTCAGACTCGGAACTTGGGCGCCGGCCACATCGGCCGCCAGCAGCGGGATGCCAAGCTGCTCACGCACCTTGTTTTCAATCTCGCGCTTGACCTCGGGGTTCTCACGCAGGAACTCGCGGGCGTTGTCCTTGCCCTGGCCGATCTTCTCGCCGTTGTAGGCGTACCAGGCGCCGCTTTTTTCCAGCACGCGGGCTTCGACGCCCATGTCGATGATTTCGCCCTCGCGGCTGATGCCTTCACCGTAGAGGATGTCGAATTCGGCGACCTTGAAGGGCGGCGCCACCTTGTTCTTCACGACCTTGACTTTGGTTTCGCTGCCGATGATTTCTTCGCCCTTTTTGATGTTGCCGGTGCGGCGAATATCCAGGCGGACCGAGGCATAGAACTTCAGCGCATTGCCGCCGGTGGTGGTTTCGGGGTTGCCGAACATGACGCCGATCTTCATGCGGATCTGGTTGATGAAGATGACCATGGTGTTGGTCTTCTTGATGGTGGCGGTGAGCTTGCGCAAAGCCTGGCTCATCAAACGCGCCTGCAGGCCGGGCAGTGAATCGCCCATTTCGCCTTCCAGTTCGGCCTTGGGCGTGAGCGCGGCGACCGAGTCAATGACGATGAGGTCAATGCTGCCGCTGCGCACCAGGGCGTCAACAATTTCAAGCGCCTGCTCGCCGGTATCGGGCTGGCTGATGAGCAGTTCTTGCAGGTTCACGCCCAGCTTTTGCGCGTACTGAATGTCCAGCGCGTGCTCGGCATCAATGAAGGCACAGGTGCCAGCCTGCTTTTGCATTTCGGCGATAACTTGCAAAGTGAGCGTGGTCTTGCCCGACGACTCGGGGCCGTAGATTTCAACCACCCGGCCGCGCGGCAAACCGCCGACGCCCAAAGCGATGTCAAGCCCCAGCGAGCCGGTGGAAACGACCTGAATGTCTTCAATCACCTCGCCCACGCCCAGGCGCATGATCGAGCCCTTGCCGAACTGCTTTTCAATCTGCGCCAAGGCGGCTTGCAAGGCCTTGGCTTTTTCGGTGTTCAGTGCTTTGACGGGTGCGTCCATTGCTGTTTTCTCCTGGGTTGCGCAGATTATGAATCTAAAGCTGGGTATTCGTACAGTCCTTTTGGGGTAACTCCTGGGGGGCACCCGCGTGGGGGTTGTGGCCTGCGCATTTTGTGTTTCCAAGTCCGCTGTTGGGGCTTGCCTAGAATTTCACCGCCATCAAAGGGCCGGGCGCGCCGCCCAAAGCCCGGCAGGAGACAAGCCCATGCGTATCCTCATCGCCGAAGACGATCAAGTACTGGCCGACGGCCTTTTGCGCTCCTTGCGCGCCGCCGGTTATGCGGTGGACCAAGTCGGCAATGGCAGTGAAGCCGACGCCGCCGTGGCTGCGCACGAGTTCGATCTCGTCATCCTCGATTTAGGCCTGCCGCGCATGCATGGCTTTGAAGTCTTGCGCAAGCTGCGCGCCCGCGGCAGCAGCGTGCCGGTGCTCATCCTTACCGCCGCCGACAGCGTGGAGCAGCGCGTGAAGGGGCTGGACCTGGGCGCCGACGACTACATGGCCAAGCCGTTTTCGCTGCAAGAGCTGGAAGCCCGGGTGCGCGCGCTGACGCGCCGTGGCCTGGGCACCGCCAGCAGCGTGCTCAAGCACGGCCCGCTGACGTTTGATGCCACCGGGCGGGTGGCCTATCTGAACGACCAAATGGTCGAACTGAGTGCACGCGAACTGAGCCTGCTGGAAGTGCTGCTGCAGCGCGCTGGCCGCCTGGTCAGCAAAGACCAGTTGGTGGAACGGCTGTGCGAATGGGGCGAAGAGGTCAGCAACAACGCGATTGAGGTCTACATCCACCGGCTGCGCAAGAAAATCGAACAGGGCCCGGTGCGCATTGCCACCGTGCGTGGTTTGGGTTACTGCCTGGAGAAGATCGCGGCTTGAATGAAAGCCCGATGGCGCCAGCAGCCGTGCAAACAGCCGTGCAAACAGCCACGCAAGCGCGTGCGCTGCCACCCAGCGCCTTGCCCGCTGCTGCACCCGAACAGCGTTCACTGTTCGGCGAAATCCTTGACTGGATGCTGGCGCCGCTGCTGCTGCTGTGGCCCATGAGCCTGGGCCTGACCTGGGTGGTGGCGCAGGCCATTGCAGCCCGCCCTTACGACCGTGAACTGGCGGACGTGGTGCGCGCGCTGGCGCGCCAGGCCGCTGTGCAGACCGCTGCACAAAGCGCCGGGCAAACGGCCAATGCCGACCGGCCGCTGGGCAGCATCCGTGGCGAGCTTGAACGTGCCGCAGCCACACTCAAACGCGACGACGACGACGACCGCAGCTACTACCAGGTGCTGGGCCAGCGCGGTGAACTGTTGGCCGGGGAAGCCGGCCTGGCCGTGCCTGGCGAAGAAGCCGGCGTGGAAACGGGTGTGCGTTTTCGAGACGACATGATTGGCGATGAGCCCGTGCGCGTGGCCTACCTGTGGCTGCCCGCGCCGGGCGCGACAGGTTTGGTGGGACCACCCGGCGCGCCCGCTGCACCCGGTACGGCGCGCAGCGAAGCGCTGGTGCAGGTGGCCGAAACACTGGGCAAACGTTCGCAGCTGGCCGCCGAAATCATCAAAGGCGTGATCCTGCCGCAGTTCGTCATCCTGCCGCTGGCGGTGGTGCTGGTGTGGTTTGCGCTGGCCCGTGGCATACGCCCGCTGGCCGAGTTGCAGCAGCGCATACGCAAGCGCGAAAGCACCGATCTGTCGGCCATTGCCGAGGGCAACGTGCCCGAAGAAGTGGCGCCACTGGTGCGCGCCATCAACGACTTGCTGCAGCGGCTGGACAAGACCATTGCCACACAGCGCCACTTCCTGGCCGACGCCGCCCACCAGTTGAAAACGCCGCTGGCCGGCCTGCGCATGCAGTGCGAACTGGCGGCGCGTGAAATCGACAGCGGCCGTGGCGACCCGGCTTCGATGAAACACACGCTGCGCCAGATTGCGCTGGCCACGCAGCGCGCCGCCCACATGGTCAACCAGTTGTTGGCGATGGCGCGCGCCGAAGACAGCGGCCAGGCCGCGCGCCACCAGGCAGTGGACCTGGCGGCCATCACGCGCGCGGTGGTGCGCGATTTCGTGCCACGGGCCATCGAACGCCGCATCGACCTGGGCTATGAAGGCCCCGACGGTTCGGAAGACCAAGGCCAGGCCCGCTTCAGCGGCGAGCCCGTGCTGCTGGGTGAGCTGGTGCGCAACCTGGTGGACAACGCCCTGCAGTACACGCCGCAGGGCGGCACGGTGACGGCCCGCGTAGTGCCCGACCCCTTCGGCCAGGTGGTGGTGCTGCAGGTGGAAGACAGCGGCGCGGGCATTGCACCGGCCGAGCGTGAGGCCGTTTTCAGACCTTTTTACCGCGCCTTTGTACAGGTCGACGGCACGCAGGTGGACGGCAGCGGCCTGGGCCTGGCCATCGTGCAGGAAGTCGTGCAGCGCCACGGCGCGGACATCACCATCACCGACGCCCGGCCGCGCAGTGGATTGCCGGCCGTGGCGCCGGGCGCGCTGTTCACGGTGCGTTTTCCGCTGCTGCCCCGGGTTTGATCGCTCGGCGCTAACACACTCGGTTTGACTGTTAGCTGTAGATCAGCTGGCACGCGACATCGGGCTGTCATCCACCACCGGGATGAAAACCGCCCACCCCCGTTGTGGGGTGGCCAGGCAGCGGCATCGGTAGGTCATCGGTAGGGCACTGAAAAACACAGTTGCGCACGGTCGGCACACAAGCCTGGCCGCAAGTGCATGGCGCGACTTCTTCAACTGCGCCGCGTTTCCAGATGAAGACACACCATGAAAACTCTGACAAATCGGCGCGCGTTTTTCTCTCACTCGGCTATCACATTGGCGGCGCTGGCCTCCATGCCTTTGCTGGCCGTCGCACAAGACGAAGGCCGGCAGCCTGTGCCACCACCCGGTGGCAATGTGCTGGTCTTGAAGTGCTGTCAATGCACGGGCAGGGAACTTGCCGACGTGCTGATCAATACCGGGCCAACCGGAGCCATCGGCGTGGCACCCTGGAAGTTGGTCAGCGGGCCGACGTTCGTGCTTCCCGGCCCGCCGCCCAGCATCCCCACCGCATGGGCATCGGCCTCAGGCTCAACCTGGATCGGCCCCAATCCGTCAGCGGGCAGCGGCGCGACAGCGGGCACCTATGTCTACCAGCTGAGAATCCAAGTGCCGAAGTGCCACATTCCCTCGACGGTGACGATCAAAGGCAAGTACTGGGGCGATGACGAAGCCGTCATGACGGCCACGGGTGCCACGCTGTCGGCCACACCGGCCGTGGGCCCCCCTGGGCCCCCGGGTTGGGGGTTTCTGCAAAACAACTTCGGCAACTTCAGCGCCACGCTGCCGCAGGGCTTCAGCGGCCCGGTGACCTTGACCGTCACAGTCAAGAACCTGGGCAACAGCCCCACCGGCCTGCTCGTCAGTGGCCTGGTGATGCAACGCTGCGCCAGCGACGGTGCGAACCCCGTGCCCATCGACCTGCCGCCCGGCAAGACCGAGTGACGCAAGCCGCCGTGTGAACGGCAGTTGGGCGGCGTGCCTTCGGGCCGGCCGCCCACCCTTTCCCGACTTTGCCGAGCCGGCGCCGCAACGGCGCCGAAAAGGGATGCCCTATGAACCGATTTCAACGCACGCGCGCAGCGCTGTGCCTGGCGCCGCTGTGGCTGCCATGGCCGGCGGCGGCGCAGGCCACAACGCCGGCACTGGTGGATGCACCCACCACCGCCACGACATCAATGCAAACCAGCTTCAACGGCCAGCCCGTCGCGCCCAATGCCAGCTTCACGCTGATGCTGGAGCCGCCCGCCCGCCTGGCCCCCGGCCGCTTTGCTGTGATGGTGGGCGCCGAAGACCTGACCGTGAACTTCCAGGCCACCGACAGCCAGACACTGCAAGGCGTGTTCAGCGGCGCCGCATTGCCGCCGGGCCGCAGCCTGCTCAAAGTGTTCAGCGTGGCCCAGGACAACACCTGGGCGCTGCTGGCCCAGACCGCCTTGCAGGTCGACAACACCAGCACCGCTGAAGCGCCAGGCAGCTTCAAACCCGGCGCCGTGCTGGGCTTGAAATCACAGGCCTGGGAACACCACTCACCCGGGGCGTCAGCACCAACGCGGCCCCGCTATGCCGACGCCACCCTGCAGGCCAGCCTGCAGACAGAACACAGCGGCACCGGCTGGGGCGTGAAGTCGAGTACGCAGGGTGTTGGCAGCAGCTACCGCCCAGAAGCCCTGCAGTACGGCACGCAGGGCCTGAACGCTGCGCCGGTGGACCTGGCCAGCTACCTGATCGAAGCCGAATACAAGCCCGCAGCCGGCGCCGCCGCGCGGCTGGCGCTGGGCCATGTGCAGGCCGGCGACCACCCCTTGCTGGCCAGCGGCCTTGCCACCCGTGGCGTGGTGTTGCGCCACGCGCTGGGCAACACCACCGACCTGATGCTGTCCTCACAAAGCAGCGTGCCGCGACTGGGCACGCCAAACATCACGGGCCTGGCCGATGCCGACAACCGCTTCACTTTCGCCACGCTGGGCCAGGAATTGCTGGCGCGTGCCGGTGGGCTGCGCGCGGAAATCAGCGCCTTCAGCGGCCGCGCGCGCGCTGCCGCAAGCCCCGGCAGCAGCCCGCCACCACCGGCGTCTTCCAGCCACGGCTGGGGCTTGCGAGTGCGCGGCAGCAGCGCAGACAACCGCTGGCGCGCCGAATGGTTTTTTGCCAGCAGTGACAACGCCCCGCTGCCCGACGCCGGCAGCGTGGGCGCCGCCCCGCGGCAACGCCGCCAAGCCCAGACACTGGCCCTGGCCCGCGTGCTGCTGCAAGGCCAGGCCGTGTGGCCCGGCCGCCCCGACCTGCCGCTTTCGCTGGAGATGGCCTGGCACAGCGAACGCGCCCAGCCGGCCTACCTGTCTCTCGGTGCTGCCACCAACGCCGACGCGGCAAGCCACAGCACCACGCTGAGCGCCGCGCTGGGCCCGGCCACGGCCGAGTTGAAGCTGGGCACGCACGAAGACAACCTGGCCCCAGACCCCACACGCGCCCGCAACCGCGCGCTGGTGTTCGGTGTGCGCGTGGGTTTGCCGCTGGGTGTGCTGATAGACCCGCAAGCCCCCTACCCGTGGTGGCCCGCGCTGGACTACAGCCTGGGCCGCAACCACGACTTCGCCGCGCGGGCTTTGGTGCCCGTGGGCAGCACGGTTGCAGACCTGGCCGACACGCTGGCCACCACGCACAACATCGGCCTGAACTGGGCGCTGAAAACCGTGACCCTGGGCGCCACCTACAGCCGCAGCCTGCAAGACAACCGGCAGGCCAGCGTGGCGCAGGACGACACGCGCAACACCAGCCACCGCCTGACGGCCAGCTGGGCCGCCAGCGAGGCCCTGGCGCTGACGGCTGGACTGGGTCGCAACGTGGCCACACCACTCAGTACGGGTGTGCAGACACGCGATCTGTCCGCCCATGCCGGCCTGCGCTGGACGCTGCCCCAAGGCCATTTGCTGGCGGCCAACTTCAGCGGCAGCATGACCAGCGACACGCCGTACTCAGCCGCCCTGCGCACGCTGGTGGGTGAGCTGAGCGTGGGCCGCAACTTCGAGCTGCCGCTGGGCGGCATGAAGCTGCCCGCGCAGTGGCTGCTGCGCTGCACTTTCAGCCGTGCGCGGGCCGCCAGCGTCGGCCTGCCCGTGGCCGCGCCGGTGAACTATCAAGCGCTTCAAGCCAGCACCAGCCTGGTGTTTTGAAGCCCACCGCTGCCCATTTCAATGAGACCCACCATGACGACCAACATGCTGCAACTTTGGCTGCGATTTCTGCTGCATCGCCATGTGCACCAGGGCTTGGCCCTCGCCGCTGCGTATGCCATCGGCCTGGCACCCCAGCCGGCCTGGGCCCAGATCACGGCCAGCACTGTGCAAGCTACGCTGCCCGCGGCCACAGGCGGCATGCTGACGGTACAAGTGAGGGGCACGCCGCTGGTCAAGATCAACGCGGCCTGGCTGTGCCGGGACATCCAGGGCGACGTTGCGAATCTTGGTATTGCACGCTTGGGCAACCCCTGCCGCGGCGACCCGCCGCAGGTGCTGCCACTGCCGCCAGGCCCAGCGCCGGCCGCAGTGGCTGCGGCGGCGGGCGTAACCATCAACGTCAGCATCAACGCCCAGGCCCTGGCCGCAGCGGCCGGCAACCAGGTCGCGCGGCCACGCGCGGTCTACCTGGTGCTGCTGGCCAGTGGCGGCGCGCCGCAGCCCTACTTCCTGGCGCTGCGCATTGCGCTGGCCGAAGCACAGCGCGGGCCTGACGTGTCCGAAATGCGGCTGCGTTTCATGGGCCCGGGTGGCCAGCAGGCCAGCGGCTGGTTTCAGCGCGGCCAGGCACTGCCGGCCGTCGAAGCGCTGCTGCGTTTCAAGGGCAGCGGCCTGCTGCGCGCGCGCTGGGAAGTGGTGCAGCCCGGTGACCCCGAACCCACCGAACTGGACCTGACACCCGAGACCCGGTTGAGCCTGGCCGAGCGGGCGCGCCAGCACCGCTGGCGGCTGTTGCAAACGGTGCAGGTGTTTGTCTCGGCCACCGGCATCACACGCCTGCCGGGGCCCGACCCCAAGCTGCTGCCGAATGACCGCTACGGCAACTACAGCCTGCTGCTGCGGCTGGAACCCAGCCAGGCGCTGGACGGCGCAAGCATCACCTCAACCCTGCTGGTGTTGCCGGTGCTGCGCTACACCATCGGTGCCACATCGGCGGCCTTGCTGGTGCACGAGACACCGGGGCCGATTCAGGTGCTGGCGCCGCAGGGGCTGGTGTTCAGCGACAGGCCGCTGATCTTCACCTGGCAAGCGCGGGACGACATCCGGCTGTACCGGGTGGAGCTGGAAGCTGACGGCCGGCTGGTGTTCGCCGCGCGCGTGTTGCCTGACCCGCAGGCCGCAGTGCAGCGTTTTGCTGCGCCGGCGCTGGCGCATGCGCTGTGGGCCGGTGGCGCGCTGCGCTGGCGCGTGGTGTCGGTGGGCGCCGACGGCGGGGCCGTCAGCCGCAGCCCCTGGGTCGATATCCAGTGGGGCCGGGTACGGTGACAAAGTGGCCACCGGCTGCGAAACTTCCGCGGGTTTCAAAACGTAAAGAAAGGGGAGCAGAACATGAACCTAAATCGACGTGAGTGGGGTGTCCGTGCTTTGTGGGTGTTAGGCCAAGTTGGCATGGGGTGCGTTCTGGCCTGGAGCGGCACAGCGCATGCGGGCGGCGAAGGGCTTGTAGACAACGACCCTGCCAGCATGAAAAACACGGCCGACAGGCCGATGAAGACCGCACCAGCTGGGCCAGGCAGCCCGGCGGCGGCGCCTGAACCTGCAACCGTGGTGGTGCCGCGCGATGTGCTGGACCTGCTGAAGTTCGAGAACGCCGGCGCAGAACTGAGAGCCTCTTCAGCGCGCGGCGTGGAGGCGATTTTTCGGCAGTGGAAAGCATCACCCTCAAACACCGTGGTGGCCTTGAAGGTACACGCCGAATCCGACGCACGCGTCGCCGAAGGCATGGCCCTGGCCAATGCGCGGGCGAAGAAGCTGTTGGATGCGCTGGTCACGAAGGGCATTGCAGCTGCCGCAGTCAGGACGCGCGGCGTTGCCGCTGCAACCGCATCGCCGCGCCTACCCCCCGCCTCGCCCCACTGACCCCACCAGCGCCTGCCAGTGCGCCTGCATGCGGGCGCCGGGTGTGGCACCGTGTTCGGCCAGGTGGCGGCGGTATTGCTCGAACACCCGCAGCGCATCGCCGCGGCGCGAGTTGCGCTCGTAAGCCTGCATCAGCCGCGCCACCAGGGTTTCTGACAAAGGCTCGATGCGCAAGGCCGTTTCCAGCAGGTCTTGCTCGGCGCGGCCGGCCTGGGCGTGTTCCAGCAGCGCCGCGGTGGCCAGCGCGGCGCGCACGGTGTCGCTGCGGCAGCGCTGCTGTTCGGCCTGCAGCCAGGGCGTGTCGGCCATGCCGGGCAGCAGGTCGCCGCGGGTCAAATCCACCACCCGGCCCAGCAAGGCCAGGCATTCGTTGATGACCGTGTCGGCGGGGTCTTTGCCTGGGCCCGCCGCGCCACCGGCACGCCCCATGGCCAGCGCTTCAATGCGCTCGATCAGGCCGCGCCGCAGGTGCAGGTCGCAGCCCACGCGCGACGGGTCCAGCCCCACCTGGCCGTCGCTGACCCATACCAGCGTGGCGTCGCCCAGCAAGGCGCGCAGCCGGTGCACGGCGGCCTCGATGCTCTTGCGCGCGGCGGGCTCGTCGGCATCGGGCCACATGGCGGCCATGGCGGCGGCCTGGCTGATGGCCAGCTTGCGTTGGCAGGCCAACAGGCGCAGCAATTCCAGCGGCTTTTGCGGCAGCTTGCCAGCGGGCGTTTGCGTGTGCCCGTCACGCTGCCACTCAAAGCCACCCAGCATGCGCAGCCACAGCGGCCAGGGCCAGTCGGCGCCCGCGTCGGCCGGCGCCGGCAGGGCGCGGGCGCGAACCAGTTCGGTGACAAAGGGCGTGGCCAGGCCCCAGCGCAATGCCAGCGCACACAGCGCGGCAGCAAAGGGCGGCAGCAGCCGGAAGAACATCGAATAGCGCGTACCTTGCGCAGTCTCCAGCGCCTGCGCCAGGTGGCTGCGGCTGGCTTGCGGGTCTTCGTGCAGCAAACGCCAGGCGCGCAGCATGCCGGCCAGGCAGCGGTAGACCAGCGCGCTGCGCCCGCCGTGCTCTTGCTCCAGGCGCAGCAGCAATTCTTCGGCCTCGGCCGCCCGGCCCAGTGCCACGTAAACCTGGGCCAGGTCGGACAAACAGGACGCAGATTCCGCCGCCGGCAGGCCTGCGGCTTGCGCCATCTGCAGCGCGTCTTGCAGCAGACCCAAGGCGCTGGCCGCGCGCCCGCGCAGCAGCTGCACCCGCGCACGCAGTTGCAGCAGCTCTATCAACTGCGCCGTTCGCCCGCTGCCCCACTGCGGCTGCACGGCGTCAATGACGGCCTGCGCAGCGTCCAGTTGCCCGCTGTTTAGCTGGCCGCGCGCCAGTGCCAGCGTGGTTTCCAAGGCCAGCGCCGACAAGCCCGCTTCGGTGCTGATCTGCAACGACCTTTGCCAGGCCACCGCCGCGCGCTCGGTGCGCCCGGTGTGAAACTGCGAATAGCCGTAGCTGAACAACCAGCGCGCCCGCATCACCGGCGATGCTGCGTTGAACAGCGCCGGCACTTCCACGGCGTTGGCCAGAAAGTCAAAGGCCTCGAAACGCTGCACGGCGAACTGGTAGTCCATCAGCACCTGCGCGGCCATCAAGCGTTCGTCGGCCGACAGCGCACCGCGGGCCGTACTGGCGTGGCGCAAAGCTGCCAGAAACTGCGCAGCAGCAGCCTCGCCACTGCCGTGCGCGTCACCACCCAGCGCCGTGGCGGCCAGCGGGGCCAGGCGATGCCACAGGTCGGGCGCTGCTGGATTGCTGTCGGCAGCGGCGCCGGCAGTGTCCACAGCGGCCAGCGCGGCATGGCTTTCGTCCCAGCGCGCCAGCCAGTCGCGGGTGCGGTCCATGGCGCCGCTGTCCAGGATGCAGATGACCAGGGCGCGGTGTACGGCGTCTGCCGCGGCGCGCTGCCGCTGGGCGCCGGCATGGGCGTTGTAGGCCTGCTCCAGCTGCGCCAGCGCGTCAGACTGGCCGGTCATGAACGAAGCCAGCGCACCCCATTGCGCAACGTCGGCCCGTGCTGCGCCTGCATCCGTGCCTGCATCCGCGTCTACATCCGCGGCCACACCATCGGCTTGTTCAGCAGCGGCGGCGTCACAGGCTGCCCGCAGCGCCGCTGCGTCCCACGCCCGCCACCAGGCCGGGCCGCCTTCGCGCAGTGCCACCAACGCTGCGCCGCTGGCGTGGGGCACGGGCGCAGCGGCGGGCAGGGCGGTGTCGGATGAAGCTTTCACGGTGATGTTCAGTGTAGGACTACCCCCACACACAAAGGGCTGCGTCACGGGCCATCGGTAGGTCATCGGTGGGGCGCGGCGCCAGACAGTGCGTTTGCAGCCCGTACACCGCGGTGCTGCCAGCGTCCGGCGCGGCTGCACTTACAGCGCCGGCACATCACACCGAAAGCACCGCATGAACATCACCTTGAAACAACGCCTGGCCCGGCACATCAAGACCAGCGGCCGGCTGCTGTTGGCGACAGCGGCCGGCATGGCCTGCGCACCCGTGCCGGCCATGGCGCAGGCCAGCACGCCGCAGATCGGCTGGAACACCGGCCTGGACGCGAACTACAACCTGCTGCTCGGCGGGCTGGACCCGCACTGGTTCGTCATCACCACCGACAGCCACGGCCAGACCCAGGTGGCACTGGCGTCCATCGTCACCCAGACAGCGCTGCTGGGGCCGTACAGCCTGCCGGCCGGTGGCAATTCGCAGTGGGTCAGCAGCGCGGCCACGCTGGACACGGCGGCGGCGTTCACCACAACCACCTACCTGACCAGCTTCGACACCACCGGCATCGCCGCTGGCGCGTGGCAGATCAGCGGGCAGATGGCCACGTCAAGCTTCCCGTTCCAGATGTACATCGACTCGGTCTTCTTCGGCGGCCTGGGCGTCGGTTTCTACAACAACGCCGGCCCTGCCAACTTTGGTACGTTCTTTGTCGACAGCACGGCTTACGGCTGGCAAACCGGCGGCGCGCAACTGGCGCCCGGCCTGCACACGCTGAGCTTTGTGATCGGCACCCAGGCCGGCGATGCACCGGCCTTTCGTCTGGAATGGACAGGCCAGACCGCGGCGGTGGCCGAACCCGCCGGCGCCGCGCTGATGGCCGCAGGCGGGCTGGCGCTGTGCGTGTGGCGGCTGCTGCGGCCGCAGCGCCGGCGGCTAACTCTGCATCAATCGCCGGCTGCGTGACACCGACATCAAGATGCCCAACCCCAGCCCCAGCGACACCATCGCCGTGCCGCCATAACTGACAAACGGCAGGGGCACGCCGACCACCGGCAAGATGCCGCTGACCATGCCCATGTTGACGAAGGCGTAGGTGAAGAAACTCAGCGTCACCGCGCCGGCCAGCAGCCGTGTGAAGACCGTGGGCGCGTCTGATGCGATGACCAGGCCGCGGAAGATCAGGAAGGTGAAACCCACCAGCAGCACCAGCACGCCGGCCAGGCCGAACTCCTCACTGAAGGCGGCGAAGATGAAGTCGGTGGTGCGTTCGGGGATGAATTCCAGGTGCGTCTGCGTGCCCTGCATGAAGCCCTTGCCAGACAAGCCGCCCGAGCCGATGGCAATCATGCCCTGGATGATGTGAAAGCCCTTGCCCAGCGGGTCGCGCGTGGGGTCGAGCAGCGTGCAGATGCGGTGGCGCTGGTATTCACGCAGGATGGGCCACTGCACTTCGGGTTCGCAAATGGCGTCGCCCGTCAACACCACCGCGGTGATGGCGATGGCCCCCAGCAGCAGCACCGGCAGCACCAGCTTCCAGCTCAGGCCGGCAAAGAAGATGACGTAGACGCCACTGGCCAGAATCAGCAGCGCCGTGCCCAGGTCGGGCTGCTTGGCGACGATGGCCACCGGCACCAGCACCAGCACGGCGGCGATGACGAAGTCCATCACCTGCAACTGCCCTTCGCGCTTCTGGAACCACCAGGCCAGCATCAGCGGCATGGCGATCTTCATGATCTCGCTGGGTTGCATGACCAGCGGGCCCAGCGCCAGCCAGCGCGTGGCGCCCTTGCGCGTCAGCCCGAACATGGCGGTGGCCACCAGCAATGCCAGGCCCAGCAGGTACAAGGGCACGGCCAGCTTCTGAAGTTTTTGCGGCGCCACCTGCGACACCACGAACA
>JANMJI010000178.1:0-6295 GCA_031371275.1 Betaproteobacteria bacterium
CCTTCGGCCAACCCCTTTACGCTGACATCCAACGCTTTGGGCCGCGTCTCGGTGCGCGTGAATTCGGGCACGCTGCCCACCCCTGTGCGTGTGAACGCCCGGCTGGCCGCCAACACGTCGATAGCCACCGTGTCCAGCAACCTCAGCGTCGCCGTGGGCCTGCCTTCGCAGCTGAACTTCTCGTTCTCGCAAGGCACGCGCAACATCGAGGGCTACAACATCGACGGCACGCCCAACACCTACCAGATCATTGCGGCCGACCGCAGCGGCAACCCGGTACCGGCGGGCACGTCGATCAACTTCGTTGCAGAAGGCGGCCAGGTCGAGGCCATCAAGCAGATACAGATCGTGAACGGCATTGCGCGCACAGTGGCCAATTTCGTTTCGGCGGAACCCCGCCCCGTGGACGGTCGCGTCACCATCACGGCCTACGCGCTGGGTGAAGAGTCCTTCATCGACCTGAATGGCAACAACGCCTACGACCTGGGCGAGCCTTTCCAGGACCTGGGCAACGTGTTCAAGGACCGCAACTTTGACGGCGTCTACGACCCCACCGTCGACGAGTTCGTACCGCTGACCATCAACAACAGCTCGGCCTGCGTGGTGCCGACCAACCCGCTGCTGTTCCTGGATGCCAGCATCCCCAGTATCTCTGCCGCCAACAGCAACCCGCCCACCAACACCTGCGACGGCGTCTGGAGCGGCGCCGGCCAGGTTTATGTGCGGCGCGCGGCCGAAACCGTGCTCTCTACATCCGGTTCACGCCCGATCTGGAGCAAGCCAGCCGATTCGCGCCTGCTGGGTGCGGGCGCGTCGGTGAAGCTGCAGGTCAAGAACGACCCGGCGGCCGCCGGTGCCACCGATATCTACCGCCTGGTGGCCGGCGACACGCTGTGCAGCGCCGGCGTGGCAGGAACCTTCTCGTTCCTGGTGGGCGACGCCAACCCGGGCAGGCCGAACGCGAACTTCCCAGATCCGTTGCTTGGCTACGACCAGTTCCCGCGCCTGAACCCGATGGCCGCAGGCACCACGGTGTCGGCGTCCAGCCCCACCACGGGTGTCTCGGCGGCCACCGTGGCCGGGTCGCCGGTGCCCAGCACGACGCAGGTCTCAGGTGCGACGGTGTCATACAACTTCACCGACCTGGCGGTGCTGGACGGCATCGTGGCCATCTCCTTCACATCGCCGGTGAGTGGCACGTCCACCAGCACCACCGTGCGCGTGGTGCGGGGCGCAGCGGCCACCGCAGCGGGTTGCCCGCCCTGACCTTGTCGCTGGTGGGCATGCCCGGCTGTGGCAAGTCCACAGTCGGCCGCCATCTGGCGCGCCAGTTGGCATTGCGGTTTGTCGACAGCGATAGCGAAATAGAAAAACGTATCGGCATGCCGATACGCGTTTTCTTCGCCGAGCAGGGTGAAGACGCCTTTCGCGATGTCGAGCAGGATGTCATCGAAAACCTGAGCCACCAGCCCGGCCAGGTGCTGGCCACTGGCGGCGGCGCGGTGCTGCGGCCTTCGAACCGCGACGCGCTGCATTCGCGCACGCATGTGTTCTACCTGCGCAGCACGCCCGAGGAACTGGGCCGCCGACTGCGCCACGACAGCCACCGCCCGCTGTTGCAGGTGGCCGACCCGCATGCCCGGCTGCGCGAGCTGTACCGCGAACGCGACCCGCTGTACCGGCGCACCGCGCACTTCGTGGTGGAAGCGGCGCGGCCTTCGGTGCAGGCGCTCACCGGCATGGTCTTGATGCAGCTCGAACTGGCCGGCCTGGTCGACCCCGGGCAGGTGCCTTCGAACATCGACCACGGCCCCGCCTGAGCCTGCGGGTGCGCGGCGCGGCACTGCGTAAACTCAAGCGCATGAATGCCGCCCCCGCACGGGCTGTGACGGTGGCCACGCCGCACAGCCGCTATGACATCCTGATCGCCGGCGGCCTGCTGGGCACAGCAGCCGCCTGGCAGGGCCTGCCGGCGGCCACACAGGCCGTCATCGTCACCAACGCGACCGTCGATGCGCTGTACGGTGACGCGTTGCAGGCAGCGCTGGCGCCACAGCACCAGCAGGTCACGCGCGTGCTGTTGCCCGACGGTGAAGCGCACAAGACCTGGGCCTCGCTGAACCTGATCTTCGACCACCTGCTGGGCCACCGCTGCGACCGCAAGACGGTGCTGTATGCCTTGGGCGGTGGCGTGGTCGGCGACATGGCCGGCTTCGCTGCCGCCAGCTACATGCGCGGCGTGCCTTTTGTGCAGGTGCCCACCACGCTGCTGGCCCAGGTCGATTCTTCGGTGGGTGGCAAGACCGCCATCAACCACCCGCTGGGCAAGAACATGATCGGCGCGTTTTACCAGCCCGCGCGTGTGCTGTGCGACCTGGACACGCTGGCCACGCTGCCGCCGCGCGAGCTGGCCGCCGGGCTGGCCGAGGTCATCAAGTACGGACCGATTGCCGACATGGCCTTCCTGGATTGGATCGAGGCGAACATGGCCGCGCTGCTGGCGCGCGACCGCGCTGCATTGGCGCATGCGGTGCAGCGCTGTTGCCAGATCAAGGCCGAAGTCGTAGGCCAGGACGAACGTGAAAGCGGGCTGCGCGCGATCCTCAATTTCGGCCACACCTTTGGCCACGCCATTGAGGCCGGCATCGGCTACGGCGCGTGGTTGCATGGCGAAGCGGTGGGCTGCGGCATGGTGCTGGCGGCCGACTTGTCGGCTGAGCTGGGCCTGGTGCCGCGCGAATTTGCACAGCGCCTGGCGCACACCATCGAACGCGCTGGCCTGCCCATTCGAGCGCCGGCGATGGCGCCCGAACGCTGGCTGCAACTGATGCGTGTGGACAAGAAGGCCGAGGGTGGCGAGATTCGCTTTGTCGTCATCGCCAGCCCTGGCCACGCAGCGCTGCGGTCTGCGCCCGACGAGGTGGTGCAGCGTGTCATACAGCGCCATACGGTGGCCTCGCCCGCGCTGTGAACCTGGACAACCTGGCCGCCGCCGCCAGCGACCCGCGCCGCAGCCGCGGCCGGCGCATTGCGCAAACCCTGGCGCCTCCGCGCAACGAACACCAGCGCGACCGCGACCGCATCGTGCACAGCACGGCGTTCAGGCGCCTGGTCTACAAGACGCAGGTCTTTCTTAACCACGAAGGCGACCTGTTCCGCACGCGGCTGACGCATTCGCTGGAAGTGGCGCAACTGGGCCGCTCAGCCGCGCGCGCACTGCGGCTGAACGAAGACCTGGTGGAAGCCATCGCGCTGGCCCACGACCTGGGGCATACACCGTTCGGGCATGCGGGGCAGGACGCGCTGCACGTCTGCATGCGCGAACACGGCGGCTTCGAGCACAACCTGCAAAGCCTGCGTGTGGTCGACGCACTGGAGATTCGCTACCCCGATTTCGACGGCCTGAACCTGAGTTTTGAGACGCGCGAGGGCATCCTGAAACACTGCTCGCCCCGCAATGCGCAAAGGCTGACGCTGGCCGAGCCCGCCGGGCCAGCGCAGCGCTTCCTGCACGGCACGCAGCCCAGCCTGGAAGCGCAGTTGGTGAACCTGGCCGATGAGATGGCCTACAACGCCCACGACATCGACGACGGCGTGCGTTCTGGCCTCATCACGCTGGCCCAATTGGCTGAAGTGCCGCTGTTCGCACAGGGGCGCGATGCGGTGCTGGCTGACTATCCGGCACTGGCCAGCCAGCCCGGCCGCCGGCTGTTGTTTGAGGTCTTGCGCAGGCTGCTGTCGGCACAGCTGGGTGACCTGGTGGCCAACACCGCGAAAGCCCTGACCGAACACGCACCAGCCGACGCCGATGCCGTGCGCGCCCTGCCCGCGCTGGCTGCCTTAAGCGCACCGCAGCAGGCCCAGAACGCGGAGCTGAAACGCTTTCTGTTCGCGCAGTTGTACCGCCACCCCAAGGTGCAGCAATCGACAGACCAGGCACGCACGGTGGTGGCCGACCTGTTCGCGGCCTACAGCGCGCAGCCCGCAGAAATGCCGCCCGATTTCAGCGCCGCTGCTGCAGCCGACGGCCCGCGCGCTGTGGCCGACTACATCGCCGGCATGACCGACCGTTTCGCGCTGCGCGAACACCACCGCCTGACCGGGCGGCGGCTGTTCGCCTGAGCCGCAACAAGGCGGTACGGTGGCCCGGCTGCCACGGCTGGAGATGCCCGGCCAGGTGCACTACCTGATCCAGCGTGGCCATGGCCGCCCGGGCGCACGCGGCGTGTTTGCCGACGCCCAGGACCGTGATGCCTACCTTGCCGCGCTGCAGATCGCCGCGCTTGCAGAAGCCGTGCAATTGCACGCCTATGCGCTGCTGGACCGTGAAGTGCAACTGCTGGCCACGCCCACCCAACCCGGCGCCCTGGGCCGCTTGGTGCAGGCGGTGGGCCGCCGCTACACCAGCGCTTTCAACCGGCGCCACCAACACCGCGGCACGCTGTGGGATGGGCGCTACCGCTGCGCGGTGCTGGAACCGGGCCCGCGGCGGCTGGCCGCGCTACGGCTGGTGGATGGCCAGTCGGCAGAGCCGGGTGTGACCAGTGCCGGCCAGCGCAGTGGCACCGCAAGCGCATCGCTGCAGCTGGCCGATCTGCCCGAGCTGTGGGCGCTGGGCAACACGCCCTTTGAGCGCGAAGCGGCTTACGCCGCTTTGCTGCAGACGGGCCTGCCCGGCGCCGATGCCGATGCCTTGCGCAAGGCCGCGCTGGGCGGCTGGGCCGCAGGCTCGGTGGCATTTGCAGCCACTGTGGCCGAAGCGACCGCGCGGCCCGCCAAGCCGCGGCGCCGTGGGCGGCCCCGCAGCGGCGCCTGAAGCCCGGGGCTGGCACGCTGCCTGCATGAAGTGGTGAGAAGCCAGGCACGGCTGCGCCAGTGCAATCTTTTGATACGTCCCCAATTTATTCGAGGCCTTATCAGTTCAAACATTATCGGGGTCTGACCCCATTTATTTCTGCTTGTCGGGCATGCTGCGCTGCGGTAGTCTCGGCATCCTTTTGTGCCCCGCCTTGATGAGACAGGAGCGCGCCATGCCTGCATCCACCCCCGTGCCCGCCCCCTCGTCCGCCCTCTTGCAAGCTTGCGCGCAAGAGATCGCGTCATTGGCCGAACACGGCCTGTACAACCCGGCGGGCGAGCATGACGCTTGCGGCGTTGGTTTCGTGGCCCACATCAAGGGCGTCAAAGCCCACGCCATCGTCCAACAGGGCCTGAAGATTCTTGAAAACCTGGACCACCGCGGCGCGGTGGGTGCCGACAAGCTGATGGGCGACGGCGCCGGCATCCTGATCCAGATTCCTGACGACTTCTACCGCGCGGAAATGGCCGTGTCGGGCCAGGCCGCCGATGGTCGCGTGGGCGTGTTGCTGCCGCCGCTGGGCGAATACGGCGTGGGCATGATCTTCCTGCCCAAGGAACATGCGTCCAGGCTGGCCTGTGAGCAGGAACTGGAACGTGCGGTGAAGGCCGAAGGCCAGGTGCTGCTGGGCTGGCGCGATGTGCCCGTGGACCGTGACATGCCGATGAGCCCGGCGGTGCGCGCCAAAGAGCCCGTCATCCGCCAGATCTTCATTGGCCGCGGCGCCGATGTCATCGTGCCCGATGCACTGGAACGCAAGCTCTACGTCATACGCAAAACCGCCAGCGCCGCCATCCAGGCGCTGAAGCTGACGCACAGCCGCGAGTACTACGTGCCCAGCATGAGCTGCCGCACCGTCATCTACAAAGGTCTGCTGCTGGCCGACCAGGTGGGCGTGTATTTCAAGGACCTGGCCGACCCGCGGGCGGTTTCTGCGCTGGCTTTGGTGCATCAACGGTTTTCCACTAACACTTTTCCTGAGTGGCCTCTGGCCCACCCCTACCGCATGGTGGCGCACAACGGCGAGATCAACACCGTCAAGGGCAACTTCAATTGGATGCGGGCCCGTGAAGGCGTTATGAAAAGCCCGGTATTGGGAGCAGACCTCGAGAAGCTCTACCCCATCAGCTTTGAAGGCCAGAGCGACACCGCCACCTTCGACAACGCGCTGGAATTGCTGACCATGGCCGGCTACCCGCTGGCGCATGCGGCGATGATGATGATCCCTGAAGCGTGGGAGAACCACGAAATGATGGACCCGCGCAGGCGCGCGTTTTATGAGTACCACGCGGCCATGCTTGAACCCTGGGACGGCCCGGCCGCGATGGTCTTCACCGACGGCAAGCAGATCGGCGCCACGCTCGACCGCAACGGCCTGCGCCCTGCCCGCTACATCGTCACCGACGACGACCTGGTGGTGATGGCCAGCGAATCGGG
>JANMJI010000179.1:0-3734 GCA_031371275.1 Betaproteobacteria bacterium
ATCTCGCCTTTCACCTCATCACCCGCGCCAGCCGTGACCCGATCTGCGCCACGCCCTGCTCCGGCGTCTTGGTGCGCGCCAGCACCGCGCTGGTGGTGGTGCGTATGGCGTCGCTGACCTGTCCGTAGTCGCGTGAAGCAGGCCTGCTTTTGCCACCCGCCACCACCGCAGCCGCGTCGGCAAACCACGGCACGGCACGCAGCACATCGGCATCGCTATAGACCGCCAGCGTGGTCGGCAGCAGTGAGCCGTTGACGGCCAGGAACTTGCTGGCCGCGGCACTGGCCATGAACTGCACCAACCGCGCCGCCTCGGCCTTCTGACGACTGAACGCACTCACCGCCCACTGCCAGCCACCGATGCAGGTGACGCTGCGGCCACCGGCCATGGCCGGCACCGGCATCACGCCCACCTTGCCCTTGACCTTGGAATCGGCGTCGCTGGCAAAGCGGTCCCACGCGAAACCCCAGCCGATGCCGAACAACACCTGGCCGGCCTTGAACTCGTTGACGGTGTCTGGCGTTTTCACCTCGGCCACGTTGCGCTTGATGACGCCGGCGTCCATCAGCGCCAGCCATTGCTGCAAGCCGCGCGCCGCTGCCGGCCTGTCCAGCGTGAGGTGGCCTGCGTCATCGCTCAAGTCCTTGCCCTGGCTCCAGTAGGGCAGCAGGAAGGTACACACCGCGCCTTCCACGGCCGCGCCCTGGATGGACAAGCCCTGCAGATTGAGGTCGCCTTCGGCAGCGCGCACCTTGGTGGCCGCGGCACCCAGTTCGTCCCAGGTCTTGGGCAGCGCGATGCCGTGCTTGTCCAGCAGGTCGCGCCGGTAGTACATGAACATCGCATCGGCAAAGGCCGGCATGGCGGCGATCTGGCCTTCGATGACGTTGCTGGCCGCGTAGGCCGGCAAGAACGCCCGCATCACTTGCGCCGGCGCGCCCAGGTAGGCGTTCAGCGGTTCCAGCCAGCCGGCGCCGAAGTACTGCGCCGGGTTGACGATGTCGATGAGGTAGATGTCGATGGACGGGTCGCGGGCGTTCAGCACCGTGCTGAGGTACTGGCGCTGCAGGTCGCTGGTGGCGCCGCCCGATTCGGTTTCTATCGCCACGTTGGGGTGGGTCTTGACGTACTCGGAGAACAGCATGCGCATCAGGTCGGGGCGCTGGTTGGCGCCGCCGGCGAAGACGCGGAGTTTGATTGGTGGCTGGGTTTGGGCTTGGGCTTGGGTCTGTGCCTGGGTTTGGATCTGTGCGAACGCCGACGTCGGTGCCAGAGCCATTGCCAGCGTCATCGCCAACGAGATCGCCAACGACATCGCAGTCGCTGTCGCACCCGCCCACAACGCAGCGCGCAAGATGCTCATTCGACTGTGCATGCTTTTATCAAGTTAGGCCGTCAGATGGCGTTGCCACTGACCGCGTCGAACAGGTGCAGGTGCGGCGCGGCCACATACACGTCCAGCACCGTGCCCGCCGGTTCACGAAACGATGCCGGCCAGCGCGCCACCATGTCTGCGCTGCCGATGCGCAGGCTGACCAGCGTTTCTGCACCCAGCGGTTCCAACAGCGTCACCTGCGCTGCCACGCGCTGGGCGTCGCCTTCGCGCAGCAGCGCGATGTTCTCTGGCCGTATGCCGAATTTCAGCTTGCCCGCCTGCGCCGTGGTTGCAGCGTTCACCGCCTGCGCCACCTTCGCCGCTCTTTCGGCCAACGCCGCCGGCAGCGCAATCGCCGTGCCGCCTAGATCGGCGTGCCCAGCCACCAGCGTGCAGTCGGCCAGGTTCATCGGCGGCGCGCCTGTGAAGCCGGCCACGAACAGCGCCGCGGGCCGGTTGTAGACAGCGTCGGGCGTGTCGTACTGCATGCGCCGGCCCCCACTCAGCACGGCAATGCGGTCGGCCAGCGTCATCGCTTCCACCTGGTCGTGCGTGACGTAGATGATGGTCGCGCCCAGGCGCTGGTGCAGGCGCTTGATCTCGCTGCGCATCTCGTTGCGCAATTGCGCGTCCAGGTTGCTCAGTGGCTCATCAAACAGGAACACCTTGGGTTCGCGCACGATGGCCCGGCCAATAGCCACGCGCTGGCGCTGGCCGCCGCTCAGCGCCGCGGGCCGGCGTTCCAGCATGTGGTCTATGCGCAGCAGCCGCGCGGCATCGCCCACGCGCTTGGCAATCACGTCTTCCGGCGTCTTGCGCAGGCGCAGCCCGAAGGCCATGTTTTCGTACAAGGTCTTGTGCGGATACAGCGCGTAGTCCTGAAAGACCATCGCAATGTCGCGCTGGCGCGGCGGCAGGTCATTCACGCGCTGGCCGCCAATGCGCACGTCACCGCTGGTAATGGGTTCCAACCCCGCAATCATGCGCAGCAGCGTGCTTTTGCCGCAGCCGCTGGGGCCCACGAAGACGACGAACTCGCCGTGGCGGATGTCGAGGTCGATGCCGTGGATGACGGGCACCGCGCCATAGCGCTTGGTGACGCCACGCAACTCAACTTCGGCCATCAGTAGCCCTCGGGGCGCGGCGCGGCCACCGGCGACGCGCCCGTCGGTGCATCAATAGCCCGCAGCGCGTGTGCCGCCGCTTGCGCCGCGCGCATCAGCAGGCCCAGGTCGCTGGCCACGGCAACGAAGTCGTAGCCCATCGCGCGGTACTGCGCCACCGTCTCGGTGTTGCCGCCCACCGTGCCTATGGGCATGCCCAACGCGTTGGCGCGGCGCGCGGCATCGGCCATCAGCGCCATCACCTCAGGATGGGTCAGCTGGCCGACATGGCCCATGGTGCCGGAAAGATCCCCAGGGCCGACGAACAACGCGTCGACACCCGGCACCGCGGCAATCTCTTCCAGCCGCGCTACCGCCTCACGCGTCTCCAACTGCAACAGTGCGCACACGTTGCCGTTGGCGCTGCTGAAGTAGTCTGGCGTGGTGCCGAAGCGCGAGCCGCGGCTCATGCCCGCCATGCCACGCACGCCCTGCGGCGGGTAGCGTGTGGCGGCCACCGCACGCTTGGCCTCGTCGCCGTTCTGGATAAAGGGGAACAGCAGTGTGGCGGCGCCGGCGTCCAGCACCCGTTTGACAGTGACGGTGTCGTTCCACGGCACGCGCACCATCGGCAGCATGGCCGTGTTGCCCACGGCTTGCAGCAGATGCACCAGGTCCATCAGGTCCAGCGGCGTGTGTTCCATGTCCAGCACGCCCCAGTCGAAGCCGGCGCTGCCTATGGCCTCGGCGACGATGGGGCTGGCCGACATGACCCAGGTGCCTATGGGTGTCTTGCGGGCGCGGTTTTGCAGCAGTTGCGTGAAGGGATTCATGGGGAGATTCACGAGGAACTAAGGCGCTGCCCGCGGGTTGCAAATTCAGAAAATGACCGGCTCGGGTGTGGGCGCCGTGCCTTGCAAAAAGTCGAAGTCGCAGCCCAGGTGGGCCTGCGTCACATGCTGCTGGTAAAGCTGCGTGTAGCCGCGCTGGTAAGGCTGCACCGGCGCCACCCAGGCGGCGCGGCGGCGTGCCAATTCGGCCTCGTCCACACGCATGTTCAGGCTGCGCGCGGCCAGGTCCAGCTCGATGGTGTCGCCGGTGTGTACCAGCGCCAGCGGCCCGCCCACCGCAGCTTCGGGGCTGACATGCAGCACGCAGCTGCCGTAGTGCGTGCCGCTCATGCGTGCGTCGGAAATTCGCAGCATGTCGCGCACACCGCGTTGCAGCAGCTTTTTGGGCAAGGGCAGGTTGCCCCA
>JANMJI010000188.1:0-3737 GCA_031371275.1 Betaproteobacteria bacterium
CGACCAGGATGCACCACTGGCCTACACCCATAACCGTGTCGAAGGCCGCAGCGAATACACGCAACTGCTGTTCGTGCCGGCCAAGGCGCCCTTTGACTTGTGGAACCGCGACAAGCGCGGCGGCGTCAAGCTGTACGTCAAGCGCGTGTTCATCATGGACGACGCCGAGAGCCTGTTGCCGACCTATCTGCGCTTCGTCAAAGGCGTGATAGACAGCGCCGATTTGCCGCTCAACGTCAGCCGTGAGTTGCTTCAGGAAAGCCGCGACGTGAAGGCCATACGCGAGGGCTCAACCAAGCGCGTGCTGAGCATGCTCGAAGACGTGGCCGAGAACCAGAAAGAGAAATACGCCGAGTTCTGGGCGCAGTTTGGTGCCGTCATCAAGGAAGGCGTGGGCGAAGACCATGCCAACCAGGAACGCCTGGCCAAGCTGCTGCGCTTTGCATCGACCAGCGCCGACAGCGGCGTCGCATTGGCCGATTACGTGGCGCGCATGAAAGAAGGGCAAGAGGCGATTTACTATGTCACCGCCGACACCCTGGCCACCGCCAAGAGCAGCCCGCAGCTGGAAATCTTCCGCAAGAAGGGCATCGAAGTGCTGCTGCTGGTGGACCGTGTCGATGAGTGGATGCTGAGCCACCTGTATGAATTCGACGGCCATGCACTGACGAGTGTGGCCAAGGGTGGCATCGACCTGGGTCAGCTGCAGGACGAAGAAGAAAAGAAGGCTGCCCAGGCCACCGCCGAGGCTTTCAAGCCGCTGCTCGACCGCCTGAAAACGACGCTCAAAGACCGCGCCAAAGACGTGCGCACGACGACGCGGCTGGTTGATTCACCGGCCTGCGTGGTGGTCGATGAAGGCGACATGAGCGGGCACCTGGCGCGCCTGCTCAAGCAGGCCGGACAGACCGCGCCCAAGAGCCTGCCGACGCTGGAAATCAACGCCGAGCACGCGCTCGTCAAGCGGCTGGATTCGGCCGACGGCAGCGAACATTTCGACGATCTGGCACACATCATCTTCGACCAGGCGCTGCTGGCCGAAGGCGGCAATCTGGAAGACCCGGCGGCCTATGTGCGGCGGGTGAACCGGCTGCTGGTGGCCTGACACACCACGCCGCTTGGCGCGGCATCGGCTGGCAGCAGAGGTCTTGAGTCCCGTGCAAAACGTTGCCGAACCGGAACGCCGTCTAAAGTCGTGGTTGTGCCGCACAGCCGCGCGGCAGGATCACAGAGCCCCGGCGCCCGGGAGGCGGCATGCCGGAGACCTTGAGGGTCGGTGAGTTCGAGATTCGCGCCCAGGAAAGGCGCTTGCTGCGCGACGGCCAGCCGCAAGCCCTGGGCGGACGCGCCTTCGACCTGTTGCTGGCGCTGGCCCAGCGTTACGACCGCGTGGTGGGAAAACACGAACTGGTGGCGCTGGTCTGGCCCGGCCTGGTGGTGGAAGAGAACAACCTGACGGTGCAGATGTCGGCGCTGCGCAAGCTGCTGGGGCCGGCGTGCATCGCCACCGTGCCGGGGCGCGGCTATCGCTTGACGGCGGCCGTGACGATCTCTGTGCAGACGGCTGTGACAGCCGCCGCCACAGCGCCAGTCACCGCCGCAGTGCCGGCGCCCTTCGGTGCCGACAACACCTTGCCGGCGCCGCTGGCCGCCGCCGCTGTACGGCCGCGCCGATGATCTGGCTTCGCTGTGCCAGGCCGTGCTGGCGCATTCGATGGTCACGCTGCTCGGCACCGCCGGCATCGGCAAGACCAGCCTGGCCCGAGCCCTGGCCGCCGCGCTGCGCCCGGCCTTGCCCGACGGCGCCGTGGTCGCTGAACTGGCACCCTTGAACGACCCGGCGCTGGTGGCGGTGACGGTGGCCGCCGCACTCGGCCTGCCACCGGCCGCCGCGGTGTCGCCGCAGACCCTGGCCGCTGCGGTTGCGGTTGCCGGCGGCGCGGCAACGGCCGGCGCGGCGGCGCTCGGCACCGACAGCGCGGCAGATGCCGTGGCCCGTGCCCGCCAATCGGGCGCGGTGGCCTTGTTCGAAGCCCGTGCCCAGGCCAGCGACCCGCGGTTCGTGCTGACCCCCGCCAACCTGGCCGGCGTGGTCGCCATCTGCCGCTAGCTCGACGGCGTCGCGCTGGCCATCGAACTGGCCGCCGCCCGTGTGGCGTTGCTTGGCGTCAATGGCGTGCGCGATCGCCTCGGTCAGCGCCTGAGTCTGCTCAGCGGCTCGCGCAACGCGCTGGGCCTGTCGGCGCGCCATCAGACGCTGCGCGCGGCTTTGCAATGGAGTCACGGCCTGCTCTCTACCGAACAACAGACGGTGTTCCGTCGCCTTGGCGTGATGGCCGGTCGCTTCAGCCTTGAGGCGGCGCAGTGGGTCGCGCGCGTCGCCGCCATCGACGAATGGGCGGTGCTCGATCACCTCGGCGCGCTCGTCGAGAAATCACTCGCGGCGGCCGAGCCGGATGCGCGTGGCGAAATGTCTTATCGGCTGCTGGAAACCATGCGCCACTTTGCGCTGGAACGCGTCGCCGAGTCCACTGAGGAAGCAAGCACGCGTGAGCGGCATCTGGCGTTTTGCCTTGATCTGGCCGAGCGCGCTGAAGCGCCGCTGGGCGGGCCGCAACAGGGCGCATGGCTGGCGCGACTCGACATTGATCGCGACAATCTGCTCGCTGCGCATTTGTGGTGTGATCACGCGGAGAACGGCACGGCGCGCGGCTTGCGGCTGGTATCGGTACTGGGCCGTTTCTGGTTGAGTCGCGGCATGATGGTGCAGGGGTTGCAAGCCTGTCAGAGCGCATTGGCGCGACCCGATGCCGAAAAGTTTCCGGCGGTGTTTTGCGACACGCTGATCGAAGCGGGCCATCTCTGCGCTTATCGCGGGCTTGACGATGAAGCGCTCGAATATTTTGAGCACAGCATCGTTGTGTCACGTCGTGAGGGCTTTTCCAGAAAGCTGGCGGTGGCGCTGGCTCGGGCTGGCTATTCGCATGTCACGCTCGGCGACCGCACTCGCGCGCGCCGCTACTTGGAAGAGAGCATCGCAATTGCGCGCGAGACGGGGGCTGGCAGCCGCGACCTTGAAGTTGCGACCAGCATGCTGGCCGAACTGGAGCGCCTGGAGGGAAATATCGCTGCCGCAAAAGCACTGTACGAAGAAGGTCTGCGCAAGGACAGAGCCGCCGGTGACCGCCTCGCCATCATGATCGCGCTCAATAATCTGTCGATGTGCGCCGTCGTCATGAACGAACCCATGCGTGCGCGCGACATGTTGCTCGAATCGCTGGCCATTTCCGACGAGCTGGGCTAGCGGCGCGGGCGACTGGTGGTCATGGAGGTGTGTGCCGGACTGGCGGCTCTGCTTCCGGAATGGTCGCGCACGCCGCGCTTCGATGCCGCAGCGGATATTCACACGGTACAGATGGGCCGTCGTCGTGATTTGCCCGATGCGGCCTTTCTGGCACCGCTGGTCGAGCGCGCGAAAAATGCGCTGGGACCCGAGCGCCATGCCGCTGAAATCACCGCAGGCCGGGCGCTTTCGTATGATGATGCGGTGGCAGAGATGACGCTCTGGCTACAATCCTTGACGGTTACAACTTAAACGTAGAACTACGGCTGAATGCGGTCAAAAGGCCGATTTATGCGGTAAGTCGAGTTTTTACGTAATTCGACTGTACCCCGCGCTACGCAGCCGCTTTAGCCAAAAGCTGCTGTAATTTCGCAGCAGCCGGACCGGCGCTTTT
>JANMJI010000189.1:0-21780 GCA_031371275.1 Betaproteobacteria bacterium
CGCTTCAAGGGCGACTACCGCACCTATGCCACGGCAGTGACGGCCACGACGCCGGTCATTGGCGCCGAAACAGCGCGGCGCGGCCGCAGCGACGGCCTGTGGAGCAAGCGCTTCGGCGTGTTGTTCCAGCCCAGCGACACGGTGTCGTACCACGCGTCTTATGGCACCTCGTTCAACACCTCGGGCGACACCTACCAGTACGACCTGCCCGGCTCGAACACGCTACCCGAGGGCAGCGTGAACTACGAGCTCGGCGCCGAGCTGGACCTGCTGGAAGGCCGGCTGAGCACGCGCCTGGCGATCTTCAAATCGATCAAGACCAATGAGCGCAACCGCGATTCACCCAGCGGCCAGCCGCTGACCGACTACCTGCTGTCAGGCCAGCGCCATGCCGCCGGGGTGGAGTTGGACATCTCGGGCCGCATCACGCCGAAGTGGGAGGTGTTTGGCTCCTACGCCTGGATACCTTCGGCCAAGATCGACAAAGGCAATGCCGACGGCACGGTACTGACCGGCGAGCTGGTGGGCCAGCGACCGTCAGTCACACCGCGCCACAGTGGCACGGTGTGGAGCACCTACCAACTGACACCTGCCTTCCGTTTCGGCGCCGGCCTGAACGCACGCAGCACACAAACGCCGAACCGCAACCCGGCGGGCGTGGTGGCGCCGCACTTCGTCACTGGCGACCTGCTGGCCGAGTACAGAGTCAGCGAAGCGGTGGCCTTCAGACTCAATGTCAACAACGTCACCAACAAGCTGTTTGCCGATTCGCTGTACACCGCGCACTACATCCCCGGCGCGCCGCGCGCGGTGCAGTTGACGATGACCGCCAGGTTCTAGGCTACGACCATGTTGCTGCACGTTCAAAATGTGCTGACAGCCGACGCGCTGCACCAGGCCCGCACGCTGCTTGAGCGCGCGCCCTGGGATGATGGCCGCAAGACCGCGGGCGTGCAGTCGGCCAAGGCCAAGAACAACGAGCAACTTCAGCACGACAGCGCCGAAGCCCAGGCGCTGCGTCAAATCGTTCTGGGGGCCTTGAACCGGCACATGGTGTTCTTCTCGGCCGCCTTGCCCAAGCGCGTGTTCCCGCCGCTGTTCAACCGCTATGGTGGCGTCACGAATGCGTTTGGCAACCATGTCGACAACGCGGTGCGTTTTGTCCCCGGCACGCTGGGCGAACGCGTGCGCACCGACATCAGCTGCACACTGTTCCTGAGTGAGCCCGACGACTACGACGGTGGCGAGCTGATGGTGGAAGACACCTTCGGCGCACACAGCGTGAAACTGCCCGCCGGCGACATGGTGCTTTACCCTGGCACCAGCGTGCACCGCGTGGAGGCCGTGACCCGCGGCCAGCGGCTGGCGAGCTTTTTCTGGGTCGAGAGCATGGTGCGCAGCGATGAGAAACGCCGCCTGCTGTACGACATGGACAGCCACCTGATGCGCCTGCGCACCAACGTCAGTGAAACCGACCCGGCCGTCATCGGCCTGACCGGCACGTACCACAACCTGTTGCGCTTGTGGGCCGATGTATAACTTTCAACAACCACTGACAAACCACTGAAAGAAGGAACCCCCATGAAACGCACCCTGATCCTTATCGCCACCACCTTGGCCATGGCCAGCGCCATGGCCCAGCACGCCGAAAAGTGCGAACCCATCCCGAAAGAGCAATGGAAGCCGCAGGCCGAACTGGAACGCAAGCTGACCAACGAGGGCTGGAAGATCAGCCGCGTGAAGATCACCAACGGCTGCTATGAGGTGTATGGCCGCGACGCCAAGAACAAAAAGATGGAAACCTTCTTCCACCCCAAGACCTTTGAGGTCGTGACGGCACCGAAGTGAGTTGATGCCGCCAGCGCGCATCAAGGTCTGGGACTGGCCGGTGCGCCTGCTGCACTGGGCGCTGGTGTTGGCCGTGGCCACCGCGGGCTTCAGTCTGTGGTTTTTTGTCGACCTGCACCAGCCCGCGGGTTATGTGGCGCTGGGCGTGGCGGTGTTGCGCGTGGGGTGGGGCTGCGCGGGTGGCCTGCGCGCCAACCCTGCGCGTTTTGCGCGCTTTGTGCGCACGCCGCGCGCCACCTGGGCCTACGCCCTTGCGCTGCTGCGCCGGCGTGAACCACGCTACATCGGCCACAACCCCTTGGGCGGCTGGATGGTGCTGGCCTTGCTGGCCTGCGTGGCCGGCCTGGGCTTGAGCGGATGGCTGTACACCACCGATGCCTTGTGGGGCGATGAGCGGGTGGAGCAGGTGCATAAGGCGCTGGCGTGGTGGCTGCTGGCGCTGGTGGCCTTGCACCTGGCCGGTGTCGCGTTCACCAGCCTGCGCCACCGTGAAAACCTGTTGCGCGCGATGCTTGACGGGCGCAAGCGTGCCGCGCAAGACGGCGATATCGCTGGCTGATGTGGCAGGGGCGGCCTGCGCGGCCCGGCGGGTCAGGCCGCCTGCGCGGACTGGTGAGCGGCCGGGTGCGTGGCCAGGTGAGCGGCGCCGTGGTGGCCCGGGGCCGTCATGCGCACCATGGCGGCGTGCTGGTGGAAGGTGGCGTGGGCGCAGTCGTGGCAATTGCCGCAGGCGGTGGCCACAGCCAGCTCGTCTTGAAGTTCGTCGAAGCTGGTACAGCCTTCACGCACGGCGCGGGCGATATCGCGGTCTGAAACCCGGTGGCAGATGCAAACTATCATGGCCACAATGTAATACGAATAGTTCGCATTAGCAATGCGTTCCTGCACAGCCCCGCCGATATCGAGGTTGTCGGGGGCAGTCGGTGTTGTCGGGTCTGGCGCCGCCGCCGCCGCCCGTCAAGAAGCGCCGAGTTGCGTTTGCAGGTAGTTCTGCTCGCCCACCTTGGCCACCAGTTCCAGCTGCGTTTCCAGGAAGTCGATGTGCTCTTCGGTGTCTACCAGGATGTGCCCGAAAAGGTCGCGGCTGACGTAGTCGCGTGACAACTCGCACTGTGCAATGGCGTCCTTCACCGTCGCCTGTGCGCCTTGTTCTGACTGCAAATCGCAGCCCAGGGCTTCGACCAGCGTTTCACCAATCAGCAGCTTGCCCAGGTCTTGCAGGTTGGGCAGCGCGTCCAGCGTGAACAGGCGTTCCATCAGCGCATCGGCATGTTTCATCTCGCCGATGGACTCTTCGTATTCTTTCTTCGCCATGCGCTCAAAACCCCAGTGCTTGAACATGCGGTAGTGCACGAAGTACTGGTTGATGGCGGTCAACTCGTTTTTCAGCTGGGCTTGCAGAAAACGAATGACCAGGGGGTCGCCTTGCATGTGATGTCCTTTTCAGTTGCGGGCCGGATTTTCAGCAGCCGGGGTTTGCCGCTATTTTGCTTTGCCGCAGGCCGTCTTCGCCAACAGGGTCAGCGTCTCACGCCTCGTCTTGCACGCGGTAGGCAGCCACCAGCAGTTGCTGCACCGAAGGCGGCACCGCTTCGTAGTGTGAAAGCGCTACCGTGTAGCGGCCCTGGCCGCCGGTGAGTGCGTTCAGGCGTGGCTGGTAGGCCACCACTTCGGCCAGCGGCACCTGGCCCAGCACGACCAGGCTGCCCGGCATGGCGCCGGCGGTGCCGGTGACGGCACCGCGCTTGGCCGACAGGTCGCCCGTCACGTCACCCACCGCATGTTCTGGCGCGGTGATTTCGATGTGCACGATGGGCTCCAGCACCACCGGCCGCGCCTCGCGCAGCGCTGCCCAGGTGGCCTTGCGTGCGGCGGTGGCAAAGGCGATGTCCTTGCTGTCCACGCTGTGGTGCTTGCCTTCGTAGACGACCACGCGCACGTCGACCACCGGGTGGCCGCTGATGGCGCCGATGGCGAGTGCTTCGCGCACGCCTTTTTCCACCGCCGGCATGTAGTTGCCGGGGATGGTGCCGCCCTTCACGGCATCCACAAACTCAACCCCCATGCCCGCGGCCAGCGGCTCCACGCGCAGGAAGACCTCGCCAAACTGGCCCGCACCGCCGCTCTGCTTCTTGTGGCGGTGGTGGCCTTCGGCGCGGCCGGTGATGGTCTCGCGGTAGGCAATGCGTGGCGGGTGCGTGTTGACCTCGAAGCGGTACTGCTCGCGCATGCGTTCCAGCAGCACGCGCAGGTGCAGCTCACCCAGGCCGTAGACCACGGTCTCGTTGCTGACGGCCACATGTTCCACCTTCAGGCAGGGGTCTTCGTCGACCAGCTTGGCCAGGTTTTCCCACAGCCGCTGCTCATCGCCACGGCGTTTGGGTTCGATGGCCAGGCCGTACACGGGCTGCGGCAGGTCCAGCGGCAGCAGGTGCAGGTGTTCGTCGTCTGCTGCGTCGTGCAGCACGGCATCGAAGTGCAGCGCATCGACTTTCGACACCGCCACGATGTCACCCGGCACGGCCATCGCTACCTCCACCGTCTGCTTGCCTTGGAGCATGAACAAGTGGCCGACCTTGAAGGGTTTGCGGCTGTGGCCCACGTACAGCAGGCTGTCGCGGGTGACGCTGCCCTGGTGGACGCGGAAGATGCCCAGGCGGCCCACGAAAGGGTCGACGGTGACCTTGAAGACATGGGCCAGCACATGCAGCGCGGGGTCTGGCACGGCGTGTACGCGTGCGGCCGCGTCACCTTCGCCGCGCAGGAAATCGGGCGCGTTGGCTTCCAGCGGGTTGGGCAGCAGTTTGACGATGGTGCTCAGCAACTCGGACACGCCGGCGCCGGTCTTGGTCGACACAAAAACGACCGGGATCAGGTGCCCTTCACGCAGCGCTTGTTCCAGCGGCGCGTGCAGTTCGCTGGCCGCGACATCGCCTTCGTTGAGGTAGCGGTCGACAAAGGCGGCGTCGACTTCCACCACCTGCTCCACCAGCGCGCGGTGGGCGGCATCGACGCTGCCGAAGCCGCTGTCGATGCCGGCGTCATGGGCGCGATTGAAGAAGCAATCGACGACGCGCGCGCCGCCGTCGGCAGGCAGGTTCAACGGCAGGCATTCCTTGCCAAAGCGGGCCTGGATATCGGCCAGCAGCGCGGGCAAAGCGCCCGGTGTGCCGGCCACGGCATCGATGCGGTTGACGACGATCAGGCGGGCCAGATGACGGGCCGCGGCGTAGTCCATCATGCGCCGCGCCATGGGCTCGACGCCGACCGCGGCGTTGATGACCACCGCGGCCGTTTCCACAGCCTCCAGCGCCGGCAGGCTGTGGCCCAGAAAGTCGGCCCCGCCGGGGGTGTCCAGCAGGTGCACGCGTGTGCCGGCATGCGCGAAGTGCAGCACGGCGGTGTTCAGCGAATGCTGCATGCGGCGTTCCAGCGGGTCGAAGTCGCTCACCGTGCTGCCGCGTTCCACCGTGCCCGCCGTGATGAGCGTGCCGCTGTGCACCAGCAGCGCTTCGGCCAGGCTGGTTTTGCCCGCTGCAGACGGCCCCACCAGGGCCAGTGTTCTGATGCCAGCGGGGCCTGCCGGGTGGCCTGGAACGGGTTGGGCCATGGGCTGTTTCCTCGCGCAGTGCAGACCGCTGAAGCGCCAGCGGCCGGGCCAGCCTAGTGCAAGCCGCGGCAGGCCACAAGAGCGTGCGCCCGGGGTCGCTTGCCGGCGCCGCGTGGTGGTGCTGCGTGGTGGTGCTGCGGGGTGGTGCCGCGTGGTAGTGCCGCGTGCTAGCGTCATCTGCTGTGGCGGCCCGCTTTTCCTGACCCGGCGCGCGCTTGCTGAACCTGTCCGCCGAGCCTGCATGCTGAACTTGTCTACCGATGCCGCCCCCACGCCACGGCGCGTGCTGCCCGCGCTGGTGCTGGCGCAACTGGCCGGCACGTCACCCTGGTTTGCCGTCAACGCGGTGATGCCCGACCTGCAGCGCCAGTACGGCTTCAGTGCGGCGGCGGTGGGCACACTCACTTCGGCCTTGCAGACAGGCTTCATCGCCGGCACGCTGGTGTTTGCCTTGCTGGCTTTGGCCGACCGTTGGTCGGCACGGCGTTTGTTCCTGGGCTGCGCGTTGGCAGCAGCGGCCTGCACGCTGGCGGCGGCGGCCAGTGTTTCTTCGTCTCCTTCGTCGTTCACAGCGCTGCTGGGCTGGCGTGTGTTGACAGGCTTTTTCCTCGCCGGCATCTACCCGGTGGGCATGAAGATCGCGGCGCTGTGGTTTCCGCGCGGCCTGGGCGCGGCTTTGGGCTGGCTGGTGGGCGCGCTGGTGCTGGGCAGTGCCAGCCCGCATGCGCTGCGTGCGCTGGGGGCTGACTGGGCCTGGCCGACGGTGTTTGTCTGCGTCGCCGCCGCCGCGGCTTTGGGCGGCCTGCTGGTGATGGTCGCGGTGCCCGAACCGCCGCCGCGCCGCGGCCCGCCCGCGGTGCTGCCGGTTTTGCGTACAGCCGCGCTGGCCAGCCTGTGGCGCTTGCCGCGGGTGCGTGCGTCGGCGGGTGGCTACTTCGGCCACATGGGCGAGCTGTACACGCTGTGGGTGCTGTTGCCGATGGTGCTGGCCACGCGCCTGGGCAGCGCCACCGCGGTGTCGGCCTGGGCTTTTGCGGCTTTGGGCGCCGGTGTATTGGGCTGTGTGGGCGGCGGCCTAATGGTCAAACGGCATGGTGGCGCCCGCGTGGCCGCGGTGCAGTTGGCGACCAGCGGGCTGTGCTGCCTGGCCGCACCCTGGGCCTTGGTGGCGCCGCTGCCGCTGTTCCTGGGCTGGTTGCTGTTGTGGGGCGCCACCGCCGCGGGTGATTCACCGCAGTTCTCGGCGCTGACGGCCGCCAACGCCCCGCCCGAAGCCGTGGGCAGTGTGCTGACGCTGACCAACAGCATCGGCTTTGCGATCTCGGCGCTGTCGATCGAAGTCTTTGTGCGCCTGGCCGCTGCCCATCCGCTGCCCGTGGTGCTGCCCTGGCTGGCACTGGGCCCGGCGCTGGGCTTGCTGGCGCTGCGGCCTTTGTTGCGCCACTGAGCCTCCAGGTCCCTCATTTGCAAGATTTGCTTGCAATTGAACACCTGCGCAAGGCCAGACCCCACCCGGAACAAGGGGTGTGTGCAGCGGGTTGCGGCCCCGTCTGAGAAGCGTTTGCCTAACGGTCGCCCGTGATGCTCCGTCCCAGTCACTCACGGAGACCGCCTTGAAGCACACACCACGATTTCAACTTCATCTGCTGGCTGGCGCTGCAGCGGCTGTAGCGCTTGGGCTGGCCGCATCGGCGGCGCAGGCCGCCACCTTCAACTGGAACACCGGCACCTTCACGGCCGGTGTCACCGCGCCCAGCCCGCTGGTGGCAGCCGACATATTGAACATCGGCGCCGGGAGTTTCAAGTTCTTCGACGGCGGCGTGTCGAACTTCACCAGCGCCGGCACCGTGAACTGGAACGCCGACGAGTTGTACTTCCAGAACGGTGTGGCGGTCGTCAACACCGGCCTGTGGAACGCCACCAGCGACAACCAGATGATCTACAACGGCGGTGCTGCCACCAGCTTCACCAACAACGGCATCTTCCGCAAGAGCGCGGGCGCCGGCAGCACCACCATCAACAACAGCGTCGGCTTCGTCAACAACGGCACGCTGAATGCGCAGGCCGGCACCATCGCTTTTGCCGGTGGATCGGTCTTCAACGCAGGCTCGGTGTTCAGCGGCGCTGGCGTGGTGGGCATGGTCTCGGGTACCAACACTTTCAACGGTAGCTTCACCTCAAGCAACCTGGTGCTTGCGGGCGGTATTCATCAGGGCAACGCTGCCGTGGTGGGCGGTGCCGTCGCATTCACGGGGGGCATGCTCAGCGGTAGCTGGGGCGTTGCTGCGGGCCAAACATTGAACGGGGTGACCGGTGGCTTCAAGTTCCTTGACGGGGCCAGCACGGTGCTCACCAACAACGGCACTGTGGCCTGGAACACCACCGATTTTCTGTACCTGCAAAACGGCGCCACGCTGCGCAACCAGGCCTTGTTCGTGGCCAACCAGAACACGTCGGTGGTCTATAACGGCGGCGCCGCACCCACGTTCGAAAACACCGCCGCCGGCACCGTGCGTGCCGCGGCGGGCGTGACGCTGAATCTGAACGCCGGCATCGGTTTCGTCAACAACGGCGGTGTGCTGGATGCCGCAGCCGGGGGCGCCATTCGCTACAACGGCGCCACCTTCAATGCCGGCACCAGCTTCACTGGCGCGGGCAGCAACGTGGCCGCAGGCAACAACAGTTTCAACGGCAGCTTCACCTCTGGCAACCTGGTGCTGGAAAGCGGCATGCACAGCGGCAGCGGCGCGGTGTTCAACGCCACCACGCGCTGGACTGGCGGCACCCTGGCGGGCACCTGGGCGGTGGCCGCCGGCCAGACCCTGCGCGGTGAGACGGGCAACTTCAAGTTCATCGAAGGTGCCGCCACGGTGGTCACGAACCTGGGCACCATCGCCTGGAACACGTCAGATCTGCTGTACCTGCAAAGCGGCGGCACGCTGCGCAACCAGGCTTTGTTCGTGGCCAACCAGAACACGTCGGTGGCCTACAACGGCGGCGCGGCAACCACCTTCGAAAACACCGCCGCCGGTACCGTGCGCGCAGCGGCGGGCGTGACGCTGAACATCAACAGCGGCGCCGGCTTCGTCAACAACGCCGGCACGCTGGACGCAGCGGCCGGTGCTGCCATTCGCTACAACGGCGGTTCCACCTTCAACGCGGGCACCAACTTCACCGGCGCCGGCAGCAACGTGGCTGCCGGCAACAACACCTGGAACGGCAGCTTCACATCGGCCAACCTGGTGCTGGAAAGCGGCGGGCACAGCGGCAGCAGCGCGCTCATGAACGGCACGACCGGCTGGACTGGCGGCAGCTTGGGGGGCACCTGGACGGTGGCCGCCGGCCAGACCCTGCGCGGGCAGGGCGGTGGCTTCAAGTTCATCGACGGTGCGGGCACGGTGGTCACCAACCTGGGCACCATCGCCTGGGACACCATCGACCTGCTGTTAATGCAAAGCGCCGGCACGCTGAACAACCAGGGCCTGTTCGTGGCCAACCAAAGCACGACGGTGGCCTACAACGGCGGCGCCGCGACGGTCTTCAACAACAGCGCCAGCGGCACTGTGCGCGCAGCCGCTGGCGTGGCCCTGGGCATTGGGGCTGGCGCCGGCTTGGTCAACAACGCCGGGGTGTTGAACGCGCAGGCGGGCGGCAGCATCACCTACAGCGGCGGCACGGTCTTCAATGCAGGGTCGCAATACACCGGCGCCGGCAGCAACGTGGCGGCCGGCAACAACAGCTGGAACGGCGGCTTCACCTCGGCCAACCTGGTGCTGCAAAGCGGCACCCACAGCGGCAACAACGCGGTGGTGAATGGCACGGCGCGCTACACCGGTGGCACGCTGGCCGGCACCTGGCAGGTGGGTGCGGCGCAGACGCTGACGGTGGGCACCGGCAACTTCAAGTTCATCGACGGCAGCACCACCGTGGTCACCAACAAGGGCCTGGTGGCCGTCAGCACCAACGACTTCATCTTCATGACGAACGGGGCCACGCTGGCCAACCAGGGCACGCTGAACTTCAGCGCCAATGGCGGTGTGGTCTACAACGGCGGCGCCGGGCCTTCGTTCGTCAACACCGGCTTGATCGTGAAGAGCGGCGCCGCGGGCACCACCACCATCGGCGACACACTGGCCTTCAACAACCTGGGCACGGTGGACGTGCAAGCCGGCACCCTGGCGCTGCCTTCGAACTTCACCAACAACGGCACGCTCAAGGGCAATGGCACCTACAGCGTCAGTGGCACGCTGAGCAACGCCGGCACCGTGGCGCCGGGCGCTTCACCGGGCACCTTGTCCTTGACCGGCAGCTATGCGCAGGCGGCCGGCGGCAGTTTCGCGGTCGAGCTGCAATCGGTCTCCACGCACGACCTTTTCAACATCACCGGCACCGCCGCGTTGGGCGGCACGCTGGCCATCAGCTGCTTTGCTGCATGCAGCCTGGCGGTCGGCGATGTAGTGACGATTCTTGATTCGGTGGGCGACCTGTCGGGCAGCTTCAGCAGCGTGTCGCTCAGTGGCTTTGCCAGCGGCGCCTTCAACGTCATCTACGACACCGTGGCCGACCGCGTGCAGTTGCAGGTGACGCAAGCAGTGACGGCCGCCGTGCCCGAACCCGGCACCACCGCGCTGTGGCTGGCGGGTTTGGGTGCGCTGGGCTACGTGGCGCGCCGGCGCCGCGGCTGAAAGCGGGGCTTGCGGCGGGTTCGCAGCGGGCTTGCAGGAAAGGTCGCAAACGGTCATAAAGCAGGTCCGCTCCAAGCCCTGCGCCCCACATGCCGCTGCAACTGCACGCCCACCCCTTTTCGTCTTACTGTCAAAAGGTACTGACAGCACTGTACGAAAACGCCACGCCCTTCGAGTACATCCAGCTGGGTGACGCCGCAGCCGCGCAAACACTGCGCGCGCTGTGGCCCATCAACCGATTCCCGGTGCTGGTAGACAACGGCCGCACCATCGCTGAGGCCAGCATCATCATCGAACACCTGCAGCTGGCCCACCCGGGGCCGGTGCGGCTGTTGCCCGACGATGCCAAGGCCGCGCTGGACGTGCGTTTCATGGACCGCTTCTTCGACCTCTACGTGCACACGCCGGTGCAGAAGATCGTGGGCGACCGCATCCGCGCCGAGCCTTTGCGCGACGCCCATGGCGTGGCCGAGGCGCGAGCGATGCTGGACACCGCCTACCGCTGGTTGGAAGACCACCTGGGTGGCCACGAATGGGCCACTGCCAGCGGCTTCAGCCTGGCCGATTGCGCGGCGGCGCCGGCACTTTTTTACGCCGACTGGTCACACGCCATCGCACCCGAATTCAAACAGGTGCATGGCTATCGCAAACGCCTGCTGGCACGGCCTTCGTTTGCGCGCGCGGTGAATGAAGCGCGCCCCTATCGCGGCCTCTTTCCGCTGGGTGCGCCCGACCGCGATTGACCGCGGTTGACGGCCACCGGGCCGCGCCACAGGCGCTGCCGGCCTACTGAAACGCCACCTCGGCAAAGCTGCGCAGCTTGCGGCTGTGCAGGCTGCCGGGCCTTTCCTGGCGCAGCAATTCCACCGCGCGCATGCCGATGCGCAGGTGCTGGTCAACCCGTTCACGGTAGAAAGTGTTGGCCATGCCGGGCAGCTTGATCTCGCCGTGCAGCGGCTTGTCGCTGACACATAACAACGTACCGTAGGGCACACGAAAGCGAAAGCCGTTGGCGGCGATGGTGGCGCTTTCCATGTCCAGCGCCACCGCGCGGCTTTGGCTGAAGCGGCGCTCCGGGCCCGCATTCGGCAGCAGTTCCCAATTCCTGTTGTCCGTACTCGCGACGGTGCCGGTGCGCAAGATTTTCTTCAGCTCATAACCTTCCAGTTGAGTGACATCGGCGACGGCCTGCTCCAGCGCCACCTGCACCTCGGCCAGCGCCGGAATGGGCACCCACAGCGGCAGCTCTTCGTCCAGCACATGGTCTTCACGCATGTAGGCGTGGGCCAGCACATAGTCGCCCAGCTGCTGGCTGTTGCGCAGGCCGGCGCAGTGGCCCAGCATCAGCCAGGCATGCGGGCGCAGCACGGCCACGTGGTCGGTGATGGTCTTGGCATTCGCCGGGCCGACACCGATGTTGACCATGGTGATGCCGCTGCTGTCGCCGCGGCGCAGGTGGTAGGCCGGCATCTGCGGCAGCCGCGGTGGCATGGCGCCCAGTTCGTCGCCCGGCCGCGCGGCGGCGCCCAGGGGCCGCGTGATGACGTTGCCGGGTTCGACAAAGGCCTCGTATTCGCAGCCCTGCTCGGCCATCACGGCGTGGCCCAGCTTGATGAATTCGTCGATGTAGAACTGGTAGTTGGTGAACAGCACGAAGTTCTGGAAATGCTCTGGCGCGGTGCCGGTGTAGTGGCGCAGGCGGTGCAGCGAATAGTCCACCCGCGGCGCGGTGAACAGCGCCAGCGGTTGCGCTTCACCGGCGGCCGGGTTGTGCGTGCCGTTGGCAATGCCGTCGTCCATCGCCGCCAGGTCGGGCAGGTCGAACAGGTCGCGCATCAACAGCCGCCGCTCGGCGCTCATGCTGCCTTCCAGGTGGTCGTGTTCGGCGAGCGAGAAGTGCACCGGTATCGGCTGCGCACTGGTGCCCACCTCGATGGCCACGCCGTGGTTCTTCAGCAGCAGCTTGAACTGTTCAAGGTAGTAGTTGGCGAACAGGTCGGGCCGCGTGACGGTGATCTCGAAGGTGCCCGGGCCGGCGACGAAGCCGTAGCTCAGGCGCGAGTCGGCGCGTGCCACGGTGTCGGTACGCACGCGCACAAAGGGGTAGCAGGCGCGCACATGCTGGCCGTCGTCTTCGTGGGCCACAAAGCGCCGCAGGCTTTCACGCAGGTGTTCGATGCTGCTGCGGTAAATGGCCTGCACCTGGGCCAGGGCGGCGTCGGCGTCATCGAAGCGGGCCGGGGCGACAAAGAGGGGGAGTGAAGTCATGGTGTGCCTTTTTCTTGTTTGATGCGGCGGGGATGCCCGCCCTGGCGCTGGTAGGAACTGCTGCTGATTATCGGTGCCCACCGTGCCGGCCCCGGGTCGACGTGGGCACGGGGCGCGCATGCGCTTCGATCAGGGTTGACCGCCCCCTTTGATCCAGGGGTCGGCGCTGTAAAGGGTTCGATGCCCTTGCGTTTGCGGAACGATGGCGGCGCAGACTGACTTCAGCATTTTCCGCAACGATTCCCGCAACGATTCCCGCACCAACTGTCGCTCAGGAGCCCCCATGCGCCATCACCCTCACCACCGCACCCTGCACCTGGCGCGCAGCGCCGTGGCCACCGCCGCGCTGCTGGCGCTGGCCCCCGCACACGCCGTCAACTTCGTCTGGAACTCAGGCAACTTCACCCCTGGCGTGACGGCGCCCAGCCCCTTGTTGGCGGCCGACACGCTGGCCATCAACAGCGGCGGCAACAAGTTCATGAGTGCCGTCACCTTTGACGTGCAGGGCACCGTGAACTGGAACGCCGATTCGCTGTTCTTCCAAAACGGCGGCGTGGTCAACAACGCCGGCCTGTGGCAGGCATTGGGCAACGACACCATCGCCAACAACGGCGGCGTCACATCCGCGTTCAACAACAGCGGCATCTTCCGCAAAACCGGCGGCGCCAGCACCGGCACCACCACCATCGGCAGCATTGCCTTCACCAACAGCGGCGTTATCGACACCCAGACCGGCACCCTTGCGCTGAATGGCGGCAATGTCACCATCAACGCCGGCTCGTCGTTCACCGGCGCCGGGCAAACCGTGATCGGCAACAACGCCACTTTCAACGGCGGTTTCACCTCAGCCAACCTGCAACTGGCCGGCGGCGGGTTCAGCGGCAACAGCGCGGTGATGACCGGCAGCCTGGGCTACAGCGGCGGCCTTCTCAGTGGTGGCTGGAAGGTCGCGGCCGGCCAGACGCTGAACGGCTTGAGTGGGGTCAACAAATTCATCACCGCCGGCACGCTGACCAACCTGGGCACGGTGGCCTGGCAAACCACCGACAGCTGGTTCCTGCAAAACGGCGCGGCCTTCGACAACCAGGGCCTGTTCACGGTCAGCGCCAGCACCACCATTGTTAACAACGGTGGCGTGCAGCCCACCTGGACCAACGCGGGCACCACGCGCGTGACTGCGGGCAGCACCGTGACGGTGGGTAGCGTGCAGTTCATCAACAGCGGCGGCACGTTGCAGGCCGACGGCACATTGCAGTTCACGGGTGCCGACAACAGCTTTGGCACCGGCACCGTGTTCAGTGGCATCGGCACCAACCTGGTCAGCAACAACGCCAGCTTCGTGGGCAACATCAGTTCGCAGAACCTGAAACTGGCCGGCGGCGGGTTCACCGGCGGCACCGGCGCGGTGGGGTCCAAGGCGGTGCTGAGCGGCAGTGCGGCCTTCACCGGCGGCACTTTCTCTGGCGCCTGGCAACTGGCGGCCGGCCAAAGCATCACCGCCAACGATGGTGGCAACAAGTTCTTCAGCACCGTGGCCTTTGACAACCAGGGCAGCTTCAACTGGAACACCACTGACGCCATCTTCATGCAGAACGCGGCGGTGTTTGACAACCGCGGCAGCTTCAATGTCAGCCAGAGCGTTTCTCTGTTGAACAACGGCGGCGTGTTGCCAGCCTTCAACAACCATGGCCTGCTGCGGGTGGCGGCCGGCAAGACGCTGACGGTGGGCACGGCGGCCTTCGTCAACAAGAGCGGCGGCGTGGTGCAGGCGGATGGCACGGTGGCCTTTAACGGCGGCATCGCCACCTTCGAGGCCAACACCGTTTTCAGCGGCACCGGCGTTGTCAACGTCAACAGCAACGCCAGCTTCAACGGCGCCTACAGCGGTGCCCGCGTGTTCATCAACGGTGGCACCGCCAGCGGCACCAGCGCGGTGGTGCAAGGCACCACCACCCTCAGCGGTGGTGTGCTCAGTGGCACCTGGCAGGTGGCGGCCGGGCAGACGCTGGCGGGGGCCAGCGGGGGCAACAAGTTCCTGAACGCCGTGACGCTGGACAACCTGGGCACCTTTGCCTGGAACACCACCGACGCGTTGTTCCTGCAAAACGGCGCGGTGCTGGACAACCGCGGCAGCTTTGTCGCCAACCAGAGCATGGCGCTGCTGAACAACGGCGGTGTGACATCGGCCATCAACAACTACGGCGTGCTGCGGGTGGTGACCGGCGAAACCTTGACCGTGGGCACCGTGGCCTTCACCAACAAGGCCGGCGGCACCGTCGACGCGCAGGGCAGCGTGAACTTCAGCGGCAGCAACGCCGTGTTCGAAGGCGGCACCATTTTCAGCGGCGCGGGACGCGCCAATATCAACACCAGCGCCAGTTTTGCCGGCAGCTACAGCGGCAACAACGTTTACATCAACGGCGGCACCGCCAGCGGCAGCGCCGCGGTGGTCAATGGCCGCACCACCTTCACCGGCGGCACGCTCGCCGGCAGCTGGGCGGTGCCGGCCGGGCAGCAACTGGTGCTGGCCAGCGGTGCCAACAAGTTCGCCACCACCCTGACCCTGGCCAACGCCGGCACGCTGGCGGTGCAGACCACCGACACGCTGTTCTTCCAGAGCGGCACCCAGATCAGCAACACCGGCCTGGTCGACTTGCAGACCGATGGCGCCTGGGTCAACAACGGCGGCGCGGCATCGACCATCACCAACCAGGGGCGCATCCAGAAAAGCGGTGGTGTGGGCACCAGCAGCATCAGCGACGCGTTGGGCTTCAGCAACCCGGGCGTGGTGGATGTGAAGACCGGCACCATCGCGCTGCCCAGCAACTTTGCCAACGCCGGCACGCTGATGGGCGCGGGCACCTTCGCGGTGGCGGGCACGTTGACCAACAACGGCCATGTCGCACCCGGTGAATCACCCGGCACCTTGAGTGTCAGCGGCAACTTTGCGCAGGGCGCGGGTGGCAGTTTCGATGTCGAACTGGGCGGTGCCGCGGGCGCCGACCTGCTGCTGGTCAGCGGCACCGCATCACTGGCCGGCAAGCTGGCCTTGTCGTGCTTCGGGGCGTGCAGCTACGCGGTCGGCACGTCGATCGTGATCCTGGATTCGGTAGGCGATTTAAGCGGCAGTTTCTCGTCGATGAGCCTGACCGGCTTTGCCACCGGCGCCTTCACGGTGGTCTACGACACGGTGGCTGACCGTGTGCTGTTGCAGGTGACCCAAACCGTGACGGCGGCAGTGCCCGAGCCCGCTAGCTGGATGCTGCTGCTGGGCGGCCTGGCCGCGGTGGGCCTGCGCCGCAAGGTCGCCTGCAGGATGTAGCGCCGAACATGCGGCGCGCTACAGGATGTAGCGCCGAATCAGGCGGCGCGCTACAGGATGTAGCGCCGAGTCAGGCGGCGCGCTACAGGATGTAGCGCGATAGATCCTCGTTGTGTGCCAGGTCGGCCAGCCGCGCGTCCACCGCGGCGGCGTCCACCACCACCGTCTGGCCGCTGCGGTTGGGGGCGTCGAAGCTGACCTCATCCAGCAGCCTTTCCATCACCGTGGCCAGACGGCGGGCGCCGATGTTCTCAGTCCGCTCGTTGACCTCAAACGCAATCTGCGCCAGCCGCTTCACACCTTCGGGTGTGATCTGCAGCGCCACGCCTTCGGTGGCCAGCAAGGCCTGGTACTGCTTCACCAGACTGGCATGGGTGCTGGTGAGAATGGCCTCGAAATCGGCCACGCTCAAAGACGTGAGTTCGACACGAATGGGGAATCGCCCTTGCAGTTCGGGGATCAGGTCGCTGGGCTTGGCAAGGTGGAAAGCACCGCTGGCGATGAACAGCATGTGGTCGGTCTTGACGGGCCCGTATTTGGTGCTGACGGTGGTGCCTTCGACCAGCGGCAGCAGGTCGCGCTGCACGCCCTGGCGGCTGACTTCGGCGCCGGCGTTTTCTTGCCGCGAAGTCACCTTGTCGATCTCATCGATGAAGACAATACCGTTGCCCTCGGCATTGGCCAGCGCCGCGGCGCGGATATCGTCTTCGTTGACCAGCTTGCCGGCCTCTTCTTCTTGCAGCAGCTTGAAGGCTTCGGCGATCTTCAGCTTGCGGGTCTTGCGGCGCGTGGCGCCGGCTTGCGAGAACAAGCCCTTCAGCTGCTCGGTCATCTCTTCCATGCCGGGCATGCCCTGGGCGCCCAGAATCTCCAGCGTCGGTCTCGGCTCGGCGATGTCGATTTCGATGTCCTTGTCGTCCAGGCTGCCTTCGCGCAGGCGCTTGCGCATGACCTGGCGTGCGGTGTTTTCGGGGGCGGCAGGTTCGCTGTTGAAGCCGATGGCGCGGGCACCCTGCTGGTCGCGCCCGTCGCGCGCCGGCGGCACCAACGCATCCAGGATGCGTTCCTCGGCCGCGTCCACTGCCGCCGCGCGTTGGCTGCGCACCTGGCGTTCACGTTCTTGCTTCACGGCCACGTCGACCAGGTCGCGCACGATGCTGTCGACATCTTTGCCGACATAGCCCACCTCGGTGAACTTGGTGGCTTCCACCTTGATGAAGGGCGCGTCGGCCAGCCGCGCCAGGCGGCGCGCAATCTCGGTCTTGCCGACACCGGTGGGGCCGATCATCAAGATGTTCTTGGGCGTGATCTCGCCCTTCAGCGTGCCTTGCACCTGCTGGCGGCGCCAGCGGTTGCGCAGCGCGATGGCCACCGCGCGCTTGGCCGCGTGCTGGCCGACGATGTGGGCATCGAGTTCGGAGACGATTTCCTGCGGCGTCATTGACAAGCTCATTTCGCAGCGCTTTCCAGGGTCTCGACGATGTGGTTCTGGTTGGTGTAAATGCAGATGTCGCCAGCGATTTCCAGCGCACGTTTGACGATCTCGGCCGGTGCCATTTCGGTGTGCGCCAGCAGCGCGCGCGCGGCGGCTTGCGCGAAGGCGCCGCCCGAGCCGATGGCCACGATGCCGTGCTCGGGTTCCAGCACGTCGCCGTTGCCGGTGATGATGAGCGAGCAGGTGGCGTCGGCCACCGCCAGCATGGCCTCCAGGCGGCGCAGCACGCGGTCGGTGCGCCAATCCTTGGTCAGCTCGATGGCCGCGCGCTGTAAGTGGCCCTGGTGCTTTTCGAGCTTGGCCTCGAAGCGCTCGAACAGCGTGAAAGCGTCGGCCGTGGCGCCGGCAAAACCGGCCAGCACCTGTTCGCGGTACAGCTTGCGCACCTTGCGCGCGCTGCTCTTGACGACAATGTGGCCCAGCGTGACCTGGCCGTCGCCGCCGATGGCGACGTTGGCGCCGCGGCGCACGCTGACGATGGTGGTGCCGTGATAGGTTTCCATAAGTGCCTGGGAGTTGAGGGCGACCCCGCCCCCGTCAAGGCGGCGTCAGACTTTTCTGACTTGGACCTTGGCGTGCTCGTTGATGCCCATGGCGCCGAAGAACAGCGCCACCAGGCGGTGCGTGTCGACAAAATGCACGGCCCGGCTTTCGTTGCGTTTGCTCAGCACCCAGTTCAGCAAATCGCCGGCGGCGATGAAGTCAACCCGTATCAAACGCGCGCAACTGACGCTGACCACCGGAGCCGAGCTGGTTTCGCTTTGCAGCTTGGCCAGCGTGGCTCCGATGTCGCCGATGAGCTGGCCCGACAGTTCTACATGCGCCACTTCGACATTGCCAGAAGCGGCGTCGTCGGCCAGGCCTGATTCCATGAAGCTGGTCGAGACTTCGCTGACCATCGACAAATCGGGCTGGCGCGTGGACAAACCGCCACCACTGATGTGTACCTTGCAGCGCGTCGGTTCCCACGACGGTGGGCTTACCTCGTAAGTCACGCAGTAGTCGATGGCGGCTTCGTCGAACTGATCGACACGGTTGGCCAGGCGCAGCGCGTCCAGGCGGGTCAGCCAGAAGGCCGGGTCGGCGTCGCGCACGCCAGAGGGGGCGGCGTCTTGCAGCACCTGGAACAGGCGCTCGCCGGAAATCCAGCGCAACTCCAGCTGCTGACCAGCCCACAGGCGGAACAGCATCGACAACTGCATCGCCGCTTCGGCGTCCACGCGCTGCAATTCATGCCAGTCGAAGACCCAGGGCAGCGGCATCTGCAGGGTTTGTGAACGCAGCCTGGCGACGGCTTCGATGTCCAGGTGCGTCGGCGCCAGCCAGCCGACGTCGCCATGGCCACGGGTTACGGCGGCCGAGCTGATGACGGGCTCTTCGGCCTGTGCGTCGGCCACCAGCTTGGGCAGTGAATACCACTGCGGCGCCGACCAGCCGAACTGCTGCGCGTATTCCACCGCCAGGCTCTCGAAGGGCTGCTGCTGACCCGTGGCACGGTACAGGTCGAACAGCACCAGCCAGGTCTCGGCATGCTGACCGCGCGGGCCGTTGGGTGCGGTCAAACGCTGCAAGGCTTCTTCGCATTGCGCGAAGTCGGCGTTGGCAAAGGCGATCACGGCTTCGTCCAGTTCGGGGTCGTGCATGACCTCGCTGACTTCGACCGAAAACGGGCTGCTGAAGTCGCTCGCTTCGCCGGCCGAATGGGCCGCTGCCGCTGCGGCCACCACGGCCGGCGTGTGGGCAGGCCCAGGGCCGGCACCGTCAAACGACACCGTCGAAAGCGGCGCCAGCGGCGGCAGGCCCCCGCCCATCTGCACCGGCGCCGGTGCCGCGGTGGGCGGCAGGTTCATCACCGGCAGCGGGGCCGGCGCAGCGGTGGGTGCGGGTGTGCCAGCCGGCTGGCCGCCAGGGCGTGCCGGGTGGCCGCTTTCGCGGGCCAGCGCGCCGGCTTCGGTGGCCGCGCCCGCCAGGCCGGTGGCGCGGTTGCGGGTGGAATTGAAGCCGGCGTCGCCGACCATCTGCTGTTCGATCTCGTCGATCTTGGCCTTCACGCCGTCGGGCCGCGCTGAATTGCTGTCGGGGGCGCGCGCTTCTGAATCGTCGAGCCTGGACGACGTACCCAGCGATGCCAGCTGTTCGGGTGACAGACCTTCACGGCGCACGCGGCGCAGCATGTCGAATTCGCGCTTGCGCACAAAGTCGTTGCGCCGCTTGCGCTCGATCATGGCCTTCAGCTCGGACTTTTCAAGCTCGAGCTCGCGGTTGTCTTCCTGGCGCGAATTGAGGTCGGTCCAGTCGGTGGCGGGGTTCGCGACGAACCGCACCACCTTGCGGAAAAAACTCTCGGTCTTCTCGTTCTCGGCCATGCAAGGAATGTACGCCAGGGCCAGTGCCCGCCAGCCCACTGCCTGTCAGGACGAATTCACGGCTGGCAGGTGTGTGGGCTTAGGGCTACTCAGTCGCCAAACATCTTCTGTTTGAGCTCGCGGCGCTGCTGCGCTTCCAGCGACAGCGTGGCCGTCGGGCGGGCCAGCAAACGGGCCAGGCCGATGGGTTCACCCGTCTCGTCGCAGAAGCCGTACTCGCCGCTTTCCAGCCGCGTCAAAGACTGCGCGATCTTCTTCAGCAGCTTGCGTTCGCGGTCGCGCGTGCGAAGTTCGAGCGCGTGTTCTTCTTCGATGGTGGCGCGGTCGGCCGGGTCGGGCACGATGGAGGTGTCTTCGCGCAGGTGTTCTGTCGTCTCACCCGCATTCGACAGCAGATCGTCCTTCTGTTTTTGTAGCTGGCCGCGGAAGAAATCCAGCTGCTTGTCGTTCATGTACTCGGCCTCGGGCATGGCCAGCAATTCGTCGGTGCTCAGGTCGCGCCCGGCTTTGCTTTTCCAGGCATTCACCAGCTTGGGGTCTATCTTGTGCACGGTCTTGGGGTAGTCGGCCATCTCCGTCATGTGGCGGGCGGCGTGCACGGCGGGCGCGAAGCGGTCGGTGAAACGGTTTGGCGACTGCGCCGGCGCGGGCGTCGGCAGCTGGTTCTGGGGCGCCGTCTTGGCCGCAGATTTGGCGCTGGCCGACTTGGGCGCAGCGGCTTTGATCAACGGCTTGGGGGCGGCTGCGGGACCCGGGGCGGGTGCGGGGGGGGGGGGGTGGGCGGGGGGGGTGGCGGTTGCGGGGGAGGGTGCGCGTGCGGGCGCGGGCGCGGGCGCGGGCGCGGGTGCATGCACAAGTGCAGGCTTGGGTGCGGGTTTGGCTGCGGGTTTAGCTGCGGGCTTGGCAGCCGGCTTGGGTGCTGGCTTGGGGGCGGGTTTGGGGGCGGGTTTGGGCGCTGCCGCCGGCGCAGCCACAGCCGCCAGTGCGGGTGCGGCTTTCGCTGCGGGCTTGACCGGCTTGGCCGCTGGTTTGTCAGCAGGCTTGGCCGCTGCCTTGGCCACGGGTTTGGCAGACGCAGGGGCTGCTGCGGGTTTGGCTGGGGCCTTGTTGGCGGCCTCTGTCTTGGCCGGGGGCTTGCTCACGGGGACCTCCTCGCCTGTCGGAAACACCACCTCGGGTGGCGTCATCATGTTGTCCCGCCGGCGGCGGAACAGCCCAGCAAGCCCGGGGGGCCTGCAAAGCGCGCGGATTGTAGCCACGCCCGGGCGGCGCGCCGCCCGGGCTTGCCGGTGTGCAGAAATTCGATCATGAAAGGCATTGCTCCAGACCTTGCAGCAGGATTTCCTTGGGCAGGTCTATGCCTATGAACACCAGCTTGCTGCCCTTTTCTTCACCGGGCGCCCACTTCGGGCCCAGGTCGCTGCCCATCAACTGGTGTACGCCCTGGAAGATGACCTTGCGCTCGCTGCCCTTCATCCACAGCACGCCCTTGTAGCGCAGCATCTTGGGGCCGTAGACCTGCACGATGGCGCCCAGAAAGTCTTCCAGCTTGGCCGGATTGAAGGCCTTCTTGCTCTTGAAGACAAAGCTCTTTACATCGTCGTCGTGGGCGTGGTGCCGGCCCTGGTGCGAAGGGTGGTCGCAGGCCTCGCCTTCGGCATGGTCGTGGCCCTGGTGGTCATGATCGTGATGGTCATGCGCATGCGGGTCGGCGTTCAGGAACTCGGGGTCGATTTCCAGCTTCGCGTTGAGGTTGAAGCCCTTCAGGTCGAACACCTCGCTCAGCGGCACTTCGCCAAAGTGCACCTTGCGCTGCGGCGCACGCGGGTTCATGTGCTTGATGCGGTGGATGAGCGCGGCCGTTTGTGCTTCGCTCACGAGTTCGCTCTTGCTGATGAAGATCTGGTCGGCAAAGCCGATTTGCCGGCGCGCTTCCTGGCGCTCGTCGAGTTGCTTGTCGCCGTGTTTGGCGTCGACCAGCGTCAGCACGCTGTCGAGCAAATAGCTCTCGGCGATTTCGTCGTCCATGAAGAACGTCTGGGCCACCGGGCCGGGGTCGGCCAGGCCGGTGGTCTCGATCACCACGCGGTCGAAAACCAGTTCACCCTTGCGGCGTTTTTCGGCCAGGTCGGCCAGCGTGCTGCGCAGGTCTTCGCGGATCGTGCAGCAGACGCAGCCGTTGTTCA